>JBKBXU010000001.1:0-48598 GCA_046313675.1 Cytophagaceae bacterium
TAGAAAACACATATATCGACACATACCTTGTTACTCATCTCACTTTCAAGAGAATAATAATTCAGCGCTTTGATAGCATAACATCCGGCTGTTGACACCGTATCGATGTGTCTGAAGTAACTGTCTTCAGTGTAGCCAATCTGAATCATATCTTCTTCCTCATTTTCAGAATAATAAAGCATATAACCAACTGCCTCCGGATTGCACCCTTCTCTTATGGTATGTGTCCATTGCAGGTTGTTGTAATTAACATCTACAGGGGCACATTGAAGCTCATCCAGAATCGGAGGGCAGGGAGGTATAGAATCCCTGGGTATGATACAGACTTCCTGTGAGCGGTTGATAAAGAATCCCGGGATATTTTCTTTGCAATACTCTCCCCTTGTTTCTATGTAGTAGCAGGCAGTATCATTGTTAAGTACATTTCTATCTCTGAAAGATGCGGAATCTCCCCATACTACGAGACTGTCGGAAATTTCAAATGCTGATCCGTTTATACTTCTATAAATAGCATGAAATTTTCCTGAATTCTCCCAAGGGACATTATAAACCCAGGATATATTAACGGCATTATTGCCGGGTTCACCGGATAAAAATACAGATGAAGCTAATTCTGTTCTGCCTTTAAATTCACCGCTATTCTGATAATATTCAATGCGGTAGTTATAGGGTTGCTCAACGGTATTTACCAAGTCTACATAAACCGTATCATTTTCATCTGTTGTGGAATATATCTGAACATAATCATTACCATTAAGACCTGTTCCTCTAAATAATCTGTATTCATATTCGGGGCCACCAGTTATAACGGGTGGTTTCATCCAGCGGATGATTACCCTTCCGTCTTCAGAAGTCTTGTCTATGCTAACATTAGTAAACAGAGGTTCATCCGGTGTAAGTCCTGCGCAAACTTCATCAGAAGGAACGCTGGTCCCTTCCAGGTCTGGGATATTCAGCCACCAATATATAGCAATAATCTGTTCCTTTACTTAAACCCTCCCCATTGTCATTGTCCAGGTAAGTGGTTGATTGAGCCGGCACTCTCGCTATAACCTTATAACCAGCTTTTACGAGTGCATCCTCATCACAAATATCATCAATACCGCCTGTTGGACTACAGTCCTTTCTGTAAATAGCTATTTGATTCGCATTTGGGCATGAATAAGCATCCCAGTTGAGTCTTATTTCTCTGTTTAAAGGAGTAGCAACCAATCCTGTAAGCTTAGGACCGAATATTCTAACACTCCAGGGCTTCGTATCGACAAGTCTTGTCATTCCTGCTGGAGGAAGGTCTTCAGCCCGGAAAATAATCTGATAAGGTTCTTTCCGGACATGGTCACATCCTGTTTGCCATGAAAACTGTCCGGAAGCCGGATTCGGTTGAGGATTATTGACAGCAAAGTTTGCCCTTGCATTAGGGATGAGATTATAAACCCCACTGACAGAGGTAAGATTCATAGAATGAAAATCCGGATCAGTAGCAGAAATGGTTCTATTGATAAATGTACCTGCTACTACACAAGTATCTACCGGTACATTTACGACAGGTGGCTTGTTGTTATTACGCACTACTTCAATTTGCATATCACGGACTACGTAACTAATTCTCTGTCCGTTACGCCATTCTTCTACCAAAAACGCAATATTATATAAACCTGGGGTCATAGGTGTTTGCCAAATAAGATCGCCTGTTATCGGATCAATACTGAATGTAACTGCACCTCCACCACCAAATTCAGGATTTGAAGGATCTCTATAAGCCATTACGTCTACCCCGGCATCTTTACGCGGCGTAATCAATTTATAAGATATGCTATCTCCATCTACATCAAAAGCAACAGGATTATGAATAAACTTTTGGCCGGTAACAGCTTTATCGAG
Organism: Cytophagaceae bacterium; assembly: GCA_046313675.1. Classification (GTDB taxonomy): domain Bacteria; phylum Bacteroidota; class Bacteroidia; order Cytophagales; family Cytophagaceae; genus JBKBXU01. Next base: position 1,882 of record JBKBXU010000001.1, read on the forward strand.
TGGAGGATTCAGAAGAACCGGGGTATTATTTATTCCAATGAAAGGATTTATTCCAACATAGGTTTCAAGGTATAGCTCTGTTCCTCCGGAATTGCTCATATTGATAATTCCGGAATTTCTATAAATTTCTTTGAACGAGATGATGTAATACCCTGCAGCCTGGTAGGTATGATTGGCTATATAGACTCTTTTCTCCGTATCATTACCAATATCCTGGGCAGAAAAAGTACCCACAGTAAGCTCCGTACCATCACCGAGATTAATCCTGGCGGTGGACTGGTCGATCTGTGAAGATTTTTTTAGATATAAAGTAAGCGTAATCCTGAAACTTAAATTATTCCCGGAGGTTCGTTCCACGGTGATCTCACCTGCACGAATATGGCTTGCTTCTGCCTTTAACGAACAGAAAGTCAATATAGAAAATATAAATAAGTATGTTAGTAAGCGGTTCATTTGATGTGAAAGATACGAAAATATATACAGATTTTTGTCACTAAATGTTTTATAAGATTGTTACTTGTAATATTCAAGGAACAAATTTATTGCTTTTGAATAGTTTGAGGTTTAAATTTGAGCAATTCTTAAATAAACGATAATCAATAAAAAATATTGACAGAATGAACTGGTTTGCTAAAGCCTTCTCGGGCAGTATAGGGAGAAAACTCATCATGTCGCTTACAGGACTGTTTCTGATAAGCTTTTTGATTGTACATCTTTCAGGAAATTTTTTACTAATAAGAGATGATGCAGGAGTGGCATTCAACAGATATGCTCATTTCATGAAAGAAAATCCAATTATTAAAATTTTGGAAATTGTTTTGGCCTTAGGCTTTATCTTCCATATTGTTTATGCTGTTATTCTTACTATCAATAATAAAAAAGCCAGACCCGAAAGATACCAATACAATGAGCCTTCAGCCAACAGCTCATGGTTCTCCAGAAATATGGGCTTAACAGGAAGTATTATTCTGATATTCTTAATTCTACATTTAAGAACATTCTTTATCCCACACAAAACCCCATTCATGGAACCTCTGAGAGAAACCATGTATGATGAAGCCGTACTTGCATTTTCCAATATATATTATGTAGGATTTTATGTCATTGCCATGGTTCTTCTGGCGTTTCACCTCGTACATGGATTTTCAAGTGCTTTTCAAAGTATGGGTTTAAGGCACCCCAAGTACTTTAACTTTATAAAAGCGGCGGGTTATGGTTTTGCCATCATTGTGCCATTACTTTTTGCCTTAATACCTGTTTACATGTACATTGTACAACAATAAGCCGGTCTGCCGGATCATTAATAAAAATTTGAAGCTGAGACTAATATAAAATTATGAAATTAGAATCTAAAATACCTGAGGGGCCATTGGCAGATAAATGGACCAAGCACAAATTCAACCTAAAGCTTGTAAACCCTGCCAATAAGAGAAAATATGAAGTGATTGTTGTTGGAACAGGACTTGCAGGTGCTTCTGCTGCAGCCAGCCTTGCTGAGCTTGGATACAATGTTAAAGCATTTTGTTTCCAGGACAGCCCGAGAAGAGCTCACTCCATTGCTGCTCAGGGAGGTATCAATGCTGCAAAAAATTATCAAAATGACGGTGACAGTGTTTTCAGGCTGTTTTATGATACCATTAAAGGGGGAGATTATCGTGCAAGAGAAGCCAACGTTCACCGCCTTGCAGAGGTAAGTGTTAATATTATTGACCAATGCGTGGCTCAAGGGGTTCCATTTGCGCGTGAGTATGGCGGATTGCTTGACAACCGTTCTTTTGGAGGTGCACAGGTTTCCAGAACGTTTTATGCCCGGGGACAAACAGGTCAGCAGCTTCTGCTTGGCGCATACAGTGCCTTATCAAGGCAAATTGGACTTGGTAAAGTTAAAATGTACCCAAGGACTGAAATGCTTGATGTTGTAATGATTGATGGCCAAGCCAAAGGCATCGTTGTAAGAGACCTGGTAACAGGTGAAATATCTTCTCATTCGGCTCATGCAGTTTTACTTTGCACAGGTGGTTATGGAAACGTTTTCTTCTTATCTACCAATGCTCAGGGCTCAAATGTTACTGCAGCCTGGAGAGCACATAAAAAAGGTGCCTTATTTGCCAATCCTTGTTTCACCCAAATACACCCTACATGCATTCCCGTAACAGGTGATCATCAGTCTAAGCTTACCCTAATGAGTGAAAGCTTAAGAAATGACGGACGTGTATGGGTTCCTAAGCAAGTAGGTGATAAAAGAAAACCGGAAGATATTCCGGAAAATGAAAGAGATTATTACTTAGAAAGAAAATATCCATCCTTCGGTAATCTTGTACCAAGGGATGTAGCATCAAGAAATGCTAAAGAAGCCTGCGATGACGGTAAAGGAGTTGGAACAAGCGGACTTGCCGTATACCTTGATTTTGCTGATGCCATTAAACGTCTGGGAGAAGATGCCGTAAGAGCAAAATATGGCAACTTGTTTGACATGTATGCTCAGATTACAGGAGAAAATCCATATAAAACACCAATGCGTATTTACCCTGCGGTTCACTATACCATGGGAGGCCTTTGGGTAGATTATAATCTTAGCACGAATATTCCAGGTTTATATGCACTTGGAGAGGCTAACTTCTCAGATCACGGAGCCAACAGACTTGGAGCCAGTGCACTTATGCAGGGACTTGCCGATGGTTACTTTGTGATACCATACACTATTGGTGATTACCTGGCTACTATTGGCCCACAGGCGGTTGATAAAAGCCATCCGGCCTTTAAGGAAGCGGAAGATGCCATCAAAAATAAAGTAAAACAACTTCTATCCATTAAAGGAACTAAAACCGTTACAGAATACCATAGAGAGTTGGGACACATAATGTGGGACTATTGTGGTATGGCAAGAAATGCTGAAGGTCTGAAAAAGGCAAAATCCATGATTCAGGATCTTAAAGCTGACTTCTGGAAAAATGTTAAAGTAATAGGAGGAGATGGTGAATTAAATCAAAACCTGGAAAAAGCCGGACGTGTAGCAGACTTTATTGAACTTGGGGAGCTTATGGTTGATGATGCACTTAACAGGGAAGAATCTTGTGGCGGCCATTTCCGTGAAGAATATCAGACGGAAGAAAATGAGGCAAGACGTGATGATGATAAATTCGCTTACGTTGCAGCCTGGGAATATAAAGGTGAGGGTAACGCACATGAACTTCACAAAGAAGACCTGAAGTTTGAGAACGTAAAACTTACTCAGAGAAGTTACAAATAACAAAAACAAGTACAGGTTTATCCTGTGGAACGAAATAAAATATTTTAGAAATTTTATATAGTTATGGCCGGAAATATGAATTTGAAAATAAAGGTATGGCGGCAGAAAGATGCAAAATCTGAAGGTAAGCTTGTCACCTATGATGCCCCTAATATTTCACCTGACATGTCATTTCTTGAAATGATTGACGTGGTAAATGAGGATCTGATCAAAAAAAGTGAAGAGCCAATAGCCTTTGACCATGACTGTCGGGAGGGAATCTGTGGTGCGTGCAGCATGTACATCAACGGAAGAGCGCATGGCCCTAAGGAAGGTATTACTACCTGCCAACTTCATATGAGAAGTTTCAAAGACGGTGATACCGTTGTTATAGAACCGTGGAGAGCTTCTGCATTTCCAGTAATAAAGGATCTTGTTGTTGACAGAGGCGCCTTTGACAGAATTATTGCAGCAGGAGGATATGTTTCTGTAAATACCGGTGGGGTTCCTGATGCCAATGCAATTCCTATTCCTAAGGAAGATGCTGATGAGGCTTTTGACGCTGCCACTTGTATAGGTTGTGGTGCTTGCGTTGCAGCGTGTAAAAATGCTTCTGCCATGCTATTTGTTTCAGCAAAAGTTTCTCAATTAGCCTTGCTTCCTCAAGGTCAGGTCGAAAGACAAAACCGGGTTGAGAGAATGGTTGACCAAATGAACGAAGAAGGTTTTGGCTCTTGTACAAACACCGGAGCATGTTCGGTTGAATGTCCAAAGCTGATTTCTCAAGACAACATAGCAAGACTAAACAGAGAGTATATTAAAGCAAAAGCTGCTTCGAAAAACGTATAGTTATTTAACACTACACTTGACTAAATTAATAAAAAGCCGGAGAGACTCTTTCCGGCTTTTTAATTTCACGCCTTTTTGACTATTTACAGTCTATTCTATAAAAGCTATCATAGAAAAAATCGTTATTTTCACTTAAGATTAAAAAATTACTTTTTATCAAATGTTAAAATCTATTTCTATAATAATTTCCCTGTTATTGCTGGTTTCCTGTTCCGGCAATAACGACACAACACAAACCGAAGATTACTTAAACCCTGAACTCCCTGTAGATAAACGGGTTGAAATTCTGTTAGGAATGATGACGCTTGAAGAAAAAATCGGGCAAATGTGTCAATATGTCGGAGAAGCTGCTCAGGTGGAAACAGGAAATACAGATGAGATGGTTGGCTATAAATTAGGCATTGAGGACAAGAAACTATTAATTGAAAACGGACTTGTCGGCTCCTTTTTAAAAGTGCCGGGATATAAAGAAGCTAACTACCTTCAGGAGTTGGCTCTGAATTCAAGATTAAAAATTCCACTCCTGATTGCCACCGATGCCATCCACGGACACGCCATGGATATTCCTGTCTCCACTGTATTCCCAAGTCCCATAGGAATCGCTTCAAGTTTTGATACCTTGCTGGCAAAAAAAATAGCTATTGCCACAGCAAAAGAAATGCGTGCCACCGGTTTCCACTGGACCTTCTCTCCCAACCTCGACCTGGTAAGGGATTCCCGCTGGGGACGTACGGGTGAAACTTATGGAGAAGATCCCTTTCTCATCACCCAGATGGGAATAGCCATGATTAAAGGGTATCAAGGCAATGACTTTTCTGAAAAACATAATGTACTTGCCTGTGCCAAACATTTAGTAGCAGGGGGCATTGCTGAAAATGGGCTAAACGGAGCCCCTGCCGATATTTCGGAGCGAACCCTGGAGGAAATATTTTATCCTCCGTTTGTTAAAGCCATAGAAAATAAGGTTTACACCGTAATGCCTGCGCATAATGAAGTAAATGGCATTCCTTGCCATGCCGATAAAAACATGCTTACTAATATGCTGCGAAATAAATGGGGCTTTGAAGGATTTGTTATCAGCGACTGGCAGGATATAGAGCGCTTATATTCTGTACATAAAATTTCTGACAGCCGAATTGGGGCAGATAAAGCTGCTGTAGAAGCTGGTGTTGATATGCACATGCATGGTGGTCAGTTTCTGGATAATGTAAAAGCTCTGGTGGAAGATGGCATTATCCCCCTTTCCAGAATCGATGATGCAGTCAAAAAAATTTTAACCGCAAAGTTCCGGTTGGGGCTTTTTGAAAATCGATTTGTTGATGAGAACAAAGTATATGAAACTGTATTGAATAGTTCTCATAAAGAATTGGCTTTAGAAGCTGCCAGAAAAAGCATAGTCCTTCTAAAAAATGACAAAAATGTACTACCATTAGCAAAGAATAAAAAAATCTTCCTGACCGGCCCTAATGCCAACGACCAGTCTGTATTAGGTGATTGGGCAAGAATTCAACCTGATTCTAACCTTGTTACTATTTATAAGGGATTAAAGAAGGAAGGATCCGTGGACTATCTTGATTGCAAAGGAATCACAAAAATCACAGATAATATGATCAAATCAGCCAGAGAGCGGGCAAAAAAAGCTGATGTATCTATAATTGTGGTAGGAGAAAATTCTCTTAGAGAAAACCCCGACAGAACCAGCGGAGAGAATATTGACAGAGCATCTCTACAATTACAGGGAAGACAGGAGGAACTCATTAATGCCGTAGCAAGTGCAGGAAAACCTGTTATAGTGGTTTTAGTAAACGGAGCACCCATTTCACTTGAGAAGTGTATAGATAAGATTGATGCTATAATAGAGGCATGGGAGCCCGGAATAATGGCGGGAACAGCCGTGGCTGATGTCATTTACGGAAGATATAATCCATCAGGAAGGCTTCCTATTACTTTGGCCAAAGACGGCCAGCAAAGAGTTTACTACAACCATAAACCATCATCCTACCATAGGGGAAAATTCAAGTTCACCACTACCACCCCACTTTATGAATTCGGTCACGGTTTGAGCTATACCACCTTTGTGTATGACAATTTTACCATGACAGATACCATTTCAATGGCTGAAAATCTAAATATCACATTGGATGTAAAAAATACAGGAAAATATGCCGGTGAAGAAACTGTATTAGTATACTTAAATGATGTTGTAAGTTCTGTCACCCGTCCTGTCAGGGAATTGAAAGCCTTTCAAAAAGTCTATCTCAATCCGGGTGATAAGGAAACATTAACATTTACCCTTAGCCCTGAGGATTTCAGTATGTTAAATTCAGAGATGATCAGAATAACAGAACCAGGAGAATTTAAGGTTTTATTTGGCAATCAGGCCGCAAAAAGTTTTTGGGTAAAATAAGTATCATTAACTCATTTTACCCAAAAACTAGTATTTGATCATTTTCTTAACCAACAGAATATCTTCTCCGGTCAATCTGTACAAATAAGTTCCTGCAGTAAGGTTCGTACCACTAAATTCATATTCATGTATCCCTTCGGAAACCTGCCCATCAACAACTACTTTCTGAACCGTTCCAAAAATATCCAGAATCTCAAGCTTCAGCTTAGTGCTTCCCGGCAGCATGATCCTGAAAGTGATTGTCTCTGAAAAAGGATTTGGATAGCTTTCAATTTTGGTTGACTCAGATGTCAGGACAGAAGTAGTTGGATCCACTGTGAAAATTAAGGGAGTTTCCACTACTATACCTGATGCCGTAATGATCGTAACAAGACCCGAGCTTGCCCCTTCAGGAATTTCTATCTGAATTTCATTTTCCGAAATATTATGTATAATTACTGGTATCCCATTAATGTGAACAGTACTCACATTACCGAAATACTCCCCTGATACAACAATACGAGATCCCACCTGTCCATGAGCAGGAGCAATGCTAATGTTATTAGGCCATGGCTCATTGGTTTCTATTACAAAATCAAACAAGCTTTCCACCGTTGTTTCAGACGTAACGACAGAAATAGGTCCGGTTGTGGCATCGTATGGAACCATAGCAACAATCCTGCTGGATGATTCATACACAAAGAAGGCATCTGTTCCATTGAATTTAACAGAACTTACATTCATCAAATTAGAACCGGTAATAATTACGATATCACCAGGTTCTCCTGTTCTGGGATCTGCATCTATAATAACAGGCGTATACTCTCCCTCCTCTCCTATTGTAAAATCCGAGTCCGTTGAAATCTCCGTGTCTTGCATGACTATTGTCAATACCCCGGTTGTTGCATCATGCGGAACGGTGGCTACGATGGTATTATAAGAAGAATAAGAAACATTGTTGGCGGTGTTTTCTGATCCGTGAAATAAGACATTCCATACATTTATAAACCCTTCTCCGGTAATAATTACAGTAGATCCCGGTTCTCCGGAAACAGGAGAGAAAGAATAAATAACAGGCTCAGGCCTGTAAATCTGAAAATCTCCAAAGCTAACTACTGTACCTCCCGGTGTAGTCACAGAGATCTTCCCTGTGCTTGCATCAGCAGGAACAGTTGCCACGATTGATGTTGGCGATTGTACAACAAAAACTGCGGCAACATCATTAAATTTCACCGAAGACACATCAATAAAGTTTGTTCCTCTTATGGTTACATTGACTCCCTGATAACCAGTATTAGGCGCAAATCCGGTAATATGTGGTGGATCCAGATTGCGCAATAACCTGATCATATAATCCTGTGTTTCCCCATGACTATAGTCTGAACATGCATCCACATCAGCATTCATATCAGTTTCCCAGCAAATAATACGCATTCGAACACGACTACCCCATGCAGCTTCTTCCGGAGCTGATATACTGGTAGAAAATTCATATTCATTCTCTCCATCCATCTCATCAGAAACAGCCATCAATTCTTCTTCAGAGAAAATCCCATCGGCATCCCAATCAACGTACACTTTAACTTTCCGGGGGAAATACACTCCATCACATTGACCGGTCGTCACTATCAGTTCCATGAAGTTCACATCATCGTAAAGATCTGCATACAGATTAGTGAAATCCTGATAGGTTTCACATTCATCGGGATCCGTATTATTATCAATGCTACCGATTCGCACCCGTTGAATTTTTGTGTCATCTAAATGATCAGCCCCGGAATTGCAATACAAAGGATCTACAATAAAATCTTCTTCGCTTGCGGAATATCCATTCGGGTTGATAACAACAAAGGGGCCTGTGCTTGCTCCATTAGGAATGGTAACTCTGATAAGATTGGAGCTTACCGTTTCAAATGTTGTATTGATTCCATTAACTAAAACATGCGAAGTCAGCAGAAAACCCGTACCGGTTATTTCCACAATCGTACCGGGAGAACCGGATTCAGGGCTAAAACTTACAATTCTGGGTGCGGATGGCGGCAAAGTACGTATGCTATAATCCTCCGTCTCTCCATTGGCAAAGTAGCCGCATGCCTGTACGTCATCCACATCGCTGGTCTGATGGCATACTATTCTCATACGGGTTGTGATGTCGGTTGTAATATCAGAAGGTACTGTAATACTTCCATAAAAAGTCTCTCCCGGAAGCATGACTTCGGAAACTGCGACCATTTCTCCCGGATCAGAGAAATCTCCATCCCCATTCCAATCTATAAAAATTTTAACATAGCTCTCCTCTGATTCATTACAGGTTCCTAGCGTTACACTAAAATCTTGCACCTGATTAGGCGCAAGTTCTGTATATAGATTTGTATGCCTTCCATAAACCCCGCAATAAGTATTGCTTGTATTGTTGATCATTCCAAATGCTACATGGTCTATTCTTGTATCTCGGAATGAACGAGCTCCTGAGTGGCAATAAATACTTACAGGCGTAAATTTCTCACCATCTATGTATTCAAGCCCGGTATTTTGAGGATCAAGCCATTCTTTCAATCTCCTATGCGGCTCAGGAGCGGTATCCCATGAATACGAAATTTTTCCATAATAGCTCCGGGAACTGGCACATTCCTGCGAACCTCCCCATAATTGTCCTACTATACGTTTGTTTTGGTCAAACAGTGGCGAGCCCGAAGATCCACTTTGCATAGTGGCATTTGTTCGGGCGATATACCACATGCTGTTTGGGGCAGATCCATAAATCTGCGAAGAAGTAGGACCGTAATTAGTAAGGCTAATCTTTTTTATATCTCCATGTGGGTGATGTATTCCGGCAGTGCTTGTGGCAGGCGCATTTTGTCTGGACCATCCTGCATAAAAAACATTATATTCTGCAGGTGGCTGATTATGCAATTCAAGCAGCATCATGTCAGAGTAAACATTCCTACTGACCAGCCTGGAACCTGAAATCGTATTTTCAATATTTATAGTGCCGGGATCAGGATTGGAACAATCCTCTGTAAAACTTTCAAAATTAAACAAAAACACCCAGGAACCCACATTATTATGGGGGCCATAATCATTAAGACAATGGCTCGCCGTTAAGAAATATGGGCGTCCGTCCTCGGAGGTATTGTTAATCATAGCTCCAGTACACAGGGCTCCACCAGCCACAATCATAGCAACCGAACCTGACTGATCCTGCCAGTCAAGTCCTTCCGGGCAATTGACATTTCGCTGACATGGGAATGAATTGCCAAGCCCATAAGCTTTCCGCATTTCATAAAACACATTCTTATATCCATGCACCACCTGGCTTATCTTAAGTTTACCCTGATCTTTTGATATTACAGGTTCATAATATTCAACGATGATTTCGTCACCGGGAATCGGCATGGTTCCGAAATACCCGTCGTCCGTATTGTTTGCTTCCGTAAAAGCGCCAAGTATTTTTGATTTGTTGCTATTGTATATAAATAATTCAGCACCGTATGGAATATGAAATTCATTGAACACAAGGTTCATAGAAAAAGCACCATTCGATCGGATGCCAATCCGCCAGATGCGATCGCCGTTATCCAACTGCTGCCACATGCCTGAATTTCTCAAGCCCTTGTTTAATTCCATGGTATGCCCAAACCGCAAAGGCCTAACTTCCTGAGAAGAGGAATCTTCTTTTAATAAGGCGCCAACATCAAATGAAGGCATATTGAAAAACGGGACCCTTGTATCAGGAATCATCGTTTTCATTTTCACCGAAGGCGGCACACCTCCCGCACCTAATTGTGCATAAGCATTACAATAAATTAACGAAAGAGCCAGCAGGAAGTAAAAAAAGATGTTTTTCATTACAGTACTAAAATAGGATACTAAAAATACTGATTTTACCCTGACTTTTAATAATCTATAGGAATTTAATTTTCCAGGACCTTCTCTCCTTCAAGTTGATTTTATTATTTTAGTTAAACTTTGACACTATTGTCAGTAGGAAGTTGAATAAAAAAGTCAACTTCTTTTATGCCATGTCATTCTCATATTTTAAAACTCAAAACTTAACAATTCATTCCCTCCCAATAACTTAATATCTCAGTATCTTAATAACCCAACATTATTCCACGCTTCCCCTTGCAATTCGACAGTTTTGAACGTATCGCTATGATTAACAAGATTAAATCCTATACTGATTATTTTATTGATTACTTTTATTATTTTGTTTCCAACTGGTCTTTTTCTATCTTTTCGATTCTAAATACTGAATATAAAATGTCGTTGATAAAGACACACATAGCGGATGTTTTTGAGGAAGATGCCTTTAGTGTTAATAGTTTTCCAGAATTACATCATGAATATTTTTCTACAGAATCTTGAATACAAAGTTCTCTTCCGGGTATTTCTTTATTTTGTTATAGGCCTGCCGGGACTGCCGTTAATGGGTCAAGACCGAGTTGTAATCCAATTAGGACATGGTGTAGACGAAGTATATGTAGTACGTGAGTATGTAGAATACTTTGTAGATTCAAGCCTTAATAAATTGCCAGATGAAATGTTTCATCGTAAAGATTTTCAACGAGTAGATAAAGATCTTGAAGATTTTATTAACTCCGAAATTGCTTATGCTTATTGGATTCGTTTTTCAGTTGTAAACCTGGACCCGGGTATAAAATACCGTCTTGAAATGTTTGACCACGACATAGACGAGGTAAGTTTATATGTTCGTAACGAAGATCACATTTTTGAATCTCATTCAGGGTATTTATCAGAGTTTGGCTCCAGGGATTTGTACCACAAAAACATAGGTTTTTTTCTATCCTTACCAAAAAAAGACACCATAACCTATTTGCTGAGATTCCGGTCAGGAAAAACTAATGTCCTTGAGCCGGTAATCCGAAGCCTCCCTGCCTTTTATAAGTATAGCCTGATTGAGTACACCCTTCTGGGCTTTTTTTATGGGCTAACATTTATAATTATTCTTTATAACCTCGTGTATTTTGTAATACTTAAAGAAAGAAAGTATCTATACTATCTCTTGTATATGCTGAGCATAACCATATACCTGATGAGCAGAAATGGAACCGGCTTCCAATTTTTCTGGCCGGACATACCCTCTGCCAATTATTATGTAGAGTTTATATCAAGCACCTCAGGAGTTAGCTTTCTTTTGCTTTTTACCTCTTCTTACTTAGGCTTATATTCAATTAATAAAAAAGGATATTTCTTTCTATTGGCTCTTTTGCTAATAAATTTACTCACATTACCATTACAGATTCTACATCAAACCGACATAGTTCAAATGGTAATTGCCATACTGTTTGTACAAATTGCCTTTGGGGTCACCATAATTTTTTATCTAAAACGCAGGATCAAAACGCTGTGGTTTTTGCTCGGTTTTGTAATCCTGGACATCGGATTTATAATTTCCTGGCTGGAATACATTGATGGTATATCATCCTCTATATTTACGGTATACTTTCTTTACCTGGCTGTTAACCTGCAATTTATTTTCATCTCCATAGGCTTGGCGCATGATATAAAGCAGATTCGGGAAGAAAAGAACAAAGCACTCATAAACCTTCTTGCGATATCTGACAACAACCAGATGATGCGAATTCTAGCTTTAAAGAAACAAATGAGCCCGCATTTCATTTTCAATGCCCTTAATTCCATATTGCAAAGAATTCTTTCCGGCAGTAAAGACGATGCTTCCGAATACCTGGTTAAATTTTCCAGACTCATTAGAAAAACCATGGAACAATCGGATATTATATTCACCAAACTTTCAGATGAACTGGAATCCTTAAAGATTTACCTGTCTTTGGAAGCAATGAGGCTGGGCAACTCATTTTCTTATAATATTGAAGTGAACCCATCTATAAATCCTGAAAGAGAGGTGATCCCTGCATTTATTATCCAGCCATTTGTAGAGAATGCGGTATGGCATGGCCTGATGCCTAAGCAGGGGGATAAATTTGTAAGCATCAGGATTGAAAAAGAAGCATCTGTGTTAGCCATTATCATTGAAGATAATGGGATTGGACGGACTGTCTCAGCAAAGCGTAAAAAACAGCACCAATCGACACCACAGGGCATAAACCTGATCAGGGAACGCCTGGAGCTGCTTAATAAGAAATACCATTGTGCTTCAACCGTAGAAATACAAGATTTATATGACACTAAACATAATGCTTCCGGAACGAGAATTATTATTAAGACAGACCTAAAACATGAACAATTACATCAAAGCGATTATAGTAGACGATGAACTTGACGGGCGTTTAGTTTTGACCTCCCTGTTAACTGACCATTGTGAATCAATAAAACTACTAGGTTCTTTTGACAGTGCAGAGTCAGGTATCAAGGCCATCAGGCTGTTGAATCCCGACCTGGTATTCCTTGACATAGAAATGCCCGGGATGAATGCTTTTGAAATGTTGGAGCAATTAGATATGATCCATTTTGATGTAGTATTTGTAACTGCTTACGACCATTATGCCTTAAAAGCCATAAAACATAATGCACTGGAATACATACTAAAACCGGTTGACAAAGTTGAACTTATCAAATCCATTGAAAAATTCCATAGTAAGTGGCAAAGCAACCGTACCACACAAGAATCCGATAGCTCTAAAATGGTGCTTTCAGTAAGAGAAGGTTTTCTTTTTATAGATGTTGCCAAAATCATCCGTTGTGAAGGGGATGGTAATTATACCCATGTGTATCTTGAAGGAAATGTCAAGCATACATCTTCCAAAAGCCTTAAAGAATTTGAAAGAATATTACCTTCCTCTGGGTTCATACGCATTCACAAATCGCACCTGATCAATACCAATTTTATAAAAAAATATATCAAAGGAGAAGGAGGTACGATCGTGATGGCGGACAACTCAGAACTGGAAGTTTCACGAAGGAAAAAAGACTACTTTCTGAAATATTTCAACATTCGTACCGATTAAAAGTGCTTTTGTAGTAGTTTTTGCTATAAACATGGAGAAGAAAGCGTTATTTGCCGAAAAATAATTGGCGCCCGCAGTTCAACCAGGATACACCGTACTTAAATAAGTAAGGATTTTAAAAAGGCTTTCATCTAATATGTTTGTGGGGTCTTTTGGTGGAGAAAAAAGTGCACATACTATTGATGCACACCACTAAGAGATATCACTCTAAACATAAGACAAATGAAACCAGAAAAAAAAATTTGGCTTTTGGGCATTGTATTGTTGTTGATCTCTTTCAATGTAAATGCACAAACAAACGTAATTAAAGGTTTGACCGTTGTGGTTGAATTTTTGGATGCACCTTTTCCCCACTCTTTAGATTCTGTTGCCATGATGATGAACCAACCGGGTTTTTCCGGCTGGGGAAACACCGGTTCAGTAAGGGATTTTTTCTATGATCAATCAGATCAAAAGCTTTTGATAACAAGTACTGTTATCAAAGTTTCTTTACCTGATAGTGTTCACCGCTATTATCATAGATCCCCTGCCAGAAGGGACATTGAAGAAATAGTAGCAAAGATCAACCAGCAATATCCGGACGGTTTTACCGGCCTTACCATTAACCTGGAAGACAGTTCACTTGTACATTTTAACACAATCAGTAAAGCAGAAAAAGGAGCCTGGGCTTTTGGCCAGCAACCGGGATATCTTAAAATAAAAAACAATGGTCTTTTAGTAAATATAAAAAATGGCAATAATTCGACATTCGGACGCCACCAAAATCCTAGTCGGAGTGCAGTCTGTCATGAAATGGGCCATAGTATAATGAAATGGGCTGATTATTATTTTACAGATAATATTGGAGGTAATACCAACATTGGCCATTATTGTGTAATGGGTAGTGGGGGAGATCATTTTAATCCCATGCCCATCTGTGCGCCTTTAAGATATGAAGCAGGCTGGATAAATACAGTGGAAGAAATACCAAATATTACTCAAACCTATACAATCGCTTCTAACAGCAGGTCCCAGGCATATAAATATACCAATCCAAACAATCCTAATGAATATTTTATCATAGAGGCCTTGTATAAAAATGGCTACTACCCTCCTGTAGACGTGGAAGGATTTGATATAGACCAAGGCTTGGCAGTCTGGTATGTAGATAAAGAAAGAGGCAGATTTCAACCACATACATTGCCTGATCATCCAAGCATAAAGCTGATTCAGGCAGATGGACTGGATGAATTGGGAACATTTATCCCAAACCCTACCCACGCTCAAAAGAATAAACTCAGGGGAGACTTACATGACCTTTTTGACAATGAATATAGTTCCCTTACGGCGTCGAGCCATCCCTATTTCCGTTGGAAAGATGGAAGTGAACCGGGGCTTACCATCACAAATATCAGCGCTCCAGGCCCTACCATGCAATTTACCGTACAAGCACGGCCAAACACCATAGCTTCACAGGTAACGTATCATAATGGTGGCACAGTTTCGCCGAGAGGATTAATTTCCCATACCAGTGGTGTAAGCAAAACTTTTAATATTATCCCGGAAATAGGGTATGAAGTATCAACAGTTTTTGTAAATAATGTTTCGATGGGAAGTATTAATTCTCATACTATAACTACAGGGGGAGACCATAGGATTGCGGCTATATTTAACCCTTCCGATAATGTAGATCCGCTTCCTTCACCATGGCAGGAAGTCCAGATCGGAAATACCCGTCAAGCTGGTGTGGCCGGCTTTAGAAGTGGCTTATTTGGCTTGGAATCTAACAGCTATGACATATGGGGAACAGCCGACGGACTAACGTTCATTTATCAGCCAATGATTGGTGATGGCGAAATAGTAGCTCGGGTAAACTCCATGAACAATCCAACTGATTGGGCAAAAGCAGGGATTATGATGAGAGAGTCATTGACAGCCTCCTCTAAGCACTTTATGTTGGTAAAAACACCTTCCAATAATTATGCTCCTCAGATGAGAAGGGAAACAGGGCAAGTATCTTATCATAATCCTAACAATACAGAAATCAAAGCAGAATACAACACATATAGTTGGATAAAGATAGTTAGAGAGGGAAATGTATTCTCCAGCTATTGTTCATTGAACGGTTTAACAAATTGGGTACTTCTGGCAACTGAGACCATAACCATGAACTCTACAGTTTACGTGGGCCTTTGCGCCGGTACGGGAAGTGATAATCTGGCTACAAAAGCTACCTTCGGAAATGTAAAAGTAACCACATCTAATAATGCGCCATTTGTATCTATTACTTCGCCATTATCCAATCAGACATTTACAGCTCCGGCAAACATTACCATAAGCGCCAACGCTTTCGATAACGATGGCTATGTAACTAAAGTAGAATTCTTCAATGGGACTACTTTACTGGGAACAGATACTACGGCTCCTTATTCATTTCAATGGAACAACCTGCCTGCGGGGTTTTATTCAATTAATGCCAAAGCGACGGATAATTTAGGAGCTACGACGACTTCACATAATACATTTTTCGAAGTTGAGGCTCCTGTAGGTGATATTGCCGGACCCTCCTGCGGGGACAATAATTCTGTTTTATCTTTTGAACTATCTGCATCCAAGAGGACAAATGCTACAGGTTATAACTGGTACTATAATGGCTCGGTTCAAAGCATAATTGCTAACCCTCAGGCCAGATATCTTGTAAACGTCTCAACCGGAAATTGGTTCTCAGCCGGACAATTGTGCGTAGGTGTGAATTATAACGGCAGCCCATGGTACGCTACTTTCTGTGTACCGGTAGCCAAATGCTCGTCTGCAAGACTTGGCGATGATGATTTCGAATGGGAAGAGGATGCTGTCAGTAGCACATCTGCCTATCCTAATCCATTTAGTTCTGAAACTACCATTCCTCTTCTTTACGGAAAAACAACCAGTATTGAAGTTTATAATGCCCTTGGAATTCTGGTTCATCAAGCAAATGCTTCCGGAGAATATACATTCGGGTCTAACCTGGCTTCAGGTATATATTCAGTAAAATTAACTTCTGATAATAATTCTAAAACAATAAAGATCATTAAGCAATAAAATGAACCAAATGAGGAGGGCGAAAGATGAGCTTTCGCCCTCCTTATATTTTTTTGTTTGATTTCTCTGCCGCAAAAACTTCTTAAGATATTAATATACAAACCAAACAAATAAGTTTGGAGCCATTATGCAAAAAACAAGACCGGCTATCGTCCATTTTGTTTCCTTCTGTTTCACTAAAAAATACACAATTGAAAACAGCAGTGTTAAATAATGGAGATAGAAATAGGTATACGTGGAGTTTTAAGGATAGTAAGTCGAAAGGTATAAACTTTTGTAAAGGTTTCTTCTGAGAATTTACCTGGGATATACATATCGGCCAGGTTTAGGGAGGTAAAGGTAATGGAAAATATTATAAGAATATTTAAGGTTAGCAATACCGGTTTTATGGAAGGCATAAGAATGCTTTTGTATTATTCATTTTAAAATATATTTTTTGAACCTTGCTGCTTTTTTCCTTCTTAGGTTCAAATAGTTTCTAATAATATCAGGAAATCGTCGAGATAAAAATATCTATTTCCGCATCATTCCAATTCCGACTTCTCTCATCATATATTTCAAAATCAAATCCGAAGCTCCGTCTTATATCAGAGCTCCATATTTTTTTCCAGGCATCTGTAATGCAACCCGTCATAACGCCTTTGGCAGTAAACATACTATAATTTTGAGCAGGTATGGTTAGTTCATCAAGTCCTTCAGGCGTAACGTCCGTATTATCAACTTTACAACCTATGAAATATGAGAAAGGACCTGTTTCATCCTTTTCGTAGTCAAAGTAAACAGCATATATTTCATTAGATGATTTGTCCGTGATTCGGTCGAAAATTTTATCTGATTCAAATTTTTGCCATAAATCTCCGCAATCTTTATTTGATTGGTCATTCTGGTTGGTGGTTTTACTGTTTAGTTTTAATCCGACTATTTTGAATTCACCTCTTCTTTCTGTCATAGTGAGCGTTTTTTGGTTTTAATAAGATAGCAAAATAATAAGCTGTCTTTTTCCTATTGAAAATGCATTTCTAGTTATGTGTGGCAGTATGATAGTTATTTTACTCTGTTACCTCATGCTGTTCAAGCAGTTCTTTTATCATTTCCAGCCCTTCAGGGTCATCGGTATGAACTGTCCCTGTTTTAAGGTCGTTTTTAAGCTGGTTGATGAGTTTTTTCTTTACTCGCTCTCGTCGTTGATTAAGTTCAATACTGTCTTGTCGGTTCATTGGCCGTCTATAGTAGTCTGTCCATACCTGTGTTCTAGGCGGGAATGGTCCACTGATGGAATTACCTGGCTCTGTTTCAATCATGCTTACATAGTAGTCATGCTCCAAAAAGAAATAACCGCTAAAGGTCGTCAGGTTGCTGTCTTTGTCAAGTATTCTGTGCGTATGTTTAATTATATAATTTTCTGAGTTTGGAATCTTCTTATTGTGCCTTTTGGAAACAGATTCGGAATATTCACCAAATGAAACCGGTTCATAACTGTCGGGGTAGAGGGCATATTTCTTAATCCAGCCTGAAACTGCATTCTGTGCTTTTTCATACCTCTCCTGCCGGTTACCACAACTGCTTAAAGTCAAAATGATTAAAAGTGTCAATAATTTGTTCATGGGAGTAGTTTTATGATTCTAAAACCCTGGATTATGCATAGGCGAGACGCTTGACTCAAGATTCAGTTTAACCGCTTTTATGCACCCTTATTCATATATGCTTAATTTATGCTCTTTGTGTTCTAATAAGATTCTTCCTGGAATAGCAAACCAAACTACCCCAATCATTCCGATAATTAAAAATCGGATTAACATTCCCTTATAATACTTAGACAATTCGTTTTCTTTGATTTTGTATATTGAAAAAGGGATACAAATGATTAAAAGTAAGAATAATCCTGCCATCAACATTACCATAGACCCGGGCCACATCATTTGCCTAAAAACAGATCCGGTAATAACAAGAGCAAGAATCACCCCAGTTAAACCGGAAAAAATGTAACTGTTTTGAAAACCTAATTCAATTTTTTTCTTAAACAAAAGCCAGGAAAAGGCAAAATAGGATAAGCCCAGGATGATAAACACTAAAACCATTACAGGCTCAGATGCAGGAATATCTAGCAGTGTACCTATTCCTGCCAATACATAAGCAGCAATTAAAACAATTTCAAAAATTTTCATAAGACTTCTATGGCTTGATTTTTATTTTTTCAACAAGAGCAGGAACAATGTGGCATTGAAAAATAGAGATGTGCATAAAAAATAAAGATTATGCCAGTTCTCAGGGTTCATTTTTAGAAAACTGAGCTTGAATTGTCTTTTCGTTCTGTAAATACATAAAGTAGAATATGGGTTTTCTTCTTTGAGTTCAATTCGTCCGGTCCTGTATATATGTAATTGATTTTAAGTTCCGGGTGTTTATCTTCAAAAGCTTTAATCGTGTTTTCCATTGTAAACTTGTCTCCTAAAAATGGCATATCAAATTTGTAAACGCCATTAACAACTTCTTCTCCTTCAACGGGCTTTATTTTGTTTGCATAAGTTTCTTTTGAAAAGTCAATAATGGAATAAGTAGTTATCGCTGTTAAAATCAAACCTGCCAATAGTCCGATTTTAATGTCTCTCGAAAATGAAAGTTTAATAATTCGTTCGTCTGTTAGAGAATTGTATTTGAATACCGCCCAGGAAACTATCAATATTATCCAAAATATAGCGTGTTCGAGCAAGGTAAACCTGTCTCCAAAAACTTGGTCGCCAATGGTGAAAAAACTGAACAAGAATACAGAAAATAAAATCCCTCTGTAAAACCACTGTTCTGAAATTTTTTCTTTTCCATTAAATAAGTTGATAAGGGCAAATAAATAACAAACAAAAACGACAACTTCAATAAGTGAAACTCCTGCTAAGGCAAGGGTTGCAAAGATGGGGTCGGTAAGTCCCAAAGAACCAAAGAACTTGACAAATAAGGTATAAAAATCTGCACCTACCCATAATGGGTAAACGTCAGGAATAATTTTGTCTATAACGGTTAACGCTCCGAAAAATACCCAATATATTAGGACAAGAAATTGTATGGTTTTTTTTTCTTTCATTTTTTGTCTGTTTGAATGTAAATGATAAGTCCATCTGATTCGCCCAATCTCAATGGTGTTGGCGCAGTATATATGTATTGAATGCTTAAATCAGGGTGGTCTTCTTTAAACTTGGCAATGGTATTTTCAAATGCCTGGCTTCCTGCAAGAAAGGGGAACTGGATTTTATACTTGTTTTCAGTTACTTTAATTGCATCAACGGCTTGTGTCCTTTCAACAAACGCAGTATGGTTGTGCCAAAATATCGAAAAAGTAGTGATGGCACCAAGTACGGCAATAAGAGCCGTTGCAGAAACAAATTGTCTTGTATTGATTGAAAAATTGTCAAAAATTTGAATTTGGTCAATGTGTATGAAAATAATCCAGGACAATAGCGTGATAAACCAAAACAAGGCGTGTTCTAAGAGTTCAAAGTGGTCGCCAAAAATTTGGTCGCCTATGGAAAAGTAGGTAAATATAATAAGCGTTAATACGATTCCAATAAAAAACCAAGACCGCGAAGCCTCCATATTTTTCTTTATTAGATGAAGCAATGCACCTGAAAAAAACACAAAAGCAAAGATTTCTAAGCCTGCTGTAATAATCAGTGCAATGTTGGTTATTGCTGGGTTTCCAAGTCCAAGTGAGTCAAAAAACCGCTCGAATTGGGCAAATCTGTCTTTGCCCACAAATAGAAAATGTGCCCCACCAATAAGTTTGTCAACACTATTTAACAGCCAAAATAAGATCCAAAAGATAAGGATGAAATACCTGATTAAGTCTTTCCCAATTATTCTTTTGATACTGTCTAAATTTTTATCTTCCATGTGTCGCTATTTATAAAATAAACGTATGTTAATATCTGTCGTTTCTTGTCTGCACCCGGTTCGGTAAAATTACCTAAATAATGTCGGAACAACCCAATAAAGAACTTGACCATCCCATTCTCCACCACGTGCACAGGCTCATCATCTGAGCAGGGCCTTTTAAATAAGCAAACCACATAGGAGAAATCAGGCTGATGGATCAGTTAAACATTGCATTCATGCCGGGTCGTACCGACCACACGAATGCTTAGTTATTAGCACCAATTTTTATTCTTCGTGTTTATCCAGGTTCCAATCTTTATTCCCCCTTATTTCTTTCCATTTCCAATAAGTTTCATAAAATTTATCGTGCAACCAGTCATCTACTGGTTCTGGATTTTCACAAGGTTCTTCATCAATAACTTTAAGTCCACTCCAATCACCATTGTCGTTTTTAGGAAATCCAGTTCCGTCAAATAGGTTTAGCATATTAAAAACAACTCCAGCACTACTGTCAGCGATAACCTTTCTAAGTGCATTCCTTAAATGTTCGTTATTATTAAGCTGCTTAAGTGCTTCAATTTCTTGTTCAGTCAATCCGCAGTTGGGAGGATATGTCATAAAGTTAAAATCTTTTCTGTCGAGAATATTGGTAACTAAAATGCCTGCATATTCTTCAATGTCTTGATGAGTATCTAGAAGTAGTGTATTGGCGTTTGAATTTGATAAGTTCATAGTTTTATGTTATTAAGGCCAAATAAATTCTTTTGCTTTTAAACTTTCTGGGTCAAACCACTCTTCTGCAATTTCCTGATAAATAGGTTGCCTTTTTTGTCGGTTTTTGTTTGAAATAAGTCTCCAACTGGTGCACCATGTAAGTATCTAAGTCGACCATTTGAATCAAATTTAACTTTTCCTTCATTAAGTAAGCCTTCAAACTTTGGCCAATTTATAATATTGTCTTTTGTTATTTTGATTCTTTCCATTGATTTTAAAGGTGTCGTTCCAAATTCTGACTAACGTTTAGTGTATGAAATGTGCCGGGTTTTGAACCACAAAAGTAGCTTTATTTGAATTTACTCGGTATCCAACTGCAATAATAACATCAAGACTATAAAAAGTTGTTTTATATTTTTTACCATCATCGGCAGTATGTTCCAAAAATGGAACTAACTGAATCTTCTTGTAATTCACCACTTTCAAAAATGTTTTTTAAATGCTTAGTGATCGCAGGTCTTTGCACGCCAAAAAGTTCGCCAAGAGACTTCTGGGTCATCCAAAAGGTTTCATCCTGATAGAACACCTCAATTTTGATGTTACCATCATCTCCTTTATAAAAAATTATTTCTGACTCTTTTGCCATTTAATATTCATTCAAAAAATAAAACTATTACTGTATCCTTTAATGTATCATTTCTTTGCATGAATGCCTACTATTATATAATCCGAAACTAGTTTCGCATATATCCCATATATCCGTAGTTGAAGCCTTATTTTATATAATTACAGACAGCAAGCCACTGATTACAGGCCTATTAAAACTAAGCCTAATTTCTAAAAACGCAAAGAAAGTGTTGCTTTTTTACTTCTTCGGTGTTTTGGTCAATATCAAACCTGAATTAAGCAAAACAATTATGAAAAACCGTTTGTAATCATTTGAAACGTTCACTAACGGATCCGGGCCTCAACATAGACCTGACACCAACCGTCCACCCGGAGACGCTATGCGCCAGGGACGCGTAAGGCAGCCGACGAAGGAGGCTGGTACAAGTACGGAAGCGATAGCAGACCCTGAAGCAGGCCCGGTGACACAGCGGCAAGTGGGCTGATACGTGTAGCTGTGGCAGGCGCCCAAATCAAACTAGTATTTCATAAGGCTACCAGAATTCTGAGAATTATTAATAATTTTGAAATGTTTTATGTATAATGATGTCTAATTATTACTAAAATATTCTGAGAAAGCCTTTTAATAAAGCATTGTGAGGAGTGGATTCGTTTTAGGGTCTTTTTCCGGATTATAACTTGAGGTTATGGCAAAGAACGTAAATAGTGGAAGTATATCTGATTCAGGCATTGAATATTCAAGATTTGTCGCATTTGTAAAATATCTTTTAGAAGAAAATTTTGAAGAGCAAATAATAGAAGATAATATTCAACGGAGTAAGGAGATCGATTTACCTATTTTTCAGCACATGTTCGTTGTTGATGAAACAAGCCTCCGTGGGTTATTTAAAGATCGTTTTATTGAAAGATTTCTGCGTCCAATATCAGAAGGAAGAGGAATGGAGAGTTCCGTCCAAAATCTTGAAAATTGGAAGAGCGGCCTGAATCTGATTGTGTCGAAAGACCGCGTTACCATGAATGATATTTTTCTTATTGTACAGACAAGAAAAGCCACACTGATTAATTTTTTAACGAATTATTCAAAGGAACCTTCGGTATGGACAGGGGTGCTGGAAGATTTGGAAGCCTTTTTCGGAAGAATTCAGCTCTTAAGTATTGATGCGTATCAGGATATATTGCAGGACAGGCTGGAAAGGAATGACCGGATATTGAATACCATCATTGATAGCATGCCGGTAATTATTACCAGCTTTGATGAAAATGCAAATTACCTTGAAATAAAAGGCTCCGGGCTAAAATACATTGGATTAAAAGAAAATGAACTTGTAGGTAAAAATTTGTACGATGCATATCCAGACGCCGAAAACCTGAGATATGTTTTTCAAAATCAAAATAGCCATAGATTCGAAGGGCATATTACCTATAATGGCGAAAAAAGAGTTTATGACAATTTTTATTTCCCTGATAAAGCGGGAGGAATTACAGGTTTCAGCCTGGATATTACAGACCGGAAAAAAGTGGAAGACAAACTTCGGGCGAGTGAAGCAAGTCTGTCAAAGTTAAACAGTGATTTGGAAGAAAGGGTCATAATACGAACGGAAGAACTGGAAAACAGCAAAGAAGAATTGCTGGTAATGAACGAGGAATTGAAAAGTAAGAATGATCAACTGATAAAAATTAATAATGACCTGGATAATTTTATTTATACAGCTTCTCATGATTTGAAAGCACCTATAAGTAATATCGAAGGCCTTGTGGAGCATCTAAGTGAGCAGGATTTGGGTTCTAAAGATTTTCATACATTGATGGAAATGATCCATCTAAGCATAAAAAGGTTTAAAGATACTATTCAGGATCTGACCGAAATTGCAAAGATTCAAAGAGGGCAGGATGACATAAATGAGTTAAATAATCTTGAAGACTTATTGCGTGGCATTGAAGAGGACCTTTCAAAAAATATCAATGAGGTAAAACCAATTGTAGAGAGGACTTTTTCTGTAAACGAAATAGTTTTTCCGAAAAAAGACCTCAGGAGTATATTAATGAATCTTTACAGCAATTCGCTGAAATATCATGATACTTCCCGAAAATCTCACATCACAATTGAATCCGGAAGGCTGGGAGGAAAAACTTTTATATCCTTCAGGGACAACGGATTGGGGATTCCTGAGAATAAAAGAGAACTTGTTTTTCAAATGTTTAAGCGTGCTCACCAACATGTGGAAGGTACCGGTTTGGGGCTTTATATAGTAAAAAGAATCATGGAAAATCATGGAGGCAGAGTGGAATTAGAAAGTAATGAGGGCGAGGGAACGGCTTTTACTTTGTTTTTTCCAGGGTAGCTACCACCATTATTTATCATTTACTGTTTCTGGTATACCATAATCCGGCCAAAAAAATAGCAGGAGTCACTATAAAAACACTCCGAATCACGGTTCTTTTTATGTTTTTGATTCGCTCTTTGCGATTTATTAACTCAGAAATTCGTTCCCTAAGCTTTATAAGCTCCATTTCAATAACTAATTCATTGGCTACTCTGTGCAGTTGAATTTCCTTCGCCAGGGAAGAATCATAATTAAGCCTCTCCTCTATCCATTGCTTGTTTTCCGGGTCTAACTCATTATTGAGGTATTTTTCTGCAATTATAAATTCGTCGGTAAGTCCTGTTGTCATAAAATGGTACTTTATAAAACAACAATGGAATGTCTATTAAGGTTAAGGGAAGAGGGGGTAAAAATTTAACTTATTTTACCATTGTTGTCAGGGGAAATTTAATTTGACTGTTAAAATCTTCGAAATTCGTAAAACATTAAGAATTTTATTACTCTTTTAAAAAGGAACCCCTTCTAAATTGATTTTAACTTCAAAATGGGTTATTTAACCAAGTTTTGACCTCGCCGGTCGGGCATTACTTTTCTCCTTAATGAGAAAAGTAACCAAAAGAATCAAGGCCTGTGAGTAAATTTGCTAAAACTTCCATTTTTTCCGCTAAAACTTTTGAAAATCACCTCCTTCGTCGGCTCAAACATCAAAATTTTTTACGCTTCAAAAATGAAAATTTCTTAACCTGTCTGCCGCAGGCAGGCGCAATTTCCTCAAGAGCCCTAAATTCCGATCAAACAGTACGTTAAATTATTATAACCGGATACTAATGTTATTTTACAAACCATTTGGCTGCAGTTTTGTCCGAATTATTTCCTTTTGGGGTATGCTCTCCTATCAGCCAGCGTGACATGATACGTTCGCCATTGGTATTCATTATAAAATACCAATGGTAGGCATTGTCCTGAAAAAGTAATTGGTCTCCCTGAAAAATCACGCTTATGTGGCTGGAATTCTGCATGTATACTATGCCGTTTTTGATCCAGAGATGTTCTGCATTTGCAATGTATTCTAACTCCTTATTGTAAGCCATTACCCTTACTTCTTTCCCATTTCGGACGGCTTCTGCTAGTTTTTCAATGCTTCCTGATATGGGTTTTCCCTGCTGATCATGTTCAAATACAAGTTCCCAATTGTCTCTACTATGTCTGGGTACGGTACAGGCATAGCTTAATAATATTATTAGCACAAAAAGGTGAAGCTGTTTTAAGTGTTTCATTTTGGGTTCCTTTATTATAAAATACGCTTTTTAATAATCCAAATATCTTGTGGAATGGCCTTACCTTTTTCCGGAATCGGTTCCATGTGTTCCATAATATTGGTATTTGAAAATAAGTTGTGCATAAAAGGCTTAGGGTGAAAAGCAGAATAGGTTCTGTGGCCTTCCTTAACTTTTCCACGGACAATGAGTTTTCCCTGATTGTATTCCTTTAATTCGTTTTCGGTAAGTTTCGATGTAAAATTATCACCTTGTGTCGTTAAAGACAATGTCTTAAAAAATAGTATAGCCGGATTAAGCTTGCAAAGTTATAACGCATATCCTATATTAATCAATTCGGCTAGATTTTTTTCTGATAAGTTTTTTTCGTTTCTTAATAGCCCCAGCTTTCCTGTTACTTCTATCGTTAAGCCCTTAATATTATCCAGTGTGCTTAATATACTTCTGGGGAATTCCTGGTGTATCAAAGCAGGCTTTTCTCCTACCAGATAATAGTTGCTGCTGAAACGGGGAAATTCTTTGAAGTCAATATCCATGCGGTTGACGAGATCAGCAATTTTATCCCCCAGGGTTTCCGGTTTCATATATACCTTTCCGATGTCTTTGGGAAGTTTGAATACCAAGACAGGTTCGACTTCTTCTATTTCAACTACACGTCTATGGTGTATGCTTCGTCCCTGCCGAATTATTTTGCTGTGTTTTTCAATAAGTAAAATCAGGAATGTTTTTCCTGGTGTAATAAACTCAGTTACTTTATGAACATACAGTTTTTCGTAGACCTTAAGTGATTCGAATTTATCCAGTATCTTAACTCCTGTATCAAGTTTTTTATGCTGAACTTTTATAGCTGGGTTAACTCTTTGCAGAACAGTTTCAAATACATTTTCAACAGACCGTTCTATTTGACGAAAACTATGATTGCTGTCATTCATTGAGGAATAAATTTACCAGTTTTTAAGAAGTTTATGTGTTTCTACATGACCCTCATTCCATAATTCCACATGATAAAGGCCAGGTAAGGTGGAGATATCAATTGGTGCGGATTCTTTAATGTGCTTTATATGCATAACCGTATTCCCCAAGGGCATCCATTATTTTAGACTTATTCCAGCGGCAATATTAGAAAACGCTACGGTATGATTGGCAGGATTAGGATAGGCTATGCTTTTACTTTTAGAATGGCTTAGCCTTGATCTTCCCTGCAAGCAGTCGCTTTGAACATAGTTTGTAAAAAAATTGGCCATATTCCGGGTCCGGTTATTCAATGTGGTTTTTAGCAGATGCATTATAGGTAAGTTACTCAAAAAAAGACAGGTTGTCTTCATTTTCTTTTATTTTTTTCCATGTAGGCAGTTGCTGATGTTTGACTTTATAAATCACCTGTCCTATGCTGAAATCCGGAGCTTTGGTGTAGATTATTCTTTCAAACATCAATTGTCTTGATGCTGATTTATAATACTTAACCACTTTGGGACTGACATTCGACTGGACCTCATGTATGCTTGAAACATACCCTTCCTTGTTTACTGAAATTTTCAGAACAATGGTTCCTGATTCATTGAAGGTTTTGGTGATAAGTGGCAGATTTATTGGTTGCCAGCCATACAAATGTAAAGTTATTTCTTCACTGCTTGGGCTGAAAGAGCTGAAAATAGTAAATACTATTATTAATGACAGTTTGATGAAAAAGTGTTTCATATTATTTTCTCCCCTTTATTTCCTTATATTCCGAATGCAAGCTTACTAATCGTTCAAAAGCGCTTAATACCTCCTCCGGAATTTGTACATGAACAATGAAGTTTTTCCCATTGGGTCCATATCCATTTTTGTCATCTTTTAGTCGTGGTATTTCACCTAATATTAAATCTAAAAATCTTTCATATGAAAACTGCTCATTCATTTTATTGTTTTGAAATTTCAGGTTTTCATTGAGTAAAGGGATATATGGGGCATAGCTTATGAACAAAGTTTTTTCATTTTCCCATTCTTTTAGAAAAGAAGCATGGGTTCGCTGTTGCAACGTTGGATCCTGAATCAGTATCACTGACTCGGGCGCCAGATCCTTTTCTTTCAATACGAGAAGTGACTCTCGAGCGTTCGATCCACAATTGGTTGACTCAATTTCCAGGATTAGTTGATTCTTCAGGCTTTTATCATGATACAGAATTACCTGTTCCAGGATTTCTGCTTCTGATTTGCCAGTTACGAATAAGTTTTTAAATCTTTCGTCTTTCTGAATGTTTTCAATCAGGTACTTTGTGGAATGTCCGATTCCTCCGGAAATCATCAGGTGTTTTCCCAAGCCATCCTTCAATGCTTGCGCCGCAAGTTCGGCTGTATAAGTATTGCTGTTCCCCAACAGCATGATCATGTCTGCCTGTTTGATGCGGTACTTTGTAAACAGCTCTTCACTGCTTAAGCAGGGTACGTCTCTTCTGGAGAGAAAGCTTGTTATGGAATTAATTTCTTTATACATAATCACCCTAATCTGTTACAAAATACTTGCTGGAAAAATTTTGATATATAATAACATAAATATACATACAGCTGTGCTAACCTTGTAAAATAAATCCCATAATAGTACCTGATGTTTCCGCCTTTTTCTTTATATTGATAGAAAAAAACTGAAATGAAAACCTATAAATTAAATCCGGTGTATCTGGTAATTGCATTATTACTAACAAGCACCTCTTTGTTTGCCCAGCAGGACCAGGAAGAAATCTTTGATGAAATTTCTGAAAATGTCCAGGCAATTAACACCCGCTATGAGCGCATCAATACCAGCAAGAATGTTAATTACAAGCAATATGCCGGTGGATTAGACAGCCTTTATAACAACATTCAGCAGCAATATGCACTGCTTCAGAAGAAACAAAATCCTAAAGAGAAGGAACTGGTAAAAGCAAATAAACAAGCCCTGGACAAGATCTATGAAAATGCTTCCAAGCATCTGGATGGGATTAAAGCGGAAGCCAACAAACCTAAGCCAAATGAAATGAAAATTAAGCAGTTGTCAAAGCTGTTTGTAAGTCAACTCCAGGAAGCTCAGGTACAAAATACAGACGCCCGCAAAAAACTCGGGAAGAAGTAATTGTCATCAACCCCGGAAGTCCTCAAGCTTTCCGGGGTTATGTTTTTTGATAGCCACACTATAAAGCCTTTCTGAATTGTTTTTTTATCACTAAATATATTCAGACAGCAGGATCTTGAAGAGCTGAGTATCCCTTCCTTTAACATGGAGGTGTCCCTTAAAGTGTTGCTGTTGCCTATCCCGATCATAGGAAAGAGTCGTCCAGAGCAGCACATGAAAGGTTTAAGGGTGGGTGACAATGGATCTAAAATTAAAAATCAGGCTTAGAGGGATTATTCAGTTTGGCCTGCCTTGTTAAATTGTAGTTTATCCCTAAAGAAAGGTTAACTCCGGAAGCATAGGACCATACCCTGGCTCGGTAGGTATGCTCAGGTTGTGCATGGAAATAATATTGAATGGAAGACTCTGAAAACTTCGCAAGGCCCTGCATATAAAAGATGCTTAAATTGTATTCCAACCTTTTCTTTGGACCGGAATAGGTAAGACGGCTTCCGAATTCCAAAGAGAAAGAAATTCCGGGTAAGCTTTCCTGGTAATATGAGATGGTAGCTGAATCCTGCCTGCTATGCATGTAATTTGTCAGGGTGGTGTTGGAACTTTGGTTGGAAGGTCCTTTAAAATGTCCTCTAATGCCGATGTATGGCTTCCAGCTAAAATTGTTAAAGGAAATGTTTCCCATAATTCTAAATGGAATATCCCGTGAAGCGTATCCAGTGGTAATAAAGCTTACTTCATTAAATGCTGAATATCGGTAAGAAATAAATTTTACGTAGCCAACTTCCCATATCAGGTTTTCTGAAATGTTTCCTCCTAAACGTAAACCGGGAGAGAATTGGATTCGGTTGTATTGGTCGTGCCTTATGTCGATGTAGTTGCCGGGGTCATCTACCTGAAAAAGGCCATAATGGAAATTCGCTTCCAGGCCGAAATATAAACCATTTTGCGGAAAGGCTTTTAAGCTTAAAAATAGAAATATGAGTAGTAGATAAGGTTTATTCATTCTTATATTGGTTAAACTGTAGTTTATCCTGACGGCTACGTACCAAAGGCAAATTCAGGGCAAGTGATATGGAAAGATTAGAACCTCTGGTGCTAAGTGTTTTGGTAATAATACTTCCGTTTTCAATATAAGCGGGTATAATGTAGTTGTGCATTCTGTAGCCCCTGGTCATGCTTACCATCATGATAAGTTTTCGATCTTTTCTTAAGTCTCGTTCAATTCCGACACCTATAGCAATAGCTGGGTTTAATGTGCGTAAAGTTTCTAATTGGGGTGAAAGGGAATCTTCCTCATGTAATCTGCCACCATTTCCCGAAGTTCTGAGAAATGCCAAACCACCCTCCGAAAAATGAAGGTGTAATGATATTTATAAAATATTTTATCTGCAATTATTTTATGGTTTTTTTGGAATAAGTAATATTTATTGGGTATGGTTGAAAAAAGTAAGATCTAGAAATATAGAAAGTGCTTGCTAATTTTTCTGGTATGCCGTAAAGATCTAAAGCCTGAAAAGGCTGTCATTATCTTTGAGATATAACAGAGTTACGTTGGAATTAGCTAGCCGCTGAGGTTAAGCTAACGCTGGAAGGGATCAAAACCCTTCCAGCGATTCCAGCGCTGGAATGAAATGCGTTCATCAATTTTTTAAGGATCAGAGCATTAAAACCAATATATATATTTGGTGTCTTTTTATATGAGATAAGGATCTAAAAAGAATATTGTAGCTGTTTTTTTTAGAATCGTAGAAAAAAACCAGCCTGCCAAGGTTAAAGCTGCCGCTGGAAGGGTTCAAAACCCCTTCCAGCGTTGGATAGAAGAAACCTATTTATCAATTACTCTGGATCCAGGTCTTAAGGACATCAGCATTCTATTGGTATGGTTTTTTAAGGGATGGTCGTATAAGATTTATTGCCATTTCCATAGTGACAATGAAATTAGCTAGCCGCCGAGGTTAAGCTAACGCTGGAAGGGATCAAAACCCTTCCAGCGATTCCAGCGTTGGAATGAAATAAGATTATAAGTTTCTAATAATCAGAGCATTAAAATCAATATATATTTGGTGTCTTTTTATATGAGATAAGAATCTAAAAAGAATATTGTAGCTGTTTTTTTTAGAATCGTAGAGGAAAACCAGCCTGCCGAGGTTAAAGCTGCCGCTGGAAGGGTTCAAAACCCCTTCCAGCGTTGGATAGAAACAAGTTAACAGAATTTCTGATATTTTTTCATTAAATGTATTGCTGGTTATAGTAACCATTTTATATTTAGTTTATTCAACTAATTTTCCAGCAATGACTAAAACCAGAATTCCTCTTGAACCAGATGAGGTTTATCATGTTTGGACACATGCCAATGGTTCTGAAAATCTTTTTCGTACCGATGAAAACTTCCGGTATTTTTTAGAAAAGTATAGCCTATATCTACATTCGGTTGTAGAAACCTTTGCTTATTGTCTGATGCCTAATCACCTTCACCTTATGGTAAAAGTGCGATCAGAACAAGAATTGCGATCTCTTCCAAAATTCAAGACCTTAAAAGAGCCAGAGTTTCCTAAAGCTGTTAGCCTTAGGTTTTCACATTTGTTTAATTGTTATACACAGTCATATAATCGGAAATATGAGCGAAAAGGAAGTTTATTTATAGATAGTTTTCACCGGAAGAAAATAAATTCGGATGAATACTTTACTTCTCTAATTGCATATATTCACAATAATCCAATTCACCATGGCTTTGTAAAAGATTTAAATGACTGGCCTTACTCCTCCTGGCATGCGTATTTATCCGATAAACATACCAGGATAAATAGAAAAGAAGCTCTTGAGTGGTTTGGAGGCAAAGAAACGTTTATCAAAACTCACCAGGATCTAAAGCCTGAAAAGTTTGCTAATATCTTTGAGATATAACAGAGTTACGTTGGAATTAGCTAGCCGCTGAGGTTAAGCTAACGCTGGAAGGGGTCAAAACCCTTCCAGCGGTTCCTCGTGGATATAAGGTTATTGCTTCATCATATGCTCCTTGCCTGAATTTCACATCAGCAGGTTCTGAATAGTCAATAATTTGAGCTTGGCAAATGGTGGTGATAAATAAGAATGATATATACAGATATATTTCAGATTACTCTTTGCCTGGTTTGTCACCTATGATTACCCAACTTTTCAATACATGTTTTTCCCCATTGAATTCAATCGGAGGGTCTGATTGTTCTTTTATAGTTACGTTTTCAAAGCCTGCTTTTTCCAGAAGGTCAATAGCATCTTGCTGTTCATAAAGTGTAAAACCGAATTTCGTGGCAGGTATTTTTTCTGCTTCTTTTTTGGGGCGTATGCCTATAAAAACACGGTGCCCGGGTTTCAACACCCTCAATATTTCCTTAGCATTCTCCAATGGATCAGGCCAGAAATAAAGCGTATTAATTGTACAAATTGCATCAAAGGTATCATTACCAAAGGGGAGTGATTCTACACTTGCGTGCAATAATTCTATATCGCCCCTATCTATATGTTCCTTTAATATTTCTTGTCCTTCCTCAACCATATCCATAGAAAAATCTATGCCTGTAAGTTTAATGTTGCTCGCTTTGTTGAGCAGCTCAGGCATAAGGCGGCCATTTCCAAAGCCAATTTCAAGAATGTGCTGCCCGTCCTCAGGATTAATAGTTGCATAGGTAAACCCCGTAATATAACGGTTGGTATTATTGAGCATTTCAGCTACTTTTCGTCCATATTCCCCTTCTGGTTTTCTAAGGTTGGCGGCAAGTTCTTTAGGGTCTGTTTTTTGTGTCATACATCAAGAAGGTCAAAAATAATTTTTCCAAAAAATACAACAGGAGCCACAATGATGCCTATTATAAAGATATTTTTTCCATCTTTTCTATTCTCCTCATTATAAACATACACCTTTTCTCCCGTGGGCAAGGTTTTTTTTAATGTCCATAAATAATATCCTATAAATATGCCAATTATTCCGCCAGCGACAGCAAGTAAATAGCCTATAATAATCCATTGATTTTGAAGGTTCTCAGGCTTGGATAGATCCTCAAGTCGTTTCTTTCGCAGCCCTTCAAGTTCTTCCGGCGTGATCTTTTGCCCTCTTCCCGCAAGGATTTTTTGAGCCAGTTTATAATCAAAAGCGCTCCATTCGTCTTTTTTTAAAAGTATCTCATACAATTCTTCATTTGAAAAACTGAACAGATAATGATTTTTATCCAGATCAGCTAAAGGTATTTCTGATTCTGATTCCAAAAGTTTATTCGCTTTTTCAAAATCCTCCTGCTTAATCTTTAGCTGCACCTCGTTTTGTGAAGTATTTGCTGAAAATGTTATATCTACGGCTGCTGAATTGTCTTCAAGTATATACTCAATCCCTATTTCATGGAGTCTCTCGGCCATAGATTTTGCTGAAAAAGGATCTGGGAATCGTTTAAAAACGGAATATGTGTTTTGCTCCTTCATAAAAAACAGGCTTGCCTGGACTTATTGGCTTTACGTAAAGTACTATTTGTTTTTATAATTCTCATAATAGTAAAAATATTTGCTAATTTTACCTATTATAACTAAATATATTTTCTTGATATATATTGCAAACTAATTAAACCTAAATATCATGAAACCAACACCTTTCTTTATTCTTTTTGCTATTATTTTCCTTCAGAGCGCCTCGGTTTTCGGACAAAAAATTACAGTAGTTTCCGGAGACTTAAAAGCAATAAAGGGATTGAAAAAACTTAATATTGAGTATGATTACAGTAATATGAGTGTTGGTAAGTATGACAAAGAAGAGGACTATGTTAATGAGAAAGTGGCAGAAAAGAATGAGGCGAATCCCGGAAAAGGCGATGAATGGAAGGGAAAATGGATAGGTGACAGAGAAAAAAGATTCCAGCCTAAATTTGAAGAGCTTTTTAAAAAATATCTTAAAGCGGACATTTCTATAGGACAGTTTGATGATGCAGATTATACCATGGTTCTAAGAACTACCCATACAGAACCTGGGTTTAATATAGGCATGGGTATAATAAGGAAGGTTGCACATACAAATTTGGAAGCTGTGTTCTATAAAAAAGGAAGTAACTCTC
This sequence comes from Cytophagaceae bacterium, assembly GCA_046313675.1. Lineage (GTDB taxonomy): Bacteria > Bacteroidota > Bacteroidia > Cytophagales > Cytophagaceae > JBKBXU01. The sequence continues at coordinate 35,325 of JBKBXU010000001.1, forward strand.
CGGTACTAGTTATATCTATTTATAGGTCTCCGGGTGAAGATGCAATGGGTTATGATTTTGATAGGGCACATAGAATCCAGGAGTCTTATGCGAAAGCAGGAAAATCCCTGGGTAAATTTATAACTAATAAATGCCTTAAATAAAATATACAATAGATTAGAAAAGGCCACTAGTTTTTACGTGGCTTTTTTTGCCAAAATTTGTTGTTAATCTCTACTAACTTTGTCACCTCTTACCAGCCGAACACTTATGCCAAATTCATGCCCTTTCCACGGACCTGAAGCCATTTGTTTGCCGCGACTGCCTGAAGTGGCAAAACCATCAATAAAACTAATGTAGCTGGCGGTGTTTTTATTGGGGGTGGTAGCACTCCAGAATGCGTAAGGCCCTTTCCCCCATATGCAGATGGTGTCTGCTTGAAGAAACCTTTGCCGGTATATATCACGATCTTTTTCGTTTGAGTTTATAGTGCGGTATTCAGATATATCAGGAACTCGCCAGTCATTACAACCTGCGTAGGGTTGTAAGTTTATTTCTTCCTCCCATTCAAAAACTTCATTCCAATCTCTTAGAAATCTATTTTTAATATAGCTGAAATCTTCTTTCATCCAAACGAGACCTGTAGATGTATCTACCACAATTAAAGTAGAATCAATGCTAATCTCAGGCAATAAATGCACCGTATCTTTTATCTCAGATAATGATTCGATTGGAGCTCTTTGAGTATCCGTGTCTTTTGATGATTCACAGGAAAGGCTGAGGAATAGAGTCGTTTAAATTATAAATTCTTTGTTCATTATTTTTTAAGAATCATATTAGATGGGTTTGAGCATTTTTTACCGATGCAATTGATGTCAAATTTATATGAAGTATAGTTTTGTACTTCCCTGTCCTCAAATGTGAGGTTTAATAAGAGACTATTATCTGACTTTACTATTGATTTTTTTCTATATCGTCTGATTTCAATATTAGTTCTTGCTTTGTTCCACAGCCTGAACTCATTGATTTCTCCACTGAAAAAGGACAAATAGTCTCCGCTTAGTTTTCTGTAAGAGCCAATTAAAATGGGTGCTTCTGTATCGTTTAATTTCTCAATATTTCCAAGTTTATCTGCCTTTTGAATCTTTCCGTTCACAAATAATCTTACTTCTCCATTGATGAAAGTCACAGCTACGGATGTCCATCTGTTTTTCTTGATGACTTCCCTGGTAGTTATGACGGAAGCGTGGTAATCACAATGCCCTATTTCAGTCCACACAAAAGTAAGCTTACCATCTCGTATACCAAAGTGATAGGAGCCTCCCCTCCCCAGACACCAATGCTTGTTGGCGATAGCTACATATCCTTCCGTGTCAGAAACCCTGATGTGGGCTTCAATGGTTAACTCATTTCCGGTATTTAACAGGCCGCCGCCATTTTCCTGAATGAACAGATACTCATTTTCACCATTTAGGTGGAGTGCGTATTGACCTTTTTGAGAAAGAGTCTGAGCGTACAGGTTGCAAGATAGCAACAGGAGAAGGAGGGAAATTATGTGTTTCATAATGTAATGCATGTTCAGATCAATTGATCATTTTAAAAATTTAAATCCTCCATATAAAATTGCCACAAATAGTGCGGGAAGTGCGTAATTGAGGACGGCATACATCATTGAAAACTTCTGGACTTTTGTGAGTCCGATCAATAAAATACGAACAGAAAATATCCATGTGATGATGTTTAAGATAGCGGCTGAAGTATTAAAGGATATCCAGGGATACAATAAGGGAAATAAATCCAGTGTCCATAAAATTATATAAGGAATAAAGGAGAGGCTTATTATTAATCTTACTTCCTGATATGTGCTCTCTCCTTTCCAAAGTTTGCCTATTCCATAAATTATGGCAGGATAAATTACACTTACCATAAGAAGGATGCCTGCGAAAACGAATATTCCGGTCACGATGGTAAAGGCTAATTCTTCCTGAGATTTTAGTGCACTTGTTATACCACCACTTAAAGAAAGTATTAAATATGGGATAAGAAAGTTGTATTTTACCTCACCCGCTAAAATGGCGTTGATGGTTTTGGAAGGGTTAAACCAAATTGAAAAGTATGGATTTGGTTTGCCCTGGTCAATTGATTCTTTAGTTACCTCGTTGATTACCCTGCTCATGGCATTTTTGCGCTAATAATAAGATTTGCTAATATAATTAGATTTAGAGTTAGGAATGACTTATTTTTTTGTTGGAGCAATAAAATCTATGTGAAATTGAATTAAATACCAGGCATGTTAAAACCTGAATTTAAATCCCACTTGCACACCAGAAATCACCAAATCTCTTCTTTGAATGGGAATATAATCTTCTCGCAAAATTCTTTTATAGCTCTGAGTGACATAATCTTGCCCATCAAAAGGCGGGATATTAGAGAGATTGTCCATATCTAAATACGTCATTTTCTTAAACCCTCTGAAATAAGAGTACGATAGAAAGATACTCCATTGGCCACTTCCCCTAAGTCTATCCTTTCTGAGATGTCCGGTCAATAAATATTCTAAACCAAGCTCAAATCCATAAACAGGCACAAAACTTCTATGTAACAAGGAATTTTGTAAAGTAGTAGAGTAATAACCATCGCTTTCTGAATCTGCAAAATTTACCTGACCTTCCACACGATCACTTTCTATTATGGTATTAGTAAGCTTTGACCTTGAACCCAGGCCTACAAATCCGATCTGTGGAGAAATATAAGGAAGAAGCCTGTGGTAGGAATAGTGTTTGATAAATTTTGTTCCTAATGTCCATTTGCTAAGATTATTCCTGTATTGAAGATGTAAATATTCTAAACCGCTTGGCTCTTCCCAGACCGTTAGGCCGGAGTGTGCTTTAGAACCAAAACTTCCACTCAGGGCAAGGATCAGGGGGAAGTCCTGGAAAGGTATGTAGCCTAAGGAAAAGGTAAAACCGGTAAGATTGTGGGTGCCGGGCATTTCTACTTTATCTGGCTCATCTTCATGCAAAGCAACCTTTAGCTCTACTTTTTGCGCAAATGAAGTAGAAAGGAAAAAAATGGTCAATATGGCTGTCATTAAATATCTAACCATATCGGTTAAATATCTAATATTGTGCCAAAAAGGTTTAGAACTTACAAAGATCTCCCTTACCTGGTCATTATCACATAGTCTTTTAGAACCGTTTCCAGAAAAGCTACCCGGTTTTTAGGGAGTTCTTTTAGATCCAATTCATTTTTTACTTTATGAGCCATCATGTTCAATGCCTCCTGATGCGCAGGATTTCGGTATTTTTTTGTGCGGTCTATAACTGTTTTTAATAGCAGCATATCTTCTTCTTTGAATTTTCGCGCACCTGGGTAGGTTGGCATATAGTTATCAAGGCTTTTCCTATTGATAAGTTTGGAGAGGTTAAATGAATAATCGGGTTTAAAATTTATTACCGAGGTGTTTGCCAAGACATCCCCTATCCGCTGATTTTTTCTTGATGAACTAATAAGAAACGATGCTGCTGCCCCAAGGGTAAAATAAATATCTACCATTCGGAATACCCATCGGGTGAGGTAATCGTTCAAACTAAGATTTTGTCCGGAGAGCTTTGCAACACGTATGCCCAGGGCTGCCTTGCCAAGACTCTTTCCATCATTAAAAATTTCAAAAAAAAGGGAATAAAAAAAGAATATGGGTGCTGAAACAAAATAAACCACCAATTCGGAACTGAACATTCCTGCAAATACTAACGTAAGCAGAGATGCAGAAACGAGAATAATGATAAAATCTATAATGAAAGCTAAAATTCGTTGCTGTAAGGTCGCTAACTTATATTCTATGCTTACATTCTGATTTGTGTAAATTTCTATCTTTTTCATCGTTAATTATGCTCAGAATTTCTATTTTTATAACCGGTTTATGAAAGAAACGGATTTTATATCGCAAAATAAGAAGAAATGGCAAGAATTTGAACATATGCTTGCTACGGAAAATAAAGATCCGAATAAGCTTACCGATCTTTATGTGCAAATTACCGATGATCTTTCCTATGCCAGAACCTTTTATCCAAACCGTTCAGTCAGGTTCTATTTAAATAATCTTGCCCAACAGTTATTCTACGATGTAAATAAACAAAGAAGAAACAGCTTGAAGAACTTCATGAATTTCTGGAGTTTTCAAGTTCCACGTGTTGTATACGAATCCCGAAAAGAATTGATGCTTTCGCTTGCCATATTTGTGATAGCGATGGCGATTGGTGTTTTTTCTTCGGTACAGGATCCTGATTTTCCTAAAGTTATATTGGGTGAAAGTTATGTGGCAATGACCATGGAAAATATTCAGAGCGGTGATCCCATGGCTGTATACAAAAAGTCCGGGCAGTTTGATATGTTTCTCGGCATCACCATGAATAATCTTTTGGTTGCCTTCCGTACCTTTGTAACAGGTTTACTTTTAGCGGTTGGTACGGTTTTGATTATGTTATACAATGGTATCATGGTGGGAGCCTTCCAGTATTTTTTTATAGAAAAAGGCTTGTTTCTGGAATCATTTCTTACAATTTGGTTACATGGTACTCTGGAGATTTCTGCGATTATAATTGCGGGAGGTGCAGGTTTAAAGTTGGGAAGCGGCCTCATATTTCCCGGAACATACTCCCGATTGCAGGCCTTTAAATTGAGCGGAAGAAAAGGCCTTATTATTATGATGAGTCTGGTGCCTGTTTTCGTTTTGGCAGCTTTAATAGAAGGTTTTATTACCAGGTATACTGAAATGCCTAATTTATTAAGGGGAGGTTTAATTCTTGCTTCCTTATTATTTATAGTTGGATACTATGCTTTATTACCGCTACTAAAAGCACGGCGAGGTGATTTTCAAAATTTATCTGAAGAAAAACTTACCCCATCCTATGATCCGGAAATCGATCTTAAAGCTATAAATTCTCCGGGGCAGATTTTCTCAAATAATTTTGTCTTCTACAAAAAGGCTTTTACGAAGATCGGTTTCTTTGCTTTGCTGGCTTCAGTTCTTTGTACCATTCCTGTAACCTTTGTCCTCAACAAAGTTATCGGATTAAATGAACTTGAAAGTAGTATATTTTTTGTGGCTAATCTCTTTAACTATGACCATTCTTATGGAACATATCTTGCCATAGTTAATTGCCTGATGTTGGGAAGCACGATTATGTTTACCCTGCATCTTATAAATAAAAACCACTTTAATGGAGCCTACCGAAAAAAGCTACTTTCGGTATTATTACCTGTAGCAGTACTGGCGGTACTTGTTCAGATTGCACTTCACTTTCACCCTTTCTTTATGGTGTTATCTGTTGTGTTGGTATTGCCTGTATTATTCATGTGGTGCCAACTGGTATTTTTTGAAGATGGCAATCCTTTTACACAACTATCAAGAACCATGGACTTATCCTTTTCCGGATATGGCAAGCTGTTGACATTACTGCTAATACTGTTAGCAACATCAACAATATATTTTTTATTAATTGAATCTCCTCTAACCTATGTTTTTTTTGAGGCAATTAATATGAATTTGGAAATTGAGCCGGAGCAAAGAAAAATACTCTACATCATTTTTTCTGTTTTTATCTCATTTCTTGGCTTAAATCTCATTATCCCCTTATACGTATTTGGCTTTATGCAAAGCTTTTTTTCTAATAGGGAAACTATGGATGCCGTGCATCTGAAGGAAAGAATTAACAGCTTTGGACTTTCGAAGAAACAATGAGGGTAAGTATAAAAATAGCAGCTATTCTCTGTCTTTACTTCTGTATTGGTTCCTCTATACCGGCACAGGCAGAGGATAACTATTGGGATCAGGAAATGCCTGTAAGGCCTGTTGATGAGAAGAAGTGGCAGGAATTAAAAGCAGAAATGGATTATTCCCCAAAGAAAAAAAGTATCCAGAAAGATAAGGATTCCAATAAAAAAGAAAGGGGGGCGGACTCATCCTCTGAGCCTTCAGTTTTTTCTGGACCAATGAACTTGGGACCGGTTTTTCAATATTTAGGATATGCATTATTAATTGCACTGCTGGTATTTGTCATATTTAAGCTATTCAATATTGACTTATTCAGGTCAGGTCGCAGAGTTAGCGGAGGCACAGGGATTACGATTGAACATATTGAAGAGCAGATTCATGAATCAGATCTGGAGAGGTTCCTTCGTGAGGCTATAGAGCAAAAGCAATATAAATTGGCTATAAGAATCTATTTTCTGATTGTTCTTAAAGAATTGTCAGAAAACAACTTTATCGTTTGGAAAAAGGATAAAACTAACAGGGAATACCTTTATGAAATGTCGGGAAAGAAGAGTCACCAAAGTTTTATAAATGTTGTCAGGATTTATGAGAAAACATGGTATGGAGATTCTACCATTGACGAAACACAATACCAGGGCCTGATACCGCATTTTGAGCAATTTGTACAAAACGTAAGGAGGAAAACTCAGTGAGCAAGCTCCGGGCAAATTGGTATTGGTTATTGGTAATTCCCGTAATATTTGTGGGAGTTTATTTGTTTTCGTCGGATGATGAGAAACAACATAACTGGAATGAGCATTACCGGAATGACAGTAAAGACCCCTTTGGTACTTTTGCTATACAGGAATTGCTGAAAACCTATAATAAGGACGAATCTTTTGAGTTGTTAAATGGCCCCCTTCATAAACAATTGCCAATAAATGAAGAAGGGCCTGCCAATTATGTTTTTATAGGTGATGTTATACACCTTAGCCAGCAGGATATTGATAATTTACTGGCCTTTGTCGCATCAGGCAATACAGCCTTTATAGCAGGCAATAATTTTTCATCAGAGCTAATGAATACCATATTTGGGGAGGTTTGTGAAGAGTGGTCCCGGCACCATGAAGAAGCTGATACCATGGCTTTACTTAATTTGCTTCACGAAGACCTTTATGATTCGGATGGGTATTTATTTGTAACCCCACCGCAAAAAATTTTTCTTGGCAGGTATTATAGCTGGCGTGGTATAAACAGCGATTTCTTCTGTGATTTCATGGATGACATGTATTCACACCTGGGTTACATAGGAAGTGATACAGCTAATTTTGTCAATTTTATTGAAAGTAATCATGGAAATGGAAAGTTTATCTTCCATACAACCCCGATTGTTTTTACCAATTATCACTTATTGACACCTCATGGCAAAGTCTATGCGAGTAAAGTGTTTAGTCATTTAAATACCGGTAAAATATTTTGGGATCAACACAGTAAAGTATCTCAATCAGGATCAGAGATTTCAGGTAGCCCGCTTAAGTTAATCCTTAGCAACAGATCTTTAAGGACTGCCTGGTATCTCAGCCTTTTCTTTTTATTGACATATATTTTGTTCTTTGCCAAAAGACGACAACGAACCATTCCAATTCATGAACAGCTGTCCAATAGTTCACTGAATTTCATTAAGTCTGTTGGCAACTTATATTTAAAACAAAAGCAGCCAAGACGCTTGATGAAGCTTAAGATGCAGTATTTCCTTAGCTTTATCAGGCAACGCTATCATTTATCGACCAATAATACGAACAAGGATCTGATTATAAAACTCTCAGGAAAATCTGGTATTGAGAAGGCAGAAATTGAAAATATTTTTCAAATTTTTAATACGATTAGTCGCTATGACCTCGAGATGACTGATGATGATTTAATAAAGCTTCATACAGCACTCGATTATTTTTATAAAAATTGTAAATAATGGAAGAAAACGTAACTACCACTGATCAGAACGATCAACAGTTTGAAAAAATTCAGCAATCCGTAAGCAGGATAAGACAGGAAATTCAGCAGGTCATAATAGGACAAAATGAAATGATTGATCTTATGCTGGCTGCGCTTTTTACCGGAGGCCATGTTTTATTGGAAGGTGTTCCCGGGATAGCAAAAACTCTCTCAGCAAAATTGCTTGCCCAGACACTGGATGTTGATTTTTCCAGAATTCAGTTTACACCCGATCTGATGCCAACAGATGTAACAGGAACTTCTGTTTTTAACATGAAAAGCTCTGAATTTTACTTCCGAAAGGGGCCGGTTTTTTCAAACATCGTATTAATTGATGAGATCAACCGGGCACCTGCTAAAACGCAATCTTCTTTATTTGAAGTAATGGAGGAAAAGCAGATTACCATAGATTCTGTAACGCATAAGCTTGAATACCCATTTTTCGTAATAGCTACACAAAATCCCATAGAGCAGGAAGGAACCTACAAGCTGCCTGAAGCTCAAATGGATCGATTTGTGTTCAAGATTAAGCTTAATTATCCTTCTTTAGATGAAGAGATGCAAATACTGACTCGTTTCAGGGATAACTTTTCAATAGCCACAGCGGATGTTAAACCTGTACTTACTGCGGAGGAAATAAAAGCCTGTAGTACTGCCATTGAAAAAGTATATATCAAGGATGAGTTATTAGCATACATCGCCGCAATTATTAATAATACCCGTAATAATGGGGATATTTTTCTTGGAGCCTCACCCAGGGCTTCTCTGGCTATTATGCGAACTTCAAAATGCATAGCTGCCATGAATGGCCGTAGTTTTGTAATTCCTGATGATATTCAATATGTAGCGAACTTTGTGTTAAACCATAGAATAATACCTGCACCGGAAAGAGAAATGGAAGGCCTAACTGCAGAAGATATAATTAAGGGGATTATTGAAAATATTGAGGTGCCAAGATGATAAAGCTCGTTAAAGGACTTTACTTGCCCCTGAAATTTTTTCTGCTGGGCGGCCTGGTGATAGCGGTATTTATTTTCAGCTTTGCCTTCCCGCTCCTTTTTATTCTTGCACAGGCCTTGCTAGTGCTTTTATTAGCAGGCTTACTGGCAGACGTATTTTTACTGTTTAATAAAAATGTCAGACTCAATTGCACGCGCTTTTCCGGCAATGTCTTTTCATTAGGAAGTGAAAATACCGTGCATATTCATATAGAAAATAACTTCCAGTATCCTTTAACAATCAAGGTGGTGGATGAATTGCCATTTCAATTCCAGGAAAGACAATTTGAGTTTCAGTTTAAATTAGGCTCCGATGACGAAAAGAAACTTACATATTCTCTTCGGCCAACTGAAAGAGGCGAGTATCATTTTGGCAAAACCCTGCTTTTTATAAGATCATTCCTTGGCCTGGCAGAACGCAAACTTCAGTTTGATCAGGAAAAGCTTGTGAAAGTTTATCCCTCCATTTTAGAAATGAAAAACATGGAACTGAAAGCTTTTCCACAAGTTTCGCATATGGGTGGTGTAAAGAAGATAAGGCGAATTGGCCATAGCTATGAGTTTGAAAAAATTAAAAATTATGAACAGGGCGATGATATAAGAAGCATTCATTGGAAAGCGACAGGAAGAAGAGGGTATCTAATGGTGAACCAGTATGAGGATGAAAAGGCTCAACAGGTTTATTGCTTAATTGATAAAAGCAGGGTAATGAAAATGCCATTTAACAAGTTGAGCCTGCTTGATTATGCTATTAATTCCTCTCTTGCGATATCGAACATTGCCTTACGCAAGCATGATAAAGCTGGGTTAATTACTTTTTCAGACAAATTTGAAACCCGGATTCCTGCTGCCAGGGGACACGGAAATTTGAAGAAGATTCTCGATGCCTTGTACAATGAGCAGGAAAGAAAAACAGAGGCCAATTATGAAGGGCTGTATCTGGGAATAAAAAATCATATACGTGGACGAAGCTTGTTGTTTTTATACACCAATTTTGAGAGTCTTTATGCACTGGAGAGGGTTCTTCCTATACTGAGAAAAATTAATAAAACCCATCTGCTGGTGGTAATCTTTTTTGAAAACACGGAAGTGAAAGATTTTTCAAGGCAAACTGTGCATACACTCCAGGATATACATGATCAGACAGTTGCTCAAAAATTTTTAGAAGAGAAACATCAGATAACCCTGCAGCTTCGAAAGTTTGGTATTCAGGCTTTGTATACCCGTCCGGAAGATCTGACCGTAAATACCTTAAACAAGTACCTGGAATTAAAATCCCGTGGGTTAATATAGATTTATTAATAATAAAGAAAAAAGGAAAACCAATGTAAAATTGGCTTTCCTTTTTATATTAGCTGTTCCCATCTTTTTAAAACAGGTTATTAAAAATTACCGTCTAAAACCTCGTTATTGATACTTGCCGGGGCTTTGCTCCACCTGTTTTCAAGGTTTCTATGCAGTAGCCAGCAAGCAAGAATTCCAAAGGGCATGGCAATTAAATTTATTGCTATATCAGGTATATGATCAAGTTGAGGAGCTACACCGAGTTCAATGAGAAAGCCCATGATTAAGCCGATCACGGCAGTTCCTGCATAATAGGACACTATTCCAAGTATGACATAAAGCCATTTTTTCTTTTTAAAGCGTTCTGCAAGACTGTAATAAGACTTGCCAATGAAATAAAGTAATAAAATTCCAAGCACGATAAATAAGTATTAAATTAATGGATAAAAGCAAGTATTCAAGTTAAAAAGAAACTGTCTCTTTATAAAGATATTTTTTTTTAAATAAAGAATATTTTAACGAGAGGGTGTGGAGTGACCAACAGTAACCAAGCCTGGAAAAGTGTACACCCTTCCAGGCTTGGTTAAAGAGATATCTTTAATACCTGTAAGATATTCCGAAATCTATTCCAAAGGCGAAAGGTTTTAGTTGGAACAATTCACTTTTCTTTTGCAATGGACTAACAAACTGTGTGTATTTTGGACTTACCAATACATGTAGCTTATCGCTTATCTTATATTGGAATCCTGCGCTTGCCTGAAAGGAAAAGCTGAATATGCTGTTTGGTCCACGGTTGTTGAAGATGCTATGCTCCTGGGCTGTATAGAATGACGCATTCTCTCTTCTAAGGGTTCTGTTGCTTATAAAAATATGGGTATTGATACCAAGTCCCAGATTATAAGCAACTCTTTTATTCCCATTTATGCGGTAATTAACAGAAAATGGTATGGTCAAAAGATTCATCCTGCTAGTTACATCCTCCATGTAATATTCCTGAAGTGTCGTGTCTCTTAATGTTCGTGTATAAGTAGTGTCGTATGAATAAACTGCTTGACCTTGTTCATTGTATGTTACTGTTGGATATATATTTTGTTGACTTACAGTATCCTGTATATAAACGTTTCTCGATGTAGCTACTTTGTATTGATTGCTTAAGCGATGAAAACCTATACCTGTTCTTATAGATGCATGATTTCTTATTGGTACATCCAGTTGCAAAGCTCCCGACATGCCCAAAGACATCTTATTCTCATTAGACAGGTTCATCATGGAAACATCAGAGATGTTTGAGTGTATTAGTTCCGGTGATCCTGTTATAATCAAGGACTTTCTGTTTTTGATGTATCTGTCGTCTTTCTGCTTATCTTCTGTTTCCGTAATATTTTCCGGTTCGGAAAGTTCAGTATCTTCTTCCAATGTTTCAGAAAGTTCAGCATCTTTTGATTGCTTCTTCGTATTTTTACCTGCTATAGAGCTTGATTCATTTTCATTATCAAGGAAATTTGATCGTAACTCTGACCTGTTTTTATCAGATATTCCCTGATCCATCATTTCTTCATTTGAAACCACGGCATGTTTTTGGACATCAACAAAATTTGTTTGTAGTTCCTGGATAGCTCTTGTCTTTTCAGAAGTTGGCTTTCTAAGATCATTATTGGACAACGTGTTTTTTAAAAGCTCTTTTTCTGTACCGGTTGTGTTTTGCTCGCTCGTGGCATACTGGTCAGCAGCTGAAATTTTAGTTACATCATTGCTCTCTATGTTTCTATCTTCAAAATTTGAGTTAGCTTTTTTATTATTCTTTCTAGTAATATTATTCTGGGATTTTGAAGGTGTATTATTTTCTGATATTACCAAGGGTGAATTGTTTGGCTTTGAATTAGGAATTGCATTCCGGTTATCCTCCGTCTTAGCAAAAATTATCTTTTTGTTCTCACCATTGGAGCTTCTTTGTATGCTATTCTTCTCAATTATAAATCCTTGCGAATGTAAAGAATGATCAAATCCACCGTTATTTATGTGTATATCGCCGCCCTTATTTTTGTACTCATTATTGGTAAATGGAGAATTCTGTTCTTTATTTTCGTAACTCAGAAGGTATTCTGTAGAATTTTGAACATCAATTTTATTTTCCTGGCTAAGCTTATTGCCTGAGATTTCCTTATACGAAAAATACCCGACAGTTCCAGTTGCTATTATGGCAATAAAAAGCACAGGGAGCCAGTACAGACCTCTTCTTTTTCTGCTTTTCCTGTTGTGTTCTTCTATAACCTCCCAGGCCATTGCCGGAGGTTCGGCTTCGAAATTGTAAAGCCTGTTATGAAGATCATTTTTGAAGCTGTCGTTGTTATGCTCCATTTGATATTAAATAAGATTTATCAATATTTTTTTTTGTCAATATTTCGCCCAAAACTTTTTTTGCCCTGGAATACTGAGATTTTGAAGTCCCTTCAGAGATGTTTAATATTTCAGCGATCTCTTTATGGCTGTAACCTTCAATGGCATACATATTCAATACAATTCTGTATCCGGATGGTAATGAATTAATGCTTTCCATCAATTCCTTGTCAGAAAGGGCATCAATGATATTATCACTACTATCTGCTTCTATTTCGTTGTTGTTGGATATCAATAACATTTCCCTTTTTTTTACCCTGTAATAATCTATGGCAGTGGTAACAACAATGCGTCTGATCCAACCTTCCAAAGATGCTCCTTTTTGGGAAAAGCTATCAATTTTAGTAAATACTTTAATAAATGCATCCTGAAGAATATCCTGAGCTTCATCTCTGCACCTGGCGTATCTGCAACACACCCCAAACATTATTTTAGAAAAACGGACATACAGCTCTTTTTGAGAAGCCGGGTCTTTTTTTCTGCATCCCCTTACTAATTTTTCCTGTTCGTTACTTGTGAGCATTGGGTGTTTTTCAGGCAAATTTCCCGTAAGACGAACCAGAACTCATAAGGGTTGCATGGCCGGCCAATTAAAAAATTTCCAGGTAAATAGATAATCAATTTATATATTTTTTACATCATTTAAAAGCTTCCAGGGGAGGCTTTTTAGTATTTTTTCAGGATGCTTCGGTATTTTTTTCACATCCCATGCAACCTTTCTTTTCTGATTTACGTCTGCCGGTAGATTTTTCGAATTTTTAAACTTAAACTAACTATACTTTTATGAGAAAAAATTTACTAATCAGCAGATTGCTTGCTTTGATTATTTTCTTATTCGGAGGAACGGTGTTTGCTCAGACCCCAAAACT
>JBKBXU010000002.1:0-36270 GCA_046313675.1 Cytophagaceae bacterium
TTCAAAAAGAATATATAACCTGAAAGTAAATACCATAGAGCAGGGGTTCTAACATTACCGGATTCTGAAGCCAAAAGCATAAAATCTTTTAATTTAGAATTTTCTGTATTCGAAGCATCCTCAAATATAAAAGACCCGGTATAATAGCTTTCTGCTTTTTTTACCTCTCTCATTACCAGCACTTCAAGTTCTTTGCTGGAGGGGTCAATTTCATAGATGTTTTTTAGAGGTTCTAAATTTGGCAGGGAATATTCAAGAGCATTTAAGAAATGCATAATAACTCTTTCCCGGTCATTTTTACAATATTCCATTCCTCGCTCAAAATCTTCACCGTAGAACCAGGCACTTCTAAATGCCGGCTCCCTTTTGTCATAAGAATTGGCAAAGACCAATGAATAAAAATAGATGGCTTCAGGTATCTGGTCCAATGCTTTAAGTGACCCTGCCTTATGTCCCAATGCCCAATATCTAATAAAACTTTCTGATTTATGTTTTTCAACTAAATTATCATAATAGTATATGCATTTTTTGTAATCTCCAGTATAATGAGCCAGTCTGGTTAATTGATATGCGACTCTTAATTGGAGAAATTTAGATTTAACTTCATTATGCAATCCTTCACCTCTCCCATATATATCATTGGCATAAGATATATCATGTGCACATCCTTCCCAATGATCCAATCCTGAAACAATTGGCTGAATTTCTCTAATAAATATTAAATACTTTAATGCATGAGAATCTTTTCTGCCAGTAAAATAAATGAAAACCTCATCGCGCTTATCAGTCTTCCCTGCCTCTATTTGATTCAGGATCTCCTGGAGTGTTGATACCGGATAATCATAGACTATTTCTTTTACTTTATCTTCAGGAATTGCCCCCTCAAAGTAGGATTGCCATTCTTTGACATTTCTAACCTGATCAGAAAATTCTGTTTCTCCCTCATATGGATAAAATCTTGAAGGAAAATATAGGAGAAAAGATTCGTATCCCGTTTTTGGTATCAGCTCCTGATTGAAAAGATAATGAAAGTCATCCTCCGGATAAGTCCAGTCACCTCCGCAACCGTTTGTTATCCTAAAAGGATAAGAAATTATAATTATATTAATTAAAAATATTATAGATGCTTTCCAGATCTTTTTCATTATATCTTTTTAAGTTGACAGGATTAAAATCATACAATACTACAGATATAGAGTCTTTTATATAAGGTTTAATAAGATTGGCAGCTTTTCGAGTTTTATTCACGTCCATAACTTCAAATTTAATTATGTCCCCCTGTTTTGCAACAAATGACTTAAGCTCGACAGGTGCCATTACTTTATATGTATCGGATCCAACAGGAGTAAGATTGTTATTTTCTTTCAAAGCAACTTCAAAATCAGAAATCAAATTTATTAAGGAGCCATCTCTGTATACTGCGGCCCATGAAAAAATAGGTAATGCTACATCTAAGGGTAATGGATATTTATTAAAATTTATTAGATACTTCCGTGCTTCAGACTCATTGAAAATTGAATTTTCTTTGTTGTATTTATCAATCCTGCCCATGTTATAAAACATCAACATTCCCCTATCAACAGGTGGCACCCCTGTCTTTTCAAAATACTTAACCTGATGTAATCTTATTGTGGCGCTTATTCTAATATTCTGACCGATATTTTTCTTAAACTCCTGAAGAAATCTGAAGTACTTTTCTCTGGTTGATTCGTTCCAGTCACAATCTATTTGTATTTCATCATATTTAATACTGTTTCCAAAACATTTTGTCAGTTCTGATATTTTTTTAAACACATTATATCGGAAAGTACTGATATTATTATCCTGCAGTTTCTGAAAAGTAGCATTTGTAATAAAAACTGTTGGCACTATTTTAATGGATGTATCTATGGCGGTTTTAGGCCTGATGGTAGCCACTGGCATGGGCTCATCAGAATCTTCATCCCAAACAACATCAAAGAACTTTACATATATTTTTTTGGAATCAAGAGAAGATATCAGTGATTGGTCATTGTCTGTTAGCTGAAAATTACTCCTCCAGTAATAAAATCCCCTTTCAATATTCTTTTTACGTTTGCTCGAACAACCGGCAAAGAAAAGGAAAAGTAATATCCAAATACAAACTTTATGCATAATAAATGAATCAGGATTTTGTTTTTATTACTGAACGAAATATCGTTTAGAAGATGGTAATTTTCATGAGAAATATACTCAAAAAAAAATAATGTTTACAATTCCTTCCCTCTGTTCCCTCGGATCTCCCCTTTTTGAGGACAGAGGATTTTCTACCTTTACGCCTCTAAACATTGTCTTAATACTGCTTACAAAACTTAAAAGAATATCTTTTTAGATGTCAGAGTTCCTAAAAAGGAGACGGTGATGGAGCGGAAATAATAATGAATCTGGTTTAGGAAAAAAGGGGGGGAGGATTTTTGGGTTTTTATTTCATTTGAATCGTTGAGGTAATGACTTTTAAATCGTCTTGTTTAGGGGAGGGTTACATCTTTACAACGTTTATATATGGGGTTTAAAGCATTTCACTATCCTCCGAAGTAGAAAAATGAAAATGATAAACAGTCTGACTAACAACGCTCAGCCCATTGAGACATATCTTTATGTGAAGTTTATGTCTTATTCTATGAAATTATTTACTACTATAAATGTTGCTATTATTAAACATAATATTATCAAAAAGGCCCAACTAGTTCCACCACTTTTTTCTAATTTTAGAATAGTTTCTTCTTTAGTTAATTCTTCGGATAATATTCTTTTAATTTTTTGTTCACTACTTTTCATGTATAGATAGTTCCCAAACATTCCAAAAAATGCACCAAATGTAAACATTGTAAATAGGTCAATAATTTTTCCGTAATCTTCCTCTATATTTATTATATCTGTTAAAAGGTAATCTTCTATTATTCCTTCAACTAATATCACTAAAGCAACAATTAATGCTATTTTGTACATTTTTCGATGCAAGAGCCAGAACAGGCCAAATAAGAATGCATATGGTTTAAATGAAATTATTTTTCCATTCTTATATTCATTCCATTTATCAAGATAATAATCAGATTTTTTGCCAAAGTAGGCTCTTAAATATTCCTCGGTTATTTCCATATTTGAAATTTTACATAAACGCTTACATTTTGGGAACTTAGTTTCGCATATCGTTGGCATATGCCGAGCCTGCGGAGTTTAAAGCTGTTCAGTATCCGGTACTAAAGATAGTAAAAGCTCTGAAATAGACACTACCACTGAAATCGCTGGTCTGGTATATGCGTTGTGTGCACCTGTAATTCATTGTCTTTTTTCTTATTTATAGCAATTCAATTATTTCTAACTGAAACAGAATCAGGTCTGAGCAAATATTATCTATTGTATTATTATTTAAATAAACTTCACCGAAATAAGGGTTTTCATTTAAAAAATAATAATCCAATAATCCATCTAATTTGGCTGAGGAACTTTCATTTAAGTCTTGATTTAATCTTATATTCCTAATATCAGTGTATATTCCAGATTCATTAAATGCCTTAGATAGATTTCCAGAAACCTCACATCCATTAAACAAATAACTATTATCTCCTGATGAATCAGGTTTTATTACCATTAATTTCTTTAGAATTCTGTTTACGGTCAAATAGCTATTTTTTATTTTTAATTCAGCTGTATTACTTGTATCAATTCCTTTATTTTTCTTATTGTAAATATCTTTCACCAAGTGATAGAAATGAACTACCCCAGTACTATTAATACACCCATTACTTTTTATTTCTTGATTACATGAGTTAAAAAGTAATGCCAAAAAGGTCAAGCATAGAATAAAATTTGTTCTCATAAATTTCATTTTTCTTTTTTCTTATAGGTGCTACCTCCCTTTTAAATAAGATATAAAATTTCACATTACCAAGCTTTTAACGCTTAAATCAGAGGCTTGTTTGGGGAATAGGTGGGGTGTTATTTAGGGCGAAAATTCAGGACTTCTGTTCAGGTGAACTTTTCAAATTCTACATAAATAGGTGTTTTATTTGGCATAAGACTAAAACACTTTATTGATTTTCACGTATATAAGCATGTTTTATTTATATCTAAAACTTTAAATTATGAAGAAATTACCTTTACTCATTCTTTTATCCTCCATTGTATTGTTTACTTTGGTGAGTTGTTCCAAAGACAAAGCCATTGAAAGAAGGCTTCATAGAACAGGCGACTGGAAGGTTACCAGCCTTGAGTATACCATAACAGACCAAACTAATAACGGCCAGAATGTTTTCACAGGCACAGCCTCCAATGTAGGTAAATTTACATTTGATAAAGGTGGTTCGGGTAGTTTTGATTTCACTGTTGAAGGATATCACAGAACCGGAACCTTTGGTTGGGAAGTAAGTGACAGGTCTATCACTCTTGTGAGAACCTCTATGTCTACAGGTGGATTTATGAATCCGAGTTCAATTACTCAGAACGTAGTAGCAATTACCGGAACAGAAGAGTCAAAAAACAGATATATTCTGGAAGGTACTGAAACTGTCCAGAAAACTTCCGGTTCAAACATAGAACAATTTGTGTTGGTTGGTAAATTTATACTTGAAAAAGAATAACAGTTGAATCTTACAAAAAAGACTTTAATTAATGAAGCTATTTAATAATGCTGAGTTTTTCCTTCCATATTTTATCTTCGGACAATAGTTCAAGAATGTAAGAGCCTGAAGTAAATTAGATTATTGCTAGGTTTAGCTCTAAAATTTGGTGGCAAGATTAGTGCTAACAATTGTAATACGAAACTACTTTTTTCCATATTTTTTAAATAAGCTATTAATTTTATACTGTCAATCATTGCCTTTCAAATCAGGACTATAGGTTATATTGTTGAATACATAATATTTACTAAACTTCGGCTTCTTGAAAAGCCCTGGATTTTAACTCTTGCTCTGCCTTGGATATACTGTATGAAGAAGCAATCGTTTTCCAGTTTCGTACAGAAGATTTCACCTTATTAATAATTTCCATGGCTTTTTTCTCTGATAATCGAAAATAAGGAAAAACATCCATAGCTAAATCTAAATCAAGCGCATTGTTGTTTTCTGAAATATTTAGTTTCAACCCTGTACCTGTTTCTACAGGGTTGATATCATATGCGGGAGACAAAATCCATCCCTTGGATGTTAGAATGAAACCATGGTTCCGGAGGTGATCATCAATATTTGATACACAAATACTAAATACAATTCTTCTCCATAATTCTTCTAAATCAGCCTGTATATTTGCGCCTTGGGTTGTTATAAATTCAACGAGTTCCAGGTAGCTTATTCCTTCTGAATAATCTTGTCCGTCTGTGTAGCCTAATAAAGTCATAGCGGAAGCAAAATGTATGCGACTACCGGTGGGAGTTCTATCGAAACGTTTGGTTAAAAAGGTATGGTAGCTGCTAGAGAATTTTTTTGCTTGTGACTTAGCCATATTCACTCCTGCATCAATTGCCATTTCATAGGTTACGACTTCCCATCCTCCTAAATTTTCCTGGTCATTTTTGCTTGGGAATTTAGCTATCCATAAATCATTTTTTTGATCTAAAACACTTGCCTTTGGTCTTGTTCCCCCTAGTGAAGAACCAGGAGCAATTAACATGTTTAACCATTTCAGATAATCAGGGTCATCTATTACATCCTCTTCCTCCAGCCGCAAACTTATTTGTTCCAATTTTCGAATAGAGGCCCATGGTGGACTGGCAAGTTGTCTATTATCATTTAGAAATGGCCCTTCTGGATCTAACTTAAATCTTAAACCACCCATTCGGTGATTGTCATATACTCCTAATAGGTAATCCGTTTCGTGTAAATTGTTCTCTTGTCTGTTTTCCTGGCGTGCCAACGCAGCTTCTCTCCTCCGCATTAGTATGCGACCCCAGCGATCAGGTGAGGAGTCTAAAAATAATCCGAAGTTGGTTTTGTCCCCATCGTTTAAATATTGCAATCCGGAATATAGTTGCAACCCGGGATCCAATACTTGTGCATTTACGTTTTTTAACCATTCAGTATGGTACTCAAAAGAGAAAATCTCTTTTCCTCGCAGTAATTCAGAATGCAAAGTCCCCATAAGGCAGGGTTTGTTCAGCCCTTGCCAATCCGCGTAAACATAAATATCTCTTTTTGTGCTTTTTTTCACCACTTTTTACTTCTTTTTGGCCGCACGTTTTTTTGTATTTAAACTGGCATCCTGTAGTTTCCTTCCTAATTCATCATCTCTGGCAATTAATAAAAAATCTTTTTCCAAGCGCAAAACCTGGAGTACCAAGAAGTAATGCCCTAAGCTGACAGTAGGCGAGCCTTTCTCTATAGATGCCAAGGTAGGTCGGCTGATATTTGCACGCTCTGCAACTTGTTCAGCGCTAAGCCTTCTTCGCAACCTGGCCATTTTGATATTTTCTCCCAATTCATCAAGGATTCGCCTGGCTTTAGGTAATATAATAAATTCCTTTTTTGGCATAAAGCTAAATATATTTTACAAATATAAGTAAATTTGTAATTTTTATTTTACATTATGTATAGTTATTCGACATAAAACTTCCTCTCATAAATTTTTTCTCCCTCATAGAACATCTGATATGTCCATACTCCTTTTACTATCTCATACTCCTTTTCCAAGGTGTAAGTGGAGTAAGTTTTTTTGTTGGTTGGTTTTTTTATTTTATATCTGAGTTCATTAAATGTTTTTCCTTCGTCATCAATAATTGACTTTGGAAACATCCAAACCTGCTCTACAAAAATGTAATTTTCAATGGTTGATTTAATAATAAACTCTACGCCAAATTTCTGCCCAATATTTCCAGGTATTCTGTCTGTTTGTTCAACCAAAGAAAATTCAGTCGATCTGATGTGATTTCCACTTGGCGAGCTTTCCATGTTTTCAATACGAGCTCTCTTTGTCTCACAAATACCATATTGTATCTCGTTAACCTCAATTTTTTCAGATGAATCTTTTGAAGTGTTCCTAAAAATTGAACATCCGGCAATTATCAAAATCAATCCACAGTAGAGTATTACTTTTATCATAGTCTTTTATAAAAATTATCTCAGCTTGTACTTTATCTTTTTAATTTCATTTCCTAATGAATCAAAATGGATTTCATATCTCCTCATATTTTCATAAGCCCTATCGATGTATTTCTCCATTTTTATTTGTCCATTTGGATAATAATCGATTTGGAGACTATCAACAACACCTTCATGATAACACTTAGCTGATTTTATTTTTCCATTATCATAATAATGTTTTTCGCAACCGTCTTGGATTCCATTATGCATCCCTATAGGGTCAATAGATTTTGTAAATGTTGATAGCTGTTTATATATTCCTTCAGAATCATCATCAATTAAGTTTAGGTCAAGAGAATCAGAAAAATCGAAAGGAGGTTTTTTATACGGTATTTCCCAAACCAATACGCCTTCTTCATTAAAGTGCTTATAGTCAATTGTTATGTCATTATGTATTTCAATTTTCTGTGCAATTTTTCCGTTATTATAAAAAGTATTTATTTGCCCGTTTTTTTGTCCATGCTCATAAGGTATTTTCATTACAATGTTTCCCGTTGTATCGTAAATGATTGATATACCATGAGGTTTGCCATTTCTTATTGGTGTCTCCAGAATTTTTTTCCCTATAGGAGAAAATTCAATGAAAATGCCATTTCCATCAATGAGGGATCTTTCTGAAAGTTTGTTGCCAGATACGTCGTTTATTGTAATAATATTCCAGGGTTCTCCATTTCTATATTGTATTTTTTTATTGAGTGTGCCATTCTTGAAATAACTTTCGCTGATTCCATGAAGATTTCCTAAATGGTAAACCTCTTTTTTATTGATTTCCCCATTTAAAAAAAATAAAACCCTTTCTCCTTCTAATAAGTCATTTTTAAAATTTGACTCTTCGTATTTCTCTCCTGTTTCATAAAATGATTTATATGGCCCATTTAGCATATTATCTCTATACTGATGGATTTCGTTTATTGAACCATTTTCATAGTATGAAATGTATGCCCCTTCAAGAAGGCCATTCTGATAATTGCATTTTAACGTAATGGTGTCTGGTGCAGAATATTCTATGTATTCGCCATTTAAAGAACCATCAATATATAAACATTGAACTTTAATTGATGAGTCTTGAAAAAATTCTATGTAATCGCCATGCAAGATCTCTTTATCTCCGTTAAGATAATATGTGTAGGTCTTATAAGGAATATTTGACTCTTCACCATCCTCGTAGTAGTAATATTCCGTCTTCGTTTCTTTGGTTGTGCAAGCAAAAAAAATTAAGGGAAGAATATAAAAGATACTACATATATGAACATATTTCATAGTTATTTCTGTTTTTTAAAAATAAGCGACGAGCATCAAGCCATACTAAAAGCTTGTTCGGAGTTTGGTGGAAGTTTAATGAATCACTTTTTGCAATATTGATTTGGAAATGTCTTTGCTCGTGAATAGTGTTGCCATCTACAACAGTATATTTGGAAATTTCGGGATGAATCCAATGGTCATGTAATTCAATATAACCAATGTTTAAGGAACTATCTGCTATTTCTAACCTATTAATTCTAAGTCCTACAGGGTAATTTGAGTGAAATGCTACTTTTGATTTTATGCTGCTTTTTGTTATGTCGAAACTATTTAAATAATCTTCGGCAATCCAAATTTCTTCGAGGTTTTTTATTTGATCAACGAGTCTGTTTTGACAATATACTGTCAAGGTCAGGAAGGTTAATAATATGATGCTCGCCAGTCTTTTCATAATTCTGCATAGCTTTTATATACGCACTCTAATGTTTTGGAATGACACGCAGTTTATCACACCCAATCTCCCTTAAATAAAATATATTTTTTCATATTACCAAGCATTAATGATCAAGAGCAGAAGGTTATAGCATTGGATTTAGCAAATTTGTAGGTTGACTTCAAATCAAGCGATCAAATTGCCAGAAAAGATAGGGAGATACTGCCTGAAAAATTTATACATTCCCATGTTACCATTGCCTTATTAGAACATTATTTCAAATAATTGAATATTTAAGGCATTTTTTCGCATTATTTCATTATAATTACTTTTTAAATAATATTTAACCTGAAAATTTATTAAACTTTTTTACTCATGGGAAAATTCGAAGAATTAAAAAAACTTATTGAAGCGTCTGAAGCTGATTTTACAAAATTTTACGACAACTCTAATAAAGCTGCCGGTACAAGAGTACGTAACCAGATGCAGGCATTGAAAAACCTTGCTCAGGAAATCCGTCAGGATGTATCTGCAAAGAAATCTGCATAAATAAAAAAAACCGGCGATGAGCCGGTTTTTTATTTTTTTATAGAAGAGGTTTCTAGCTTACGTAAAAATGCTTCAGGTTTATAATCTCTTTCTCATCCAGAAATCTCCACTTGCCACGCGGCAGATCCTTTTTAGTAAGCCCGGCATACATCACGCGGTCTAGAAAATTAATTTCATATTCAAAATGCTCAAAAATCCTTCTGACTATTCTGTTTCGTCCTTCATGGATTTCAATGCCAATTTCTCTTTTATCGGCTGAGATAATTTCAATATCATCCGGTTTTATCGGGCCATCTTCCAGATTTATACCTCTTTTTATAAGGTCATAATGTTCTTTAGCAAGAGGCCTGCTTAGGCGCACGTGGTAGATCTTTTTAACATTGCCTGACGGGTGAGTCAGTTTTTGTGCCAGTTCACCATCGTTGGTTAGCAATAAAAGCCCTGTGGTATTGCGGTCAAGCCTTCCTACTGGGTAAATTCGTTCTCTACAGGCTTTGGCTACCAGATCCATTACGGTCTTTCTTCCCTCAGGATCTTCCAGTGTAGTAATAAAATCTTTAGGCTTGTTTAAAAGCACATAAACAGGCTTTTCGGTCTTTAAGGATTTGTTTTTATACTCTACCTTATCCTTTAGGCTTACTTTAAACCCTAATTCAGTGACAATTTTACCGTTTACCTTGATAAGGCCATCTGTAATAAGATTGTCTGCATCCCTTCTTGAACATATTCCTGCATTGGAGATATATTTGTTAAGCCTGATAAGGCCATTATCTTTAGGTGCAGAAATTTCCGATTTAGGACGAGGTTTAAAGCTTGTACTTTTTGGTTTTGAAGCTATAGAAGCTCTTTTTTTCGCATAAGCGTCTTCATCTTTAAATGAACGCAGCTTGGTAGTTTTCTTTTTATCTGTTGTTTTTACTTTGGGTTTAACAGATGCTTTGTTCCTTTTGGGAGGAAAAGAGTTTGATTTTGGTCTTGCCATAGTTTTGCAGTATCACTACTGTATTAAGTATTTCTAAATTTTGAATTTTGGATAAAGAATTTAAAAAAATTCTTTATCCTTCGCTGCTTCCGATTTCGTTGTCTTCGACTTTAAAATCTTTAGGCAAAGGTAGGTCTTTTAAGCTATTGATTCCAAAATAGTCCATAAACTTTTCACTGGTTCCATACAAGATCGGCCTGCCTACGGCTTCGGATTTGCCTTTTATTTCAATAAGCTCTTTTTCAAGGAGTTTATGAATGGTGTAGTCGCAGTTTACACCTCTTATCTGTTCTACACCTGATTTAGAAATGGGCTGTTTATAAGCGACAATAGCCAGTGTTTCCAGTGCCGAAACGGAAAGTCGCTTTTTAGATTTTTGCTTCAGGAGAATCCCAATACTAGCCTGGTAGGCTGGTTTTGTCAGAAACTGGTAACCACCACCACTTTTATAAATTCTAAAAGGGAAATCGTCGGATTCATATTTTGCCTCCAGTTTTTCCAGGGTGGCGGCAATGTCTTCTTCAGGGATCTCTGCTTCAAACATTTCAACCAGGCACTGATGAATTTCTTCAGCTTTCAGTGGTTCATTGGAGCAGAAGATCAGACTTTCAATATGATTAGATAAAAAATCCAATTTAATCTTTTCTGTTAAGCTTTGCTTCTATGGAATGTTGGGTGTGTGGCACAGCTCTTAACCGTTCTTTAGGGATAAGTTTTCCTGAATCAATGCAAACACCGTAGGTGCCATTTTTAATTCTGGCCATAGCATTTTCCAACTGCTGGATAAACTTCTGCTGCCTTGCCGCTAACTGAGTAAAACTTTCCTTTTCTAAGGTATCAGCGCCATCCTCCAACAGCTTAAGTGTTCCGGCTGTAGTATCAGTACCCGGATCATTTCTTCTGCTTAGAGCTTCTTTAATGTAATTAAGTTCTTTTCTGGCTCTTTCTAATTTTGTTTCAATCAGTTCCTGAAATTCCTTTAGTTCATCTTCGGAATATCTATGTTTTTCTCCCTGGCTCATATGTCAGTAGTTTAGGTGTAAAAAAATATAAACTTGTGCAAAGCTAAAAGATTTTTTTCAAACTTTAGTGGCTGTTTAGGCTCAAATTTAAAATAAAAAGCTTTTATGTCGATTTATGAGCTTAGAACGTATATTGTAAGTTTGCAGTTGCATAAGAACCTAAAAATTATTTTACTTAATGAGCTGTTTATGGATGATTTTCATTCTTTTGCTTAAGGAAAAAGTGTCCAGGTGAATGCCGTACTTAAGAGCCAGTAGTTTTTTTATGACCTCCAGATCCCTTCTCTTAAGCAGGCATCGGATTATCGTAGAGTTGACCACACATTTCATAATATTTGCCCTCCTGTACTTGAAACATGTGGGCAAACAAGCTGGTTCAATTGAGCTTGGTTCCGACCACCACGGTTTCTTTGAAAGAATTAACATTTCCCTTCAGGTCGAAAATTTCCAGGTAAACGATGTAATAGCCAATATTCACTTTTGAGAGCTGCTCATTTGTCCCATCCCATTGGAAGAAGCCATCTCTTCCCAGTATATGGTTTTGGGCTAGCTTTCTGATTTCCCTCCCTTTGGTATCAAATATAGTCACGTTTGCCAGATAACCGGAATCAGGCATTTTATAGTATATCAAAGTAAAATCCCTAAAACCGTCTCCATTAGGATTGAAAACCTTGGGCTCTACATAAATTGCACGGTCGCTTTCCGCACCTGATGCCTGCGAGTTTTGATATCCGGGACTTGCATAGCCTGCTGTTGCGGAGGCGGAATGCCAGTTGTTCCCGTCATTGGTGGGGGCAAAAAATGAAATTCTTTCCAAGGAGATGCCTTTTTTATCTCCAAGAAGTGCAAAATGATACCTTTCTGAATAGTCAAAACGATCAGATACTTTTCCTTGGTTATCCAATAGAATAACCGTTCCGGAGGAGTTTGGGTAGGAGGGGAGGGACGACATTTCAAGGATGTTTTCTGTAACAGAATTGGGGTAATGTTCTGTGACTATTTCTTTATCCGTAGTTAATACAAGGTATTGTCTGGGAGCTAGTATAAGGTTCTCGGAAGAAATTTTACGTCTGGTTGCAATGGCATCATTTCGAAAGTTTGCCAATTCCCAGTCTTTTAAGTCAATATACTTGGGGGAATTATTATAGATTTCTACAAATTCTCTACCGCCTGTTTTTGGATTGAAAAGAACTTCATTTATAATCACATCCAAAGAATCATTTTTTGAAGGAATTACAAATGAAAGCTCTAAATTGTCTATTTCCCTTCCATCACAGGAATATAGTTTGCTGATGTCTAGCGTATAGGGGATTCCTTCCTGAAGTGCAGGAGAAAATTTTATTCCTATTACATCAGATTGAATTAATGATTTTCTTATTTCAAATGTATGGTGACGTATGTTAAAAGCTGAACTTATGATCCCTGTGCTATCAAGGTTTGCGTTAAATGTTAAGTTTAGTGCTGATGAACTGATAACTTCTGCTTTTTCTACGAAAGGAAGGCCCGGCTCCAGGATACCATTAACAGAATTGACTTTTCCCGGAGTACCGCCTGAAGGGTCTTCTGAGGCTTTCCAATTTTCCTTTTCATAGCAGTGTTTTGTTTTATCGATCATCTCGAGCGTCCAGCCACCTACGTCTTTATTTTCCTCCTGATACCATGAGGATGAATAGTTTAAATTAAACACAGGATTTCCATGGGCATCTCTTATCCAAAGTTCATCTCCTCCGATATTGAGAATGGGCCACCTTGACAAGCCTATGGCCGGGCCAAATTCTGAGAATTCAGGTACTGCAGATGACCTGCAAAGGATGACATACTGCTGCGGTGCTAGTTTGTAATCGGGTAAAATCGCGATAGCGGATGGATCAGAAAAGGTGAAACCATTTAGATTTATTGTGTCTGCAGTATTATTGTACAGCTCAATGAACTCTTCTTCCGGAAGTCCTACAGAGGGCGCTGGTTTTGGCAGTAACTCAGTAATTAACACATCTCCATACGTATAGGAAGGAATATAGCTAAAGGTAATCTGCATAGGATATGCCTGAATATTTCCATTAATATCTTTGAAACCTGAAATGCTCAAACTATTTGTTCCCTCTCTGAATTTCTCGGGGAATTCAATGCGTAAGGTGCTTGGATTTTCGGGATCTATGGACAGGCTACCTGGGGCTAAAGTATTATTCAGTAAAATAATTTCGTCTCCAGATGTTTCTATTGAAAGCGGATAATTGAATGATAAGCTCAGACTGTTTTTTTCTATAGCGGATATTTTTTGCGCCATAAATGGAGCATCTTGTATTTTGAAATCATCAAAAAAGAAACGGTCTCTGCGTGTTGTTGTATGATAGCAGTTTATTCCAAACCAATCAGTTTTTGTGAATGTATCATCAAATGCAGAGCCTTCATGGACAAAATCATGGCCTCCGGTGGTGTCTGAATACAGGCTCCAGTTACCATAGAAATCCCTGATTACTTTTATACGAAGCGTGTTGGACTCTTTGCCTGCATGGCCCGGTTTACCATTTATAATCATAGTGGACCTGTTGCCATCCTGTCTGAAAAGGTCTATTGCATCCAAACTGCCGGAGATGCCACCAAGACGAATGTAATAGCCGTTCAGAGCATCTTTAAGGTCGGGATCATCACTCATCAGGTATACCCTGGCATAATTGCTTGTACTGGGGTTAAATGGAAAATGTGTCCAGAACTGCCATTCCGTATTATCGAGCTGCTGATTGTGGGTGTAAAGATAGATGTTCGCTGTTTCTGATGGACCATTGCTTTGAAGTTGGCTTGATCCATTGATCATAAAAAAAGAAGTATCTCCAAACCACGCCGGATTTTCTTTGAAATTCCCGTTCTCAAATGAATCTATTAGCTGGGCAGAGAGTTTAAAACTTAAAAAAGTTGTTAATATAAAAAGGTGAAAAGCTTTCATATTTAATTCATGTTAAAAATTCTTTAAAAATTAAATACGGGTTCAAATAAAAAAAATAAGGATGAAAATTGCAAAGCGCTATCGGATTGTCAGACAGCGAATTGCTTAAAGTGCTGGAGAAGTCAATTTATAAGAAGTTTAGTAAGTCGTTTTTTGGCCACGGGAATCATCAGGCAAATCCTGAATTCATTTTTTTGATCCTTGGAAGTATAAATTTTGATAAGCCTGGAGAAACAGTAAATTATTTTTTTACCACTTTGCCAGTACCTATTAACCCATGAGAAGATTCAAGCTTGTACAGATACATTCCTTCATAAAGATTTTCAATGTTAATTGTGGATGAGCTGCCGATAAAATCGATCTTTAGCATTTCTTCTCCACTTAAATTGAATACTCTGAAAAGGTAGGAATCATGTTTATCCGTTTGTACATTTATTAATCCGCTTGTTGGATTAGGAGAAACAGAAACAGAAAGGTTGTTCTTTTTGACTGAGGAGATTATTTCTCCTTCCTCTACCAGGCCTTGTCTACTGAAATCTTCTTCCTTAAAATCATAAATCGTATGATGATAGGTATTGGTAATAATAGGACTGTTGAAATCAAAATATATACCAGCATCATTATTTATTACAGTTCCGATTGGCAGGTCATGCAGAGGACTGATTGAGAACTTTATAAAGCCGTTACTTGCAGGCTCATTTGTGGTGCTGTCAGGCAGCAGGATGTTGTTAAATGTAAAAATTAGTGCCGGACGCTCTTTACCTGTAACTTCTAATACATAATTATGGCTGCTGATTCCGGGTATGAAAGTAGCAATGTCGAGCTTTGAATCAAGAGTATCTACAATCACTACTGTGAAAGCAGTATCGGTGCCTGTATTCTGGAAACGGATGGTATAATCAATATTTTCTTCGTTTCGAATATAGTTCTCTGCCGAAATACCTTTTGGAAGAGCAAGTTTGTCATTTGGATCATAGCTGTCAATAATAGGAAGGCAGCTTTCAGCAACCTCAGAGTCCGCATTATCTAATGGAGCAGTTGCAACAAAAGAGGCTAATGTATTCTCTGCTGTACCTAATGTACCACATCTTTCAACAGTGGACCTAGGGCGACTTTTTCCCGGATGCTCAGGATGCTGGTCAGCTTCCAGTCTCACCGTTTTACCTCCCGAATTAACTGTAACCTCAAAACTTTCACCACTATTTAATTTAAATGGGTTTTGATATATTAAAGTATCATTTATGTATACTCTGTATTCAGAATCAAAATTCATATGACCACTACCTGAATTGATGATGGTAAATACCACCTGATTATTTTTGCAGGTACCTGTAACCTTCATGCTTGATCTGTCCCATACGGTGCTTTCCGATACACAATCATTTTTAGGAGTAATGGTAGCTTTGGTGCACTGCGTCATTCCTCTTATACCTTCATTCCAGCAGACTACTGAATCTACGATATTAATTTTTCCTTTCTGATCGGCATTTAAAGTATTCAAATCATAATATAAAATATTCCCTTCCCTGCGGGTCCAGGTTGGGGTACTGCTGATAGGAATTACATATTCAGGAAATTCTACCTTTACCTGGACATTATTTGCGGCTTTAAGGCCTTCATTTGCATAGGTAACATAGGTGTTGTTTCTGAAGCAGCGTCTTCTCCTGTTGCTTTGGATATTAACAGAAAGCATTGCACAGTTTTTTATTTCATTTACAAAATCATGGCAGCAAATATCCATATCGGCACCTGTTAAACTAACCTGATGTGAATTTGCCGGACAAATCGGAGAAATAAATTGGCCTTTTAACGGATTTAAAAGTTGTTGAACCTGAAGAGATTTATTCCCTGAATCAACTTTTAAAATGTAATCACCTTCATTGTTTGATGAGGCATAATATGGCCCCGGCTCAGCTTTCACAATAAATGCCGGTAAATTTCTTGGTGTACTACTCCTTTGGCAGGTGTTATTTGCTATGATTTTGCCTCTGATAAGATTGTACTTACTTGGCTCTCCAAACAGCTTTACGATTCCATTATATCCAATTCCATTATAATTAATTGGAGCATCGCTTGCTAAAAAAATTCCATCATTTGAAATACAAATCGCATTTACTTGGGAAATATTGGGAAAATCAAAGCTCACATCATAAGATCCGTCAGAGTTTAGTCTGGCAATATTTTTTGCTGGGAATCCATTATAACTTGTAAATACTCCTCCTATAAGAATTTTGCCATCTTCTTGCAGTTCCAAACTTCTTAAGCCAAGATTTTGACCTTCAAGGCCTGACCCTGTATTGAAATTCTCATCTATTGAGCCATCTGGATTTAACCTGACGAGCCTGTTTTGATTTGTCTGATTATAAGTAGTAAAACTACCTGCCACTAATATCTTGCCATCAGGTTGAATTTGAATTCTGTTTACTCTGTTGTTAAAACCTGTGCCCGGATTAAAATTTTCATCAACGGAACCATCGGAATTTAATCTGACTATACGATTTCTTTCAAAACCATTGAAATCTGTAAAATCTCCGCCTAAAATAATTTTATCATTATCTTGGATGGCCACTGTAAAAATCCTGTTATTGGCTCCTAAGCCTGAGAGAAATGATTGGTCTATGGTCCCATCGGGGTCTAAGCGTACAACATAATTATGATCCGTATTATTCAATGAGGTAAACAATCCGCCAGCTATTATTTTTCCATCACTTTGAATATCTATGCTTTCAACCATGGAATTGCCATTTAAAATATTAAAAGTATTATCCACTGAGCCATCTTCATTGATCTTCATTAGTCTGGTTAGGGTATTGAGGAATATACCTCCACCCAAAAGAATTTTTCCATTCTCTAAGACTTTCATACAGTAGGGGCCACCACTGGTATTGGAAAAGGTTCTTTTAAAGGTCCTGTCTATAGTGCCGTCAGAATTTAAGCGTGCCAGCTTAGGGATTCGTTCATTTCCGATATGATTGAACCTTCCTGCAATAAGAATCTTGCCATCCGTATGTTTCGAAATTGCCGCGATTTGACCCTCAGGCCCCGGGGAAAAATTAAATTGAGCATCAGCCTTTCCCTTTATATTAATTTTAATTAAATGGTTATTTGATGAATGCCTGAAATGACCACCAATAAGAAAGTTTTCGTTATTCAATATGGTGATGCACTCAAGCCAGATTGAGGAATTAAATTCGAAATCACTAATAATATTTCCATCCTTATTTAATAAACAGAGGCTAGTTCTATATTTTTGGTCTTCAAATTCATGTTCCAGAAAACCTCCAAAAATTATTTTACCATCATCAAAAATGTTTAATTTTCTGATCCCACCATTTAGCAATCGATGCTCATTGAAGGTAATATCTCGGGTTCCATCTGAATTCAGCCTTATTAGTGCTCCGGTGCTTAAGCCGTCCCATCCTCCAACTAAGGTCTTTCCATCAGCAAGGATTTTTATATCATCTATAGCATAAAAGCCTTCAGGCTCAGTATATGAGTGATCAATAGTTCCATTGGCGTTAAGCTGAATAAGGCTGCTGCTGGCGACCAATAAAATTTTTCCATCGGCTTTTTCAGCCATTGTTTTTATTGAAGCCATCGCGAATGGAGATGTGAAATTTTGATCCAGGGTTCCGTCCTGATTAATTCTGGCAATAAAGTTCCGTCTGGTACCATTAAAGTGATTAAATCGTCCGGAAATAATAAATTGGCTAGTGCCATATAAAATGATATTATGGATTATGTCATTTGCTCCGGTGGAGGGATTAAATGTATTATCTAATGATCCATCCGGATTCAGTCTCGCTATTCTCCCTCTGGTGGTGCCATCGTAAGAGGTGAAATTTCCTACAATCATCAATTTGTTATCCGGAAGCAGTAGAATGGAGGTTATTTCATTATCTGCGCCTGTGCCCGATTTAAAAGTGTTATCTAAAGATCCATCAGAGTTTAATCTAACCAAATAACCAACTTTTTTTGATCTGTAATGGGAGAACTTGCCGGCTACTACTATTTTCCCGTCCTCTTGTATGATGGTGGATAAAACACTTTGCCCAAATGTACTAAGGGTATTAAATGTGGTGTCGGGTTTTCCCGGTTGAGCAAAGAGATTAAGAGAAGATAAAACAATGAATATTAGTAAAAAATGCTTCATGAAATTAATTTGATGGGTATGGTATATATACGGGTATTTCTTATAAAAGTAACCCTTAGAGAGATAATCTTTAAGTAGGAACCAATAGATCTGTTATGGACTTGATTTTTTCACTTAAGTTCTTGAACAGGCAAAAAAAGTAGGCACTAAAAGCTGGATGAAAGCTTTCATATTTAATTTTTTGTTAAATATTCTTTACTTTGCAAACTAATTCCTGGTTCAATAAATAAAAATAAGATGAAAATAGCAATTGTAGGTGCTACCGGATTGGTAGGCAGTGAGTTATTAAAGGTTCTAGAGGAAAGAAATTTCCCTGTTACGGAGTTGATTCCCGTTGCTTCTGAAAAATCAGTTGGTAAGATTGTAAAATTTAAGGGTAAGGACTATAAGGTTGTGGGAATGGAAACTGCCATTGCTATGAAGCCTTCTGTGGCCATATTTTCTGCCGGTGGGGGCACGTCTCTGGAGTGGGCTCCGAAATTTGCTGAGGCCGGAATTACAGTAGTGGATAATTCTTCAGCATGGAGAATGGATCCGACTAAGAAATTGGTAGTGCCTGAAATTAATGCCAATGTACTTACAAAAGAGGATAAAATTATTGCCAATCCTAATTGTTCTACTATACAAATGGTGGTTGTATTAAGCCCTTTACATAAGAAATATAAGGTAAAGAGGGTGGTTGTTTCTACCTATCAGTCTGTGACAGGTACAGGTAAGAATGCCGTAGATCAGTTGATGAATGAGCGCAAGGGCGTTGAAGGATCTATGGCTTACCCATACAAAATTGATTTGAATGTTATTCCTCACATCGACGTCTTTCTGGACAATGGTTATACCAAGGAAGAGATGAAAATGATCAAGGAAACCAATAAGATCATGGGAGATGACTCAATCAAGGTAACTGCTACAACGGTTCGTATCCCTGTTGTTGGCGGGCATTCAGAGTCTGTCAATGTTGAGTTTGAAAAAGATTTTGATCTGGCAGAAGTCCGGAAGATTCTTTCAGAATCTGAAGGTGTTGTTGTACAGGATGATGTCAAGAACCTGGTTTACCCTATGCCTTTAAATGCACATCAAAGAGATGAAGTGTTTGTTGGTCGTTTAAGAAGGGATGAAAGCTTGGATAAGTGTTTAAATATGTGGGTTGTTGCTGATAACTTACGTAAAGGGGCTGCAACCAATGCAGTTCAGATAGTGGAATATTTATCTAAGAATAACCTGGTTTAATCCGGGTCTGGTATAAAACTTAAAGGGTTGTAAATTATACATTTGCAACCCTTTGCTCTTTTCCGATCAAAGCCGCTCCTATAACTCCGGCAGAGTCTCCCAGGATATTTTTAACAATTTTGGTTCTGCATTCATCATTAAAAATGTATTTTTTTACCTCTTCAATACCCAGCGTATAAAGTTCATCAACATTAGATACACCACCACCCAAAACTACTACGTCAGGATCAAGGATATTAATTAAGTTTGATAGAGCAATCCCAAAACGAAAGAAAAAATCTTTCATTAGCGCCTCAGCATTTTTATCTCCGGCCCGGTAATCGACAAGAATTTCAGGTAACTTTTTTTTAGTCTTAAATTCTGCTAAATAACGCCTTTCCAGGCCACCTCCTGATATGAAGGTTTCAACACATCCCTTCTTTTGGCAATAGCATACTGGCCCTTGTGGATCTATTGACATATGGCCCCATTCACCTGCAATATTTTGTATGCCGGTTTGGAGCTCCTGGTTAACAACGATTCCTCCTCCGCAACCGGTACCCATTATAACTCCAAATACGGTTTTACAGCCTTCTCCTGCTCCCATAATGGCTTCCGCTAAGGCAAAACAATTTGCATCATTTTCAAATGCAATATCTTTTTTCAGAAGGTTTTCAAGATCTGTGGCGAAGGGTTTTCCATTCATACACAAGGTATTTGAATTTTTCAAAAGCCCTGTCTTTAAAGAAATAGAACCAGGAGTCCCAAGGCCAAGTGTGTGTTGAGATCCGTTGGTTAGGCATTTCAGGTCTTCATACAAAAATTGTATTCGAGCAAGAATGTGAGCGTAGCCTTTTTCCTGTTCGGTGGCTATTCGTTTTCTTTCTATTTCCTCATTATTTGGACCTAAGAGTATACCTTCGATTTTGGATCCTCCCAGATCAATTCCTATTTTATACATAAAAAAAAGACTATACCCGAAGTTATAGTCTTTTTTTATGTACACCAAGGAAAATCTTGGACTTATTGAAAATATTTTATCTAAATATCGATTAAAGTGTTCTTTTTGTCTCTCTTATTTCAAAGGCTTCTATTACGTCACCTTCCTGAATATCATTATATCCTTTCAGACTTAAGCCACACTCATAATTGTGCCTGACTTCAGATACATCGTCTTTAAATCTCTTTAATGCATCGATGTTCCCTGTATGTACAACAATACCATCACGTACAAGTCTGACACTGCTGTTACGCTTAATAGTGCCTTCTGTGACATAACAACCTGCAACAGTACCGACTTTTGTTATCTTAAATACTTCTCTTACCTCAGCAGAACCTAGAATAAATTCTTCTTCTTTAGGGGCAAGCATACCTTCAATAGCATCTTTTACTTCATTGATAGCATCATAGATGATAGAATATAATCTAACTTCAATTTGCTCCTGTTCAGCAAGTTTTCTGGCAGTTTTTGCCGGTCTTACCTGGAATCCGACAATGATAGCATCTGAAGCAGAGGCCAAAAGTACATCGGATTCAGAAATTGCACCAACCGCTTTATGAATTATATTTACCTGAACTTCTTCATTTGATAGTTTCAGCAATGAATCCGAAAGGGCTTCAATAGAACCATCCACATCACCTTTAACAATAATGTTCAATTCTTTAAAGGTTCCAATTGCCAATCGTCTGCCGATTTCATCAAGGGTAATATGCTTCTTGGTCCGAATGCTTTGTTCCCTGAGTAATTGTTCTCTTTTTGTTGCAATGTCTCTGGCCTCACGGTCAGTATCCATAACAGTAATTTTATCACCTGCTTGTGGCGCACCGTTCAGTCCTAAAACCTGTACAGGTGTAGCCGGGCCGGCTTCATTTATTTTATGGCCTCTGTGATCTGTCATGGCTTTTACCTTGCCATAGTGTGCGCCAGCCAAAAGAACGTCACCAATTTTTAAATTTCCGGTTTGAACCATGATAGTGGCAAGGTATCCTCTACCTTTATCCAGCGAGGCTTCAATTACGGTACCTACGGCTTTTTTATTAGGATTGGCCTTAAGTTCCATTAACTCAGCTTCCAAAAGAACTTTTTCAAGCAAGCTAGGGATTCCGGCTCCTGTTTTGGCAGAAATGCTTTCGCACTGATACTTTCCACCCCAGTCCTCTACTAATATATTTAATTGAGAAAGCTCTTCTTTAATTTTGTCCGGGGTTGCACTTGGCTTATCAATTTTATTGATAGCTATAATAATTGGTACACCTGCAACCTGGGCATGGTTTATAGCTTCTTTTGTCTGAGGCATCACATTATCGTCTGCCGCTACTACGATGATTACTATATCCGTAAGTTTGGCACCACGGGCACGCATCGCAGTAAAGGCTTCGTGACCCGGTGTGTCAAGGAAGGTAATAGGTTTCCCGGATTCTGACACTACTTTATAAGCACCAATGTGCTGGGTAATACCTCCAGCTTCACCCTGGGCAACTTTTGCTTCACGAATGTAATCCAGCAAGGATGTCTTACCGTGGTCAACGTGTCCCATGATGGTAACGATAGGAGCACGATCTTCAAGATCGGCCGGATCTTCTTCTACAGCATCTCCATCAGAACCGTCTTCTTCTACAGAAGCAAACTCCACATTGTATCCAAATTCGTCAGCAATAACTGTAATTGCCTCCGCATCTAATCGTTGGTTTATGGAAACAAACATTCCTAGTCCCATACATGCAGAAATAATTTCATTTACCGATACACCAATAAGTGACGCAAGGTCATTGGCAGAAATGAATTCATTAACTTTAAGGGTTTTAGCGTCTTCCTGTTCTTGTAATAACCTTTCTTCTTCTGCTTCAGCAATGGCTGAACGTTTTTCCCTTCGGTATTTGGAACGACTGACATTGCTGGCGCCGCTGCTTTTTCCTCCGCTTAGTTTTGCTAAGGTGGCTTTTATTTTATCTTGAATTTCTTTATCAGAAACCTCTTCTTTGGCTGCCGGTGCAGGTTTTCCTTTATTTCCCTTATAGCCTCCACCCTGAGCAGCCGCAGGCCTTGGTGCATCTGATTCAGGACCGCCAATACGAACACGTTTTCTCTTTCTTTTGCTCTTTTTCTTATCCAAAGAGCTATCAGAAGAGGCTACAGGTTTATCTACTTTTTTCTTTTTCTCAGGGAGATCAATTTTTCCAAGAACGGTTAAGCCTTTAAGTGTGTCGGCTTTGGCTTCATAAACTTCACTCTTTTCTTCAGGAGCTTCTTGTTTTGCAGGAGCTTCTTTCTTAACCTCAGGAATTTCTTCTTTAGGTTCAGGAGTTTTCTCCTCAGCTTTAGGCGTTTCTTGTACTTTTTCTTCCGCTGCGGGTTTTTGAACCTCTTTTTCTTCTTCTTTTTCTTCTTTTACAGGAGCCGGCTTTTTCTTTTTCTTGTCAAGATCAATTTTGCCTACAACAGTTATTCCCTGAAGTTTAACCTTTGAAAGATTGGGATCTTCTTCTTTGGCTTTAGGTTCAGGGGTAGTTTCAGGAGATAAGTTCTTAATAAGAATTTCTTCTTCTTCCTCTTTGGCAGATTTTTCAGGAGAGATCTCACTCTCACTCTCAATGGTTACATTTTCATTATGTTTTTTACCAATAGTAAGCCCTGAAGCTTCTTTTTTCTCAATAACAGATGATTCAAATTCCTTTAGAAGCATGTTGTATTGCTCCATGGTAATTTTGGAATTTGGATTGTTCTCTATTGGAAACCCTTTAGCTGATAAATGATCGGTAATAGTTGATGTACCGACATTCAGCTTTCGGGCTACCTGGCTTAATCTCATTAATTTTTCTTCTGCCATTCTTTAACTCTTGTATTTTGCTAATTAAAACAAAAATAAATATTATGATTCAAATTCCTGCTTTAGAATTCCTAAAACATCCTCTATGGTTTCTTCTTCCAGTTCTGTTCTTCTTACCAGGTCTTCTTTAGTAAGCGACAAAACGCTTCTCGCTGTGTCCAGCCCGACTCTTTTTAATTCTTCAATAATCCATTCTTCAATTTCATCGCTGAACTCGATCAGATCGATATCTTCTATTTCAGAATCACCAAGTTCTCTGAATACGTCGATCTCCATTCCGACAAGCTTACTTGCCAGTTTAATGTTCTGTCCGCCTTTACCAATGGCCAAAGAAACCTGGTCAGGCTTTAGGAAAACAGAAACACGGCCGGATTCCTGATCAATTTTCAAATTGGAAATCTTAGCAGGACTTAATGCCCTTGCAATGTATAATTCCAGATTATCAGTAAAATTGATTACGTCGATGTTCTCATTTTCAAGTTCACGTACGATGCTGTGAATTCTAGAACCTTTCATACCAACGCATGCTCCTACTGGGTCTACACGGTCGTCGTAAGACTCTACCGCTACTTTTGCTCTTTCTCCAGGCTCTCTTACTACTTTTTTGATAGAGATAAGTCCGTCATATACTTCAGGTACCTCATTTTCGAAAAGTCTTTCAAGGAATACCGGAGATGTTCTTGAAAGAACAATTCGCGGATTTCCGTTATGCATTTCCACTCTGTGAACAATGGCTTTAACGTTGTCCCCTTTACGGAAACGATCCTTTGGAATTTGCTCTCCTCTTGGAAGTGCAAGTTCATTTCCCTCTCCATCAATCAAAAGTATTTCTTTGTTCAGAATCTGATATACTTCTGCACTGATGATTTCACCTACAAGTTCTTTGTACTTCTGGAACAAGATGTCTTTCTCCAGATCCTTTACTTTTTGAATTAAAGTTTGTCTGGCAGTCATTACCATTCTTCTTCCGAAGTCGATGAGTTTAACCTCTTCAGCTACTTCTTCACCTACCTCAAAATCTTCTTCAATCTTTTTGGCTTCTGTTAATGAAATATGTTTATTCTCATCGTAGTCAAAGCTGTCTTCAGCGAATTCGTCATCAACAATTTCTCTGAACCTCCAGATCTCAAGGTCACCCTTATCCACGTTGATAATAACATCAAAGTTATCATCAGCCTCAAATTTCTTTCTGATCATCGTACGGAAGACATCTTCCAGAATTCTGATCATAGTTGGGCGATCGATATTCTTAAATTTTGCAAATTCTGCAAACGACTCTATTAATGTTGAAGTTTCCATTTGTTTAATTGAATGAAACCAAAATATTTGTTTTTTTTATATCATTAAAAGGTATTTCTACAAGTTCAAAGCTAAGTTTCTTTCCTTTCTTAACTTCGCTGTTCAATACAATCCTGTTATCATCGACTTCTTCAAGTTTCCCTTTAAAAATTTTGTCCTCCTTAAGAGTTATTTCAAGTCGTCTTCCTATATTTTTTTTATACTGCCTTTTCAGTGCCAAGGGTTGGTCAAGACCCGGTGATGACACTTCCAATATATATGCACTATCTAACAAAGATTGCTCTTCAATTAAATTCCCTACTTTTCTACTGATAATGGCACAATCATCAATTGATATCCCTTCGTCTCCATCCAGTATAATGGTAATTTTGGCAAGGCCAGCATTACCACCGATAACAACATCGACCAGAAAATGAGCCTGATTTGTAATAAACTGTTCAGTAATTTCCTTTAATTTCTCCTTTAAATTCATACTTCAGGAAAATAAAATAGGGGACTTAGGTCCCCTCTTAGCTCATTGTGTTATTTAATTGCAGTGCAAATTTATAATAAATAGCCTTTTATGCAAAATTTTATGAAATAAATCATTAGGAGTAGTGAATAATTGGCATGATTTACCTGCTATAGGTAGAAACCTGAGAAGGTTGAAAAAGGTTTCCTTGTTAATTATTTAAAAAATAAACCTATAATTGCTCCCTGGGTCTTCATCCTGAAAAGGAATTTTTTTAATTTGCGTGCGATGGAAAATGAGCTTAAACTTTATAATACATTAACCAGGAAGAAAGAAATTTTTTCTCCTGTTAATCCGCCGTTTGTGGGTATGTATGTTTGTGGCCCTACGGTTTATGGGGACGGTCATTTAGGACATGCCAGGGCCGCAATTACATTTGATGTTATTTACCGTTACCTTATGGCAAAAGGCTATAAAGTAAGGTATGTTAGAAATATAACTGATGTAGGTCATTTGGAACATGATGCTGATGAGGGCGAAGATAAAATTGCCAAGAAAGCAAAACTGGAGAAGCTGGAGCCTATGGAAGTGGTCAGGTATTATACCGATCGATATCATAAGGTCATGGATAAAATGAATGTCTTGAGGCCGAGTATTGAACCACAGGCTTCCGGCCATATTCCCGAACAAATCAGGCTGACGGAAAACATTTTAAGCAGCGGTTATGCCTATGAGTCCAATGGATCCATATACTTTGATGTTGAAAAATACTCGAAAGATCATAAGTACGGAAAATTGTCGGGAAGGGTATTGGAAGATCTTTATTCAAATACACGTGAACTTGACGGACAGCAGGAAAAAAAGAACTCATTTGATTTTGCGTTATGGAAGAGGGCTTCTCCTGAACACATTATGCGTTGGGATTCACCCTGGGGCGAAGGTTTTCCCGGATGGCATTTGGAATGCTCGGCAATGAGTGCAAAATATTTGGGAAATTATTTTGATATTCATGGAGGTGGAATGGATTTAATGTTCCCGCATCATGAGTGTGAATTGGCACAGGCTAAAGCAGGGCTTTCTTCGGACACAGCTAAATATTGGCTACATAATAATATGATAACCATAAATGGTCAGAAGATGGGAAAGTCTCTGGGTAATTTTATTACTATGGATGAGCTATTTTCCGGGGAGCATAAATTGCTTACCCAGGCATATAGCCCCATGACCATACGGTTCTTTATTCTTCAGGCTCATTATAGAAGCACACTGGATTTTTCTAATGAGGCTTTAGCTGCTGCAAATAAAGGGTTTAAGAAATTAATCAACGGCTTGAAAGCCGTCAGTCAGCTGGAATATCAGAAAGATGAATCCGTGTTTGATGAAAGGCTTGATCAGGAAGTTAAGAAGCTGACTTCACAATGCTTCGATGGATTGAACGATGATTTTAATACCGCTGTTACAATTGCAAGTATATTTAATCTATTAAAAAAGAGTAATTCTTTTTATACAGGCCAGCTTCAAACAGGAATGGTAAGTGAAGAAACATTTAAGAGCATGAAGAAAAACCTGATTTTTATTATCAATGATGTATTAGGCATAGTTGAAGAAATGATTGGTAGTCCCGAATCGCTGATTAATGGTTTAATAGAATTATACAAAGAGGCTAAGTCTACTAAAGATTATGAAAAGGTTGACAGGATCAGGGCAATCTTTAAAAAAGAGGGTTTAGTTATAAAAGACATGAAACATTCCATTGATTGGGCATATGAAGAATAAAATTAATATTTTTCTTTTTTTTCTATTAGGATTAAGCGTATTCACATCATGCGAGCCTGAAGACAGACCCGCTGAACAGGTTCCGGAAAAGGCTCCTGTTGCCGATATTGTCTTACCTCCCTATAATGCAGATTCTGCTTATAAGTTTATTTACAATCAGGTAGCTTTTGGCCCACGGGTTCCCAACACTGCTGCACATCGTAAATGTGGAGACTACCTGATAAAAACGTTAAAACGTCTGGATTGTGAGGTGACTGTTCAGGAATTTGAAGCAGAGGCGTTTGATGGAACCAAACTTCAGCTACGGAACATAATAGGTAGCATTAATCCGGATGCGCAAAAGCGAATTATCCTTGCTGCTCACTGGGATACAAGGCCTTTTGCTGATCAGGATTCGGAAAACCCTGACAAACCTATTGATGGTGCCAATGACGGCGCCAGTGGGGTAGGGGTTTTACTGGAAATTGCCCGTGCCATTCAGGAATTTGGACAGAACCCTGGTGTTGGAATAGATTTTATTCTTTTTGATGGGGAGGATTATGGACAGCCGGATAATGGCAGGGCTTATAAGCCTGATACATGGTGTCTGGGGTCTCAGTATTGGTCCAAGAATAAACATAAAGAAGGATATACGGCCTATTATGGAATTTTATTGGATATGGTAGGAGCTGCTGACGCCAAATTTGCTATGGAGGGTACTTCCATGCAATATGCTCCGTCTGTAATGAAAAAGGTATGGGACACAGGAAACCGCTTAGGCTATTCCAATCATTTTATTTATAAGAAAGTTTCTCCGATTATTGATGATCATCA
Organism: Cytophagaceae bacterium; assembly: GCA_046313675.1. Classification (GTDB taxonomy): domain Bacteria; phylum Bacteroidota; class Bacteroidia; order Cytophagales; family Cytophagaceae; genus JBKBXU01. Next base: position 27,786 of record JBKBXU010000002.1, read on the forward strand.
TTACGTCAATACAATCGCCAGAATTCCAATGATTGATATTATTGAATACAATCCACAAGGAGATCACTATTTTGGTGATTACTGGCATACCCATGATGACAATATGGATATCATTGACACCGCTACCTTAAAAGTGGTGGGCCATACAGTTTTGGATGTGATTTACAGGGAATAGCTTGAGGGAAAAGACAGTCGTACAGTTTCTTCCTGAACCTCCAAAACTGCTTTTTTGCCTATTAAAATCGGATAATTTTTGGGTTCATGTCCTGCCGGGAATCCAAAGCATATAGGGAAATTGTATGCTTGGGTGTGTTCAAGAATGACTTCCTGATAGGTCTTGCCGAAACCACTTTCTTTCATGTCACTCATATGTCCTATAAGCATTCCTGAAAGGCCTTTCAGTTTGCCCGCCCTTTTTAGCATCACCATCATGCGATCCAGGTGATATATATGCTCATCTATTTCTTCCAGAAAAAGAATTTTACCTTCTGAATTAACATCCGATGGGGTACCAATCATAGTACATAGAATAGATAAATTTCCGCCAATAAGTTCTCCGGATCCTATTCCTCTTATATTAAGTCGGTTGCCTGGGATCAGGTATTCTATATTTTCTCCAAAGAGTATCTTTCTCAGGTACTCCAATGATTCTTTTGTTGTTTTATCCCCAAAAAGCAAGGGCATAGGGCCATGAATGCTTTCAATTCCCCATTGATGAACATGGTTGAGTAGAATGGTAAGATCGCTGAATCCAATGATCCATTTAGGGTTATTCTTAAATCCGGAAAAATCTAGTTTGTCGATAATACGGTTCGTGCCATAGCCTCCCCTTGCTGCGAAAACACCTTTAATATTTGGGTCGTCTATTAGTTGCTGCAAATCCTCCAGGCGCTCCCCATCTGTACCTGCAAACTGATTATATTCATTATACAAATACTTTCCGGTTATGACTTGTAAACCCCAGGATTTAAGTATTTCCAGACCCGGAAGGATTTCTTCTCTGACGATTTTCTTCGCCGGGGCAACAACAGCAACTTTGTCGCCTTTCTTTAAAAATGGTGGTGCTATGGACATATGCAAAAAAAAAGCCTCACATTGAGGCTTTAATATATTGAATTATATTGAAATATTTATTTTTTAACAGGTGCAGTTGCTGCAGGGGCTGCTTTAGGAGCAGATGCTGTTTGACTTAATTTCTTAAGTACAAGTTCAGAAATATCGTCCTCTTTGTTTTTAGCATATAAAACAGATCCTTCACCACTAAGGATAAATGTGTATCCGTTTTCTTCACCTACTGTGTTAATAGCTTCCTGAATTCTATCCAGAACAGGGTCTGTTAACTGTGCATGCTTCTTTTGAAGATCCTGCTGAGCTTTTTGCTCAAATTCTCTGATTGACATTTGTAACTGCTGTAATTCTTTTTCTTTTGTAGCCTTAACGCTTTCAGCCATGGTATTTGCTCCTGACTGATATTGCTCAAGTTTTTTTTCAAACTCAGAGTACATGCTTTTCAGCTGATCCTGAAGTTTGTTTTCATAAACCTGAAGTTCTTTTTTGATGTTTTCTGATTCAGGCATTTTTTCAAAGATATATTCAAGGCTGGTATATCCGATCTTAACATTTTTATCCTGTGCGTTTACCAACAGGCTTCCTGTTAGGAAAAATAGAGCTACAAATAGGATGGCTTTTGTCTTCATTATATTATTCTTTTGATTAAAAACAGTAACACAATTTAATTAATTCCCAAATTTATCATTTATTTTCTAAAAAATCGTCTTTATCTCCCAAACCTAATGCTTCCAACACATAATCTGTATAATCGTGGACCGGATTGGTATAAACCATAACCAGGGCTGATGACCTGTCAAACACAAATGATAGTTGTTTGGCTCGCGCAACTTTCTCAACTGCCTCATATACTTGATCTTGTACGGGCTTCATTAGTTCCTGCCTTTTCAGAAATAACATCCCATCAAAGCCAAAGATTTTTTTCTGGTATTCTTTTAGGGCTTTTTCTTTGGCAGATATTTCTGTAAGTCGTTCTTTTTTCATTTCTTCTGTTAAAAGAACCTCTTCGGCCTGATAATCACGGAGCATTTTTTCATACTCTTTGCGCATATCTTCTATTTCCTTTTGCCATTTGGAAGAAAGCTCATTAAGTTCTTTCTCAGCTTTTTTATATTCAGGCATTTTTTTTAAAATGAATTCTGAATCTATATAGCCAAACTTCTGAGCATGACTGCTTAGATGTACAGTAAACAATAAAAGTGCCAGAAATAAAAACTTTTTCACACGGATATCAAATTATCTGATCTGTTGTCCAATTGTAAATGTAACATGCGTTCTGCTTCCTCTCGGATCCATTCCCGGAATATTGTCTAAACGATATCCCCAGTCAAGTCCGATCAGACCAAAGGCAGGCATAAATATCCTTGCGCCTACACCGGCAGAACGGTAAACTTTAAACGGATTGAACTCAGCAAAATTGTTCCAGGTATTTCCTGCTTCAAAGAATGTTAATCCAAATATGGAGAATGCCGGGCTTATGTTAATAGGATATCTTAATTCCATTACATATTTACTGAATACAGTACCACCCGGGTGCCTTTGCCAGTTCACAGGTTCTCCGTTGTGCAATTGAGGAACGACCTGGTTATTTGGATAGCCTCTTAAACCAATGATGTCAGATCCTAAGAGGAAGTTAAACCCGGATAGGCCATCACCACCCATTATGAATCTTTCGAATGGACTTACCCCGGCATTTCTATTGTAAGTTCCTATAAATCCAAAGTGTGCACGCATGTTCATTACCAGGTTTCTCTTTTTGCCAGGTATTAAGGTCATGAACCAGGAATTGTCAAACATCCATTTGTGATATTCTACCCATAGCGGGCCTGTTCTATTGGGATCGCCAATTATTTGTGGCTCCATTCCTAATAAAGAGTATGGAGGAGTGGCAGCTACAGACAAAGCAATATTCGATCCGGAAGTAGGGAATGTAAAGTCATTTAAACTATTTCTGGATATGGTATTGGTAAATGTAAAGTTATTCGCTTTGCCGGTTTCAATCCCTAACTGGTTTTGCCCGAAATTATCCAAGGTATATTGCAGTATTGATACAGAGTGGCTTATTGAGAAGAAATCATCAGGCCATCTTAACCTTTTCCCTAAACCAACGGACACACTTTGTACGTCAAGGAACCCAATAGCTCTGGCACCCAAGTCAGGAATTCTGTTTTGCCTTGATTTGGTAAAGCTGACAGACAGGGAGTGAGGTTTGTTTCCACCAAGCCATGGTTCTGTAAATGAGGCCGAATACGTTTGGAAAGCTCTTCCACTAGCCTGGAAACGAATTGCAAAGCGTTGTCCATCACCGGATGGCAGCGGGTTCCAGCTTTTGAAGTGTGGTATATTTCTTAATGAAAAGTTGTTAAAGACAAGCCCTACGGTTCCTACCAATCCAAAGAAGCCACCCCATCCACCGGAAAGTTCAATCTGGTCGCTGGGCTTTTCAACTACGCCATAGTTAATATCTACGGTTCCGTCTGCCGGATTAGGTATAGGTATAATGTTAATTTGCTCAGGATCGAAATATCCTAGCTGAGCCAATTCTCTCTGAGACCTGATAAGGTCAGAGCGGCTGAATTTCTGGCCGGGCAGCGTCCTGATTTCACGGAGAATTACATGGTCATTAGTTTTTGTATTGCCCGAAACCGAAACATTCTTGATGGTTGCCTGGGGACCTTCATAGATTCTCATCTCTATGTCAATGGAGTCATTTTCTACCAGGACTTCTATAGGTTCAACGTGGAAGAATAAGTATCCATCATCCAGGTATAATGAGCTGATGTCATAGCCTTCAGGATTGTACGATAATCTTTTTTGCAGTTTGTCAAAATTATATACTTCACCCGGCTTAATATTTAAAATGGTATCAAGCAGGTTGTTACTATGAATGAAATTTCCTGTCCAGTTTATATTTCTGAAGTAGTATTTACTGCCTTCTGAAATGGTCAATTCAACATTTACCCTTTTTTCATTAACAAGGTAAATTGAATCGGATACGATCTGAGCATCTCTGAATCCCAGAGAATTATAATAGTCAATAATATTTTCTTTATCAGTATCGTAATCACTTTTCAAAAGCTTAGAGGAAGAAAGAATGTTTCTAAGGGTTTTTTCCTTAGTCTTTTTCATTCTTTTTTTAAGTTTTCTGTCCGTTAGCTTTTCGTTTTCCCCATCATTGCCATGAAAGATTATTTCATTGATACGAACCCGTTCGTTTCTGTTTACATTTACCGAAATGATTATGTTGTTGGGCAGAAGGGTGTCTTTCTTTTGTTGAATTGATATCTCTGTATTAAAAAAGCCTTTGTCAACGTAAAAATTACGAACTTTTGTTTTGGCATTTTTGATCATTGCGTCAGTGACAATGGCTCCGGTACGAAGGTTCATCTTGTCTTTAAGATCGTCATGATCAGCTTTTTTTACGCCGGTTATTTCTATTTTTGAGAGACGCGGCCTTTCTTTTAAGTGAAAATTAAGAAAGATTTTGTTGCCCTCTATTTTGGTGGCACTAACTTCAACATCCCCGATTAATTTCTGATCCCATAATTTTCTGATGGCGTTACTTAACTGTTCACCCGGAATAAGTACCGCATCGCCTGTACGCAGGCCAATAATGGAAAGCAAAGCATTGTGATCCAAAAACTCAACACCGGAGAAGGTTATGTCGCCGATGATGTATTCTTCAGGATTGGTATAGCTAATATTTAAGGTTTTTGGCCCTCTGTCCCTGTTGAATCTGATCTGAGCCTCGGAAGAATAGCAGACAGCTATAAAGGTTACTGTAAGGAAAACTAAGAATATATTTTTCATTAATTAGATTTCAGTTGTTCGCTTGTTTTCCCGAATCGTCTTTCTCTTTTCTGGTAGTCAATTATAGCTTCATGCAAATTTTCCTTTCTAAAGTCCGGCCACAAAATTTCAGTTATATAAAATTCTGCATAGGCAAGTTGCCATAATAAAAAATTGCTTATCCTTTTTTCTCCACTTGTTCGTATCATTAACTCAGGATCGGGAATACCACTTGTGTTTAAATATTTAGTAAAAAAATCCTCATCTATTTCCTCCGGTGTTATTTTTTTATTTTGAACATCCAGGGCAATCTTGCGAGCAGCTTCCGTTATTTCCCATCTTCCGCTATAGCTCAATGCCAATATTAGGTTTAAGCGATTATTGTCTTTAGTTAGTTCCATCGCTTCCTCTAATTCTTTCTTACAGTTTTTAGGTAGCTCATCAGTATTACCGATGGCGAGTAGCCTAATATTGTTCTTTGACAGTTCTTTTATTTCGCCTCGAATGGTTGATACCAACAAAGATAGCAGCGCATTAACCTCATCCTTAGGCCTGTTCCAGTTTTCTGTTGAAAATGCATACAAGGTCAGGTACTTTATGCCTAACTCTGTGCATCCTTCTGTTACATCTTTTACCGACTGAATGGCATTTTTATGCCCAAAGATCCTTGCTGCACCTCTTTTTTTTGCCCATCTTCCATTACCGTCCATTATAATGGCAATGTGTGCCGGCAACTTGTCAGAGTCTATTTGATCTTTTAAATTCATGAAGAACAATAAAAATTTAATTGGCAAATGTACAAAAGCATATGCCTATTTAAAAAGTAAGGAGCATAAATTTAGTGAAAAAGCTGTTAATTAAATTTAGGGCAGGGAACAGTATAGATTGTGTAGCTAATGGAAAAACCGGTATAAAAATACCAATCGTTCAAATACGGGTTTGCGAGCTGTTTTCTTCCATTGTCAAAAGTGTCTGTTAGTCCGTCAAGGTGATCAGTAAAAGTTTTCCTGGCCACAAACTCGCCACCCAAATTCAGGGTTTTTGACAATTGATATTTAAAACCAAAACCTATAGGAATAGATATGTTTACAGCGGAACCTCTTATGGCTGTTCCGGGTTGTATTCGTTTGTAATTAAATACGGCAAGGCCTCCTGTCATATAGGGAGTGAATTTTCGCCTGTCCTTGTATCTTCTGTAATCAAAAAAGTTGTATTCAGCCATTAAGCCAAATTCATTTATAGAATTATGGAATTCTGCATTACGGGCATTATGAAGAGGGTAATCAGAAGCTTCATCATTTCCATAGATGTTGCCTATCATTCCTGATGCACGCAAGGTAAAAGCAGGGCTGAAGTTGTGTCTGTAAAACAACATTCCTCCCGGCCTGTAAAAACTGAAATTATATTCAGGAGCTAATTCTCCTGTATAATTCATTCCTCCTAAACTTATTCCTATTTCATTTTTTTGCCCTTTAGCACTGAATGCTATAAAGACAAAAAAAATAGGAAAAAGATACTTTCCTATTTTTTTCATGTCTGATAAACGACCGTTTTATATTATTGTTATCTGAACTTCGGACAAATTACTCTTCCGGGGATAATGTAGGTTAAATGAAACCCTGTTACAATGTAAAGATCTCTGTTTGGATCTCCTCTTTTATCCCCTCTTCTTCCAAATCCATTAACTGAAGAATATTCATTGCCCTGGTCGGTAGTTTCAGTCCAGGTTCCTCCTTGCCTCTCATCAACAAATTGTTGCATTTGCGGATCGTCAACCAAGCTAAAAATAGATTTATCTGCCATTAAGGCGGCATTTTCACCCCTGTATTGTTCAATAATGTTTCTGTCAAAATATTGACCACTAACATCGTCCAGGTAATCGGTAAAGGTGAACCTGAATCCTACCTCAAAAGCAAGATCAAGGTTGGTGCTTAATTTATACCTAAATCCAACACCAATTGGAATTGCTATCTGGTGAAGAGAATACATGCCTCTGTCTGATCCTGGTAAGCCTTGCCCTTCAGTGGATAAAGGTCTTAGATTAAGCCATTCGCCGGTAACAGGGTGTGTTCCCTGAGGATTGTGATAAAAATAGGCAACTCCTATTGAGACATAAGGTGTATAGTCAACTCTTCTTCTGTAGTGGCCTCTGTGTTCGAATAGATCAATGATTGCATCCGCTTTAACTTCAAAAATGTCATTACGGAAATCCTGGTTTCGTATTCTCCTGTGAATATTACGATCAGCGTAGTTCGCATTTCTGGCGTCACTACCCTGAATACGTCCATAAGAGACATTTCCTCTGAAAGACAAGCGAGGGCCATATCTGTAAATGTAACATAGACCTATATTTGGCCTTGTGTACCTGAAGGCGGGGCTTATAATGCTTGGAGCCGGATCTAATTCCCCAACATAATTCATCGCATTAATATTAGCACCAATGCTACTGTACCTGTTCTTTTTATTGAATTCCTGAGCTTGCGAATCCATCATAAAGAAAAACGCACATAAGAATAATACAATTTTTGAATGGTTTTTCATATAGTTGTCAAGTATCCCCTTAATAAAATGTAATTTATTGTATAAAAAATATGAGTTTACAAACCCGTAATTGCAAATATATATAAAATATTACTTAAAATAAAAAATTAATTCCGTAAATCTAATCCCCAATTTAGTTTACTTCTAAGCGTTTCCAGGAAATTATAATCTTTCATCTGAACCAGCCTTGCACAAAAATCTGCCTTCTTAACAGTTAATTTAGTGTTTAAGGGGACACTTTTAGATCTTGAATCCAACGAGACTAAAAATTTTTTGCTTCTGGATTCTATTTCAAATGTAATTATACTTTCGTCTGAAACTACCATGGGTCTTACATTCAGATTATGAGGACTTACCGGGGAGATGATGAAATTATTGGATTTAGGCATCACCAATGGGCCTCCACAGCTTAGCGAGTATCCTGTTGATCCTGTGGGGGTTGAAACAATTAGTCCGTCAGCCCAATAGGAATTCAAATAATCTCCATCAATGTAGGTATGTACGACGATCATGGAGGATGTATCTCTTTTCAGTATGGTAAATTCATTTAAGCCAAAATTTACGCCATTGAAGATATCCTCGTCTGATGTTAGTTGAATTAAGGTTCTGTCATCAAAAATATAATCTCCCGTAAATAAGGAGTCTACCGCACTAATGCAATTATCTCTGGGTGTGGTTGCCAGAAAGCCCAGTCTGCCTGTATTAATACCAAGAGCCGGAATTCCCTTTTCTCCCGCATAGGAGATCGTTTCAAGTAAGGTTCCGTCTCCACCTATACTTAAAATAAAATCCGGATCTGATAGTTCGGTTCGTTCACAATAAGTATCTATGTGGTCAAGGGATATTCCTTTCTTCTCTAAGGATTGACGGAAAGGAAGAAAAATTTGAAGTTGACAATCTTTTTTTTGAAGATGATCAAACAGCTTTTTCAGGTAAGGGATAGCCTTACTGTCGATAACCGGCCTTCCATGTATGGCAAATTTCATTAAAAAAATATTAGATATTTAGATACCGGAATAACATATCCAGTCTGTCTTTATCATTATTCAAAAACTCCGACTCATGAAACTGAGCTATTATTGTGTAT
>JBKBXU010000003.1:0-32959 GCA_046313675.1 Cytophagaceae bacterium
CTACATATTGATACACCCTTCCATTAACTGCTTTAGATAAGTCATGAATGTAGCTACCATTCCCCTGCCCAAGGTCTGTAAATGAAATTTCAAACCGAGCCAATTCAGGATCTGTAGAAAACTCATAATACTCTCTCCCGGCTTCATCAACCAGTTTTTTATATAAGATTTTATTGTCAGAATATCCTTCTTCCCGAACTCCGGAAATGAAGGCATTTTGAACAGAATCTCCTATGCTGGCTAATAAATCAATATCCTGAGTACTTGGTTCAAACAACAATGGACTCCGTGGATTGTCCTGTTCTGAATAATAATTCACAAAAGCACTCGCCCGGCCAATTTTCTGATAATGTCCTGCATTAGCAATTGTCCTGCTATAGTTCCGGTCTGAAAATTCAAAATCAACACGTAAAACAGAAAATTCTGTAATAAGCACATTCTGCGTAAAGGTTATTTCAGCCAGGTTGTAATCAATGGTATAATCAAAGTCAAAACCCCTAACCAAAAGCCGACCATCGAGATAAACCCGTTCAGAATTTGCAAGAACAATAATAAATCGTTCATTAGCTGGCCCTCTCAGACGATAGGGGCCTTGAACACCTTCTAAAGGTTGAATTTCTATAGAGGCGAATTTACCTTTTGAAATTGCAGCTCCCCCAAAAGTTGTGGAATAGGTAGAACTATCTTTCTTCATATTTAACATTGCTTGCCCACCTTGCACGTTTCGATAATATCGAAGGAAATTAGATTCCCGGTTTTGCATTACAATATCACCTGCGGTAAGGGAGGCATTTTTAGCATCCAATTGGACATACACCTTATCAAATTCCTGCAATTGTTGGGTATTTCCCTCAGGCTGGAATGGAATATTCTGATCGGAAATAACTGCTGTAACTTTAACATCTTCTGTAAGATGACCCTCAAGCTGCATATTCAGGTTGGAGTTAACAAATACATTTTGATTATTACCGAAAGATATGCCTCTGGACATGTTACCTGTTTTATTAAGTCCTGGAGTGGTAAATAATTCTTCCTTCTTTTCCGGAAGATCTGTGCCAGGCAAATGTCTGCCTCCATAATCATCCCTGTAATAAAAATTAGAATCATATTGTGCAAGACTTCGTTTATAATGCTCCGCACCAAGGTCAAAAGGCATTATTTTATAGCAGACAAGTACAGAATCGAATGATGTTTTGGAACTAAATCTGGCCTTGTTGGTGTTAATGTCATAGTAAATTTTTACATCCTGGCCATCGGTGAGGGTCAATTCCAAAGAATTTGGAAAAACAGATACCGTATCCAAAACAAACTCTTGTTCGGAGAAGGGAATCCATCTACACCTTTTATTACTAATTTGTGCGGAAGTAAGTAAAGGTAAAGTCAGAAAAAATATAACTATACAGTATCGGGCAAAGTGCATTAATTAAATTACAGGCAACTCAATGAAAAACGAAGTACCTGTGCTTTCCATTGTCTGAAACCAAATTTTACCTCCGGCATGTTCTACTCCTCTTTTGGCGACAGCAAGTCCTATACCAGACCCTGTGTATTTAGTGCTAAAATTGGGCAAAAAAACTTTATCTTTTATTCCTTCAGGAATTCCCATACCATTGTCTTTTATTTCTATTAATACCTTATCGTCTTCAATGGTAAGTTTAATTTGAATGATCGGTTTTACTTCGGACGACACTGATTGAATTCCGTTCAATATCAAATTGGTAATTATTCCACTCATCAATTTTTCATCGCCCATCACAAAAATATCCCGGGAGGGCAGGCCTGTTATAACCTGAACATCTGCTGAATTATGAAGATTTGCTGTACTACCAATGACTTTAACAATTTCATATTTTTCATATTTCGGAATAGGCATTTTAGCAAACATAGAAAAAGAAGTTGCAATTTCACTCAGGTTATTTACCTGGTCAAGTAGTGTGTTAAGAGACTTTTCCATGGCAACATACCCGCTTTCGGTAGTTTTTTCAATGGTTCGTTGAAGATGCTGAATAATCAGCTTCATAGGAGTCAAGGGATTTTTAATTTCATGTGCCACCTGCTTTGCCATTTCCCTCCATGCTGACTCTTTCTCACTTTTAGATAAAGCTTCCCGGCTTTCCTCCAGTTTTTTCAACATTTTATTGTACTCATCCACCAATAGCCCGATTTCATCTTTTGAATTCCACTCAAGTGGTTCATTATGGCTGCTTAAGGTTGTTTTTCTGATCTTCTGAGTTATAAGGTTTAAAGGATAAATCAGAAAACCAGAAAACATATAGGAAAGAAATAAAAAGACAATAAAAATGCTCGTAAATATATTAATGATGGTAGTTAAAACTTCTACAGACTGCCGGTCAACCTCATATTTTGACTCAAAAAATGGTAAGCTTAACACACCTATTAAATCCCCAGAATCAGGGGCCTTGACAGAAACGTATACGGCATTATATTTTAAATCGCCAATCTGCTCATTTAGCATGATGACATTGTTTCTGTTTTCTAAAATGGTGGAGTAGGCAACCGGGTTAACAAGTCGTGCAAACAAACCAGATTCGTAAATCATAGGCTGATTCGAAAATATTAATTGCCCCTTTTTATTAAAAAGATTTATATCTGAATCAGTATATCTTGCCAGGTCAAGGATCATATGCTCAACCTCTTCCTTTTTCATCTTATGCCTTTTATATTTATCTACCACAACGGAAATGTTGTTACTAACATTCTCAGCTTTTTTAATGAAAGATTTGTTGAGGTTTCTTTTGTAATTCGAGTTAATTACACTTAGGGTAGTAAGACTGACAATAAATAAGGGTAGGAAAAAAGCAATATTTAGATAAAGCTGAATTTTGGTCGAAAAGGTGGTATTTATGTTTTTTAGCTTGTAGTAAAAGGCATAATAAGCCATAATAAGCAGCACCCAGAAGATCAGGACTAAAAAAAGAAATGAAAAATTTGAATAGCTATCCTTAAGGAAGTATTTTACTGAGGAGACAACTACGATTTTATCAGTACCGGCTTGGAAACCCAAATGATGGTAATCATTCTTGATCAGTCCATCATTATCAAACAACTCGTTCTTATCCAATAAAGAAAGAGGCAGGTCATTGGTATAGTTAAAATTACCTATACTATAAATAAGGTCATTTTTAAAATAAATAGCATAACTGTAATTTTTTACGTTTTTAGCACTCAGTACCTGCCGGTCCATCAACAATTCGGGATAGACACTATGCGGAAGGATCTTTTTATGTCTTAATTCAATAAGCACATATCCTATTACTACATTATTTTTTACTATATCAACAAAACTAAAGTATTTTACAGGGCCATATGTCCCCGGGTCATTTATAAAAAAAATATTAGAAAACTCAGTCCTGAATTCATTAAGTTTATATTTTTGAGCTGTTTCAAAATAGTCAGGATATTCTGTACCTGCCTCAAGATTACTCCCCTGAACATTAAAAGAATAAACTTCCACATCGTATTTATCAAGGTAAGAATTAAGGTATAGTTTCTTTACCTTTTGCTCAATTATATCCTTTGCGGTAAAAGGCTCAAGAAATTTATTTTTGATAAATTCATCTACAATTATTTTCTCTGTAGCCTCAAAAAGATAATACTCACCCAGGACATCATTCTCCATCAATAAACTACTGGCATACTTTTGTTTACCTATGACAGATGTCTTCACATTAACATCATAAATGGCATAAGCTCCGATAGCAGAGGTTGTCATTGCTGCAATTATCAGGTATAAATATGTAGAATACCTTAAATAGTAATCTATTTTAGGAAGGTTAAAATACAATATGATTGAAAAGTAACTAAAAGAAATAATAACCAGATAACCATGAAGGATTCCTGAGGGAAAAGCCACCAAAATAAAAATTAAAAAGGCAGCAGTAAGTGCTGCAAAGGCAGAAATTTTATCGGCCTTGTGTATGCTTATAAACAAGCGGAGTAAAATATGTGTAAAAATAAAAAAGATGCAGGCAGAAAGAATAAATATTGAAAGCGAAACAAACCTGAATATGTCAAAATTTAAGATTACAGTTACATCCAAAGACCAGAGAGAATCAAAATAAAGGACTTTCAGTATATTGTAAAAGAAATACACAAACAGATTGCAAATAAAAATAAGAAAAACAGATAATAGGAATTTTGGAATCCTATCGAGCTTATGGATGACCTTTAAGATATGCGATTTGGGATAATGATTATAAATGAAAGCAGATAAGACAAAGGTAAAAAGTGCATTTAAAAATAAGTCTCCTAAGGAAGGGTCTATAGCAGATGAGGCAAAATATTTAGAATTAAAAAGTTCAAATTCAATGACGTTATAAGGGTAATTTAATACAAGCATAATCCCCCTTATGGATGCAAGAACAACAAGAAGAAACAAGAAGGCATGATCGGTCATTAAATTATTGTTCAATTCGGCCACAAACAAACCAACATAAAATAAAATAAAAATAAGCCCTGTCAGAGACAAGAAGAATACATACCAATTGGAAGTGCTATTATCCAGGATGTCATCTTCTATAAATGTAACAGAAAAAAGGAACCGGCCATCGGTAGTCGAAATACGATTAACATCATAAAACGGGGCTATATCCAGGGTGTAACCGGCAAATATTTCTTTATTAAAAGAAGAATGCAGGTATTGATTTTCAACCGGAAATTCAGAGGTAAGGGGTATGAGAAAATAAATATCAAAAAAGTCCCCCCTTTTTATAATACCTTCCTTAAGGACGAGATGCTTGCCATTCTTAAGGTTAAGATACTTTAAGGACTCATTATCTTTAAGAAGGTCATATGCAAAGTTGTATCGCTGATCTGACCAAAAGTAAAGCTGCTTGTTTCTGAAAACAAAATAGGGATATTTCGTTTCCTGAATAAGTGTGGAAAAAACCGGAATATCGGTGTTTTCAATAATCCTTTTTATTTTTTTTGCTTCTTTACGAGCCAGGGAGAGCTCCGTATTAATATTGAGGGATATGGCTTCTAAAATTTCTTTCTTATCTGCTTGCCGTTTCTCTTTTGTAAAAAACGCAAGAAGTATCGATAATAAAATCAGGGTTACTCCTGAAATAAGAAAAACATATTTTCTATTAAGCAATACCTGGTCAATTTATATATCTATATCAGGAAAGTTTATTTTGCAATATTTGTAAGGTTTTAATTCTCCTCTCTTTAGTCTTTTTACTTTCCCTATACCACATAAACGCAATAACACATGCTAAAATATATGGTATGCACATAAGGTAAAGAATTCCTGAATTTAAACCGGCTCCTATAGTCTTCCCTTCTTCTGATGCACCTTCATTCACATTATTTTCAACAGTTGCACGACACATGGCACATTGTGCAAAGCTCTCCTGAAAAAAAGATAAAACTAACATCAGAACCAGGAAACCCGTAATTTTTTTTATAGATGCCATAATTTTTATCCTAAACAATGTTTAAATTGAAAAAGTTCTTTCGCAATATTAACTATAGTAAGGACTGATCATAAGGTAAACTAATACACCAGTCACTGCAACATACAACCAAACAGGAAATCCATATTTCACAACCTTTTTATGTGAAACAAACTGTTTGGTTGCTGCAAAATAGATAGCTAGCAATACAAACGGAACAACCACTATAGCAAGTAAAATATGCGTAATAAGTATAAAAAGATAAATATACCTGCTAATACTAACCGCAGCCAATTCATCAACACTTAATACCCCATCACCATTAACGACACCAAAAAGAGTGTGGCTACCCTGGAAATGGTATATCACATATGAAACAAGGAATATAGAAGATAAAGCAAAAGCGCTTAACATAGCGTATGTATGATTCTTTTGCTGATTCTTTTTGATAAAATAAAATCCAGCTATTAATGCCAATGCCGTTGAACTATTAAGTGCAGCATTCAGGTGTGGAAGAAAACTAACATTTAAATCCCCCAATTTGCCGGTCTGGGGCATATAAAACAAAACGGCCACAACCACGGGAATGGCAACTGATAATACCCAAATTAAACTTAAATAAAAACTGTTATTTTTTACTTCACTTGTTCTTATTGTACTCATATAAAAGAATATTAATTTCGGTTATTAAACGATCAACATCTTCCCTCTCTGTTCCATTATAATACCCCCGAATTCTACCTTCCTTATCGACCAGAATTAATTTTTCGCTATGAATGAACTCCTCAATATGTCCTTCATCTTCCATAGCTGAAACAAAAAATCCTTTTTGCGCCAGATTATAAACATCCTCTTTTTCACCGGTCACAAAATGCCATTTTCCGGCAATTGCTCCATACTCTTCCGCATAATTTTTAAGTACCTCTATATTATCATAAACAGGGTCAACAGAGAATGAAACGATACTAATTTCTGCATTTTCACGAAAAGCTTCCTGAACACGGGTAAGTTCAGTGGTCATCTGAGGGCATATGCCGGGACAGCGAGTAAAGAAGAAGTCTGCAATAAAAACTTTGCCTTTAACATCATTTAAAGAAAGAGAATCTCCCGTATGCGATGGCAAAATAAAATCAGGAATTGTGTGAACATCCGTTAAAATATATTTGCCATCCTGAAAGACTGAGTCATAAGCAAACATAACAGGAAGCTTATACTCATTCGATCCGCAGCCTTTTAAAAAGAAAAACGCTAAAACCGGTAGTATTAAAATTGAGCATAGTACTAAGGATTTAGCGTTTTTTTTCATAATATAAATAAACTTTAAATTCTACAAAAAGTGAATCATTTATTAGAAATGACTCACTCCATAGAACCAATTTCTTAGCTGATATATTGTGTCACCTTCAACCAAAAGTGCAATAATCAACCATACAATAAATATCATAGGAAGTAATACAGACCATATTAAGGTTTTTACTTCATATTTAAGGTGCATAAATTCAGCAACTATATAAAAAGCCTTTACGATTGTTAAAGCTACGAATATAGCTACAAGTAAGGGGCCTCTTTCAACGGTAAAAGCTAAAAGGAATTCTATAGCTGTAACAATTGCTAAAATACCTGCGGTTTTCCATATTTTTAGAATCTTAGCCTTATCTCTAGGCTGAGCTGTTATGACTACATTGTCATGATTAGCATGTGCTCCCATATTATTATCAATTTTTTAATTAAACCAGATAGAAAAATGTAAATACAAATACCCATACAAGATCAACAAAGTGCCAGTATAAACCGACTTTCTCAACCATTTCATAATGGCCTCTTTCCTGATATGTACCAATACACACATTATAAAACACTAAAATATTAATAAAAACTCCACTTAGCACGTGACAACCATGAAAGCCTGTTATGAAGAAGAAAAAATTAGCAAATAATGGGGGACCATATTCATTCTCTATCAAACTAGCTCCTTTTATTACTTCACCGCCAGCAACTGTCAAACCTTCCGGTGATCCGGAAATAAAGATCATCCACTCCCATGCCTGACAACTAAGGAAAGCAACACCACCAATAATTGTCCATAACATCCATTTCTGTACATCAATTTTATCCATTCTATGACCAGCTTCAACTGCTAATACCATAGTAACACTACTCATGATAAGGATAAAGGTCATAATACCCACAAAGACCAAAGGGGCATTAATATGAAAAAACGGAATGTGCGTAAAAACCATTTCGGGAATCGGCCAATATTCCACAGAAGGAACAAATGGGGTACCATGTGCAGCCGGATCATAGGCTGTTTCACTGAACCTGCTCGTTCCATAGGCTACCAGGAAAGCTGAAAATGTTAACGCATCTGATAATAGGAAAAACCACATCATCAGCTTACCATAGCTTGCCTTTAATGGCTCTGCCCCACCGTACCAAATGTTACGCTTATTGTGATCAAGAGTAGTTGTTGTTGCCATAAATTATATTTTTTGGAAAAATTAACGGTTATACAGTAAAAATACAAATAAATATATCCAAAGACCTCCAAGAAAATGCCAGTAAGTTAGGCACATTTCCATAAGAGTCAGGCTTTTACTATGAATTTTAAGTTTAAATGATTTAAATAAAACAATTAATAAAAATATCAAACCTGTAATCACATGGAATCCATGCATCCCCATAAGGACATACAAAAAGGATCCGGCAGGATTGCTGTACTTCCCGGCAAAGTACACATTGTTTTCAACAAGCTGCCCCCATGAGAAAAATTGCCCTATAAGAAAGGCAATTGCCAATACAACAGTAACAAGAATTCCTAAATTTAAAACCTTGAAATTATCTTTTTTAGCAGCAAGATATCCTATATGCAAAGAAATACTACTGAAAAATATAATGGCAGTAGTTATGTACATACCTGAAGGAAGTTCTATATCTAACCAATTCCCCTCTGCCCTTCTAACAATATAAGCACTAGTCCAGGCAGCAAACATCATTACAATGCTTACAATAAACAACCAGGTTAAAAACTTTTTAGGATCAACCGACAAGGGCCTTTCCTGTTCGAGTAATAATATATCTTGTTCTTTCATTTTACAATTTTATCTAATACAAATGCTATCTGAACAATAGGTAAATATAAAAATGAACCGAACATTATCTTCAATGCTGCTTTATTAGAACAGTTTTTCATTAATGAAAATGTTTGCATTAAAAATAACACCCCACAGACCGTGGCAATAACAGCTGAGTTAATACCTGTCAATTCCAACTTAGCAGGAATAAGACCCAAAGGAATTAACATCAAGGTATAAATCATAATTTGAAAAGCCGAATTTAAATCTTTGGCACCTCCAAAAGGCAAAAGCTTAAAGCCTGCTTTTTTATATTCTTCATCCAAAACCCAGGCAATGGCCCAGAAATGAGGAAATTGCCAGATAAACTGAATTCCAAAAAGCAACAAGCCTTCTATTGAAATTCCTCCTGTAGCTGCTACCCATCCAATCAAAGGTGGAAGTGCACCAGGTATTGCTCCAACCAATACGGCAATAGAGCTTACCCTTTTTAAGGGTGTATAAACAAAGCCATATAGTAGTAAGGAAAGAAAGGTCAAAAACGCAGGAAGTATACCTACAAACTTAAAGAGAATTACAAAACCTGATAGTGCTAATACTAAACAGAAAATAACTGCTTCACTAACCGATAAACGACCCGTAGGCAAGGGCCTTCCGGATGTACGAGTCATCAATTTATCTAAGTCTTTTTCAATGATCTGGTTGATAATATTGGATGATCCTGTAACGAAAAAACCTCCTAAAAGGAAGGACATAAAACTTATCCAATTGATCGTTTGAGCACCAAGCAAATAACCCATTCCCCCTGAAAAGACTACAAGAAAAGATAATCTGAATTTTAATAATTCAAAATATGCTTTTGCCTTAAGGCCTATTTGAACAAGGATTGATATATATATTTTTTCAGCAATCATTTAAAACTAAGCTTGTTTTACTAATTTGACTTATTGATCCCTTACTCTCTAGCAAAATTATAATCAAATAAAATTGAAATCCAATAATTAAACTGCCAAACAACAAATGTAAAGGCTGAGCAAATGCGGGAAATCCAAAGTAGGCTAGTACCAATGCTATTACAATTTCAGCTAATAAAAGGGCTAATAAAATTACTGTATTGCGGTACAAATATGTGTTACTTCTATGTCTTGAATAAACAAGATAAAAGAAATATGCATGAACCAATACTATAGCTATCGAAAAGCTTCTATGAATGTAATAGACTAAACCTGTTTCAGAAAGCCACAAATTCCTGTTAATTTCTCCTAAAGAAGTCGATATAACATCAATTTCTTCTCTCACCTGAGTTCCGGTGATAATTTGAAAGAATGAGGCTCCAATAAGAATATATAACAATGCCATAAGTTTATTCTTTGAGTTAACAGCCGGGAATTGAAATAACTTTCTCTGAGACCTTGCCACTGTATAAATCAACATAGCCACAATAACAAGTGCAAGAATCATATGCAGCGTTATCATAAAAGGCATAAGATTAGTAGATACCACAACTGAACCTAACCAACCCTGAAAGCCCACCAAAACAAAAGACCCTAAACTAAGTAGAAAAATTGTTTTATCGGTGTTCCAAAAAGAAAATGATTTCACAAGTACTGCCAGTATCAAGAATCCTATAATTACACCTACAATCCTATTCAAATACTCAATCCAGGTTTGTTTAAGATTAAATTCATGTCCTTGATAAACGGATTGATCGTTTAAAATTTCCTGAGCAAGACTTTTAAAACTAAGAGATTCCAGCAATGCAGCAAATTTTATATTTTTCATCCTTCGTTTCTCAATATAAATCTCCCGGTAATCATCAGGAAGTTCAGAGATGTTAGTTGGAGGAACCCATTTTCCGAAACATTTAGGCCAGTCTGGACAACCCATACCGGAACCTGTGCTTCTAACAATTCCTCCAACTAATATCAGAAAGTATACAGCAAATATGGTAAGCAATCCTAGTTTACCAAATGCTGCTATTTTAGTGTTTTTTCTCATTTATTTCCTCCGCCTCATCTAACAACATACGTTCGTTTTCATGAGGGAAGTTTGAGCTCTTGGTTTTTGAATACGGCACGTTTTGAGCAATGAAATCATCATCTGCACCAGGCTTGCTATAATCATATGGCCATCTATATACTGTAGGAATTGCACCCGGCCAGTTTCCATGCCCTGGGTTGATTGGTGTAGTCCATTCCAGCGTATTCGATTTCCATGGATTTTGTGTAGCTCTTCTTCCCTTAAATATGCTGTAGAAGAAATTGAACACAAATATAAACTGAGCTGCAAAGGTTATTATTGCCGCAATAGTTACAAATAAGTTAAGATCTACAAACTTATTTGTAAACTCAAAACTTGTAAAGGCATAATACCTTCTAGGGAAACCTGCAATACCAATATAATGAAGAGGGAAGAATACACAGTAAACACCAATGAATGTTAACCAGAAATGTATATATCCAAGCTTTTCATCCAACATTCTACCAAACATCTTAGGGAACCAGTGATACACACCGGCAAGCATTCCAAAGAACGATGCACTACCCATAACAAGGTGGAAATGCGCAACTACAAAATACGTATCGTGAAGTTGAATATCTGCTGCAGAGTTACCTAATATAATACCTGTTAATCCTCCGGAAACGAAGAAGGAAACCAGACCAATACTAAACAACATGGCAGGTGTAAATATGATGTTTCCTCTCCAAAGAGTGGTAATATAGTTAAATGCTTTAACCGCAGATGGAACTGCAATTATTAAGGTCAAGAACATAAAGATCGACCCAAGGAAAGGGTTCATACCACTAACAAACATGTGGTGTGCCCAAACTATAAATGAAAGAACACTAATTGCAGCCATAGAAGCGATCATCGCTTTATATCCGAAGATAGGCTTTCTTGAATTTGTTGAAATAATTTCAGAGGTAATTCCCAAGGCAGGTAGTAATACAATATATACTTCCGGATGACCAAGAAACCAGAAAAGGTGTTGGAATAATATCGGGCTACCACCTTCATGCATTAATGCCTGGCCTCCTATATAAATATCAGACAAGTAAAAACTGGTACCAAAACTTCTATCAAATATTAACAACAAGGCTGCTGAAAACAATACAGGAAAAGATAATAAGCCAATAATTGCGGTAAAAAAGAATGACCAAATTGTCAAAGGCATTCTAAGGAAAGACATTCCTTTTGTTCGAAGGTTGATAATGGTAGTAACATAATTTATACCTCCAAGTAATGTAGATACAATAAACAAAGCCATACTTACCAACCACAATGTCATACCAAGTCCTGACCCTTCCATAGCTTGAGGAAGAGCACTTAATGGAGGGTAAATAACCCAACCACCTGATGCAGGCCCTGAAGTAATAAACAGGGAAACAAACATAACCAAACTGGACAAAAAGAAGAACCAGTAAGATAGCATATTAAGGAATCCTGAAGCCATATCTCTGGCACCAATCTGAAGCGGAATAAGGAAATTACTAAATGTACCGCTCAAACCTGCTGTCAATACAAAAAACACCATGATTGTTCCATGCATAGTTACCAAGGCAAGGAAAAACTCCGGGTCTATTTTCCCATCAACAATCCATCCTCCGAAAATCGGTTCAAGAAAGCTAACATTTAACTCCTGAAACCCTAATTGTAATCTAAAGGCTAGTGAAAAGAAACCACCAATAATCGCCCAAAAGATACCTGTAATCAGATATTGCTTGGCGATAATTTTATGATCTTCACAAAATATATATTTTCTTATCCAAGGCAACTCATGATGCTCGTGTTCGTCATGGTCATGAGCAGCATTGTGATCTAAATTAGTGTGAGTAGCAGACATATCTGTATAGTTAGATTAGACTTTTTAAACTTTTTATAAATTAATTTACTTCCTCATTCTCTTCTTCTCCGGCAGCAACATCTTCATCAGCTTCTGGAGAAGGAGCTCCTGTGGTACCTTGACCAGCTACATCGTCAATTGGCTGCTGGGTTGCTCCAGGGCCGGGAACTTCTGCTTCTTCAGGAACATCGGAAGGTTTAAATTTCCTTTTCAGGTTCTCCGGAAGTCTTTCCATTACATACTCCGCATTAAGAGTTGCAAAAGGTATTTGCTCGCTATACCAACGTTCGTACTCTTCAGGCTCCACTACTACCACAATAAACCTCATACCAAAATGCCCTCTTCCGCAAATCTCAGTACATGCCAGTTCATAATTAAAACTTGGGTTTCCTAATTCCATACGCATTTGTGCAGTAGTTTTAGTAGGAGTAAACCAAAATTTAGTTGGCATTCCAGGCACGGCATCCATTTTTAAACGGAAGTGAGGTACAAAAACACTATGTAATACATCACGAGCTCTAATTCTGAATAATATAGGTTTTCCTCGTGGGATTACTATTTGGGTTGGTTGAAAATCATCTAAACTTGCTTCATCTTTAAAATCCATACCCATTTCATTGGTAGCATCAGTAAGCTTAAAATTGTGCTTACCTAAAACTTTATCTTTACCAGGGTATCTAACCTGCCAGGCAAATTGTTTACCCATGATTTCAACAACCTCACTTTGAGGAGGAGCTTGTGAAGTTATTAAAGACCATTCCCTCCAACCATAAAACACCAGGATTGCCATTACAATGGCAGGTATAACTGTCCATACAAGTTCCAAACGATGATTTTCTGGATAGAAATATGCTTTGCGTCCTTCTTTATATTGATACTTATAAGAAAACCAAAACAATAAAATATTTACAACCACAAAAGCCAATGTAAGTATGGCCATAGTAATCCAAAACATTCTGTCAGTACGAACACCATGTTCAGTGGATGCTTCCGGCAGATATTGTTCTGACGCAACGCTGGAGTACCAGGCAAAGGCTAAAAGGCCTACTACCATGAACACCACCATCATAATCGCATTTATCTTATTACTACGTCCTACCCTCCTTTGATAGGCTCCCCGCATTACAGAGATCAAAGTTTGAATTCTGAAAACAACTAACAGGATAGTCAGTATAAGAACTACTGCAAGGCCTATTATAAGTTCTACTACCATCTTTTTATCTATTTATATCAGTGTAAATTTATTGAAAATTAATAAACGTGATGATGAATACTTTCTTCAATCATCGGGTGGTTCTTAGCCACTAAACTTGCCTTAGCCAATCCAAACATCAAAGCAAAAGCAAATAATCCTGCATAAATCATAGCCATACCTAATTCAATAAAGAAGAACAGGAAGTCAAATCCTCCGGCAGGCCCAAGGGTTCCGGGTGTCATCATCAAATAAAAGTCGCTCCAGTGGCCAAGTAAAATCGCTACTGCTACTACTTTAAGAATAAGCGCCTGACGTTTGGCATCGGCTGTCATTAACACCAGGAATGGGAAGAAAAAGTTAATAATCAAATTACCGAAGAAAAATGGACTATAAACATCGTTCTTAAGCCTTTCAACAAAATACACAGACTCTTCCGGTATGTTTGCATAGTAGATTAATAAGAACTGTGCAAACCAAATATAAGTCCAGAAAATACTGAAAGCGAACATGAATTTACCAAGATCATGCAAATGGCTTGAGTTAACCATTGGAAGGTATCCTGCATCCTTAAGATAAAGAGTCGTTAGTGTTATAACAGCTAAACCACTAATTAGCCAGCTAGCCAGAACATACCAGCCAAACATGGTGCTGAAGAAATGAGGATCCATAGACATTACCCAATCCCATGCAGCCATAGAAGAAGTAACACCAAAAATAATCAAAAAGATAGCAGACCATACTATACTCTTATTATAGTAGGTAAATCCACCTTCAATATCTTCTGCAAGAGAGAATTTTCTCAACATAAACCATACTATAATCCATAGTGCGAAATATGCTATCATTCTAAAAATGAAGAATCCGAGATTTAGATATGTGCTTTTACCTGCAATAAGCGCATCATAATGAGGATCATTTGGGTCTGTAAGCCCATGGTGTGTCCAATGAAACAGATCATGATTAAATATGAGGAATGTAAGTAAGGTAAGAACAAAACCTATTGGTAAAAAATAGCCAAATGCTTCCGGAATTCGCTTCAAAACAGCACTCCATCCAGCCCATGCTACATAGTTAAAAGCAATAAAGAAAACTCCTATTATAGAAATTCCAACAAAGAATATGTTGTTATGCCATATATTTTTAATAATCCTTACAGACCATTCTACATGTTCAAATTGAGCATGATCATGGTGGGTGTCTTCAGGGAAAATCCTGGTGTGCTCGTGGTGTTCAACACCAATATGATTGGCAAGCATAAACATCCCAAGTAGTAAAAGAATTATACCAAGCCCTATAACAGTAAATACTCTTTTTTTAGCGAGACTGGTAAAAACAAATTTTTCTTCGGTCATGACTATTTATAATTTATAAAATCTATATCCTTTATTCAGCTTTTTGTAAAGTGCGTATATAATGAGCGACTTTCCATCTATCTTCCTGATTCAATTGAGATGCATAAGATGTCATACGTCCTTTTCCAAAAGTAATCACATGGAAAATGTGTCCACCGGAAATATTTCTAAGAGCATCACTTGCAAAATTAGGTACACCGCCATACCGCTCACCCACTTTGCCGTCACCCTGTCCTCCTGCTCCATGGCATGGAGAGCAATTTCTAATGTACAAAAGCTTCCCCTGAGCCATTACTTGATCATTGACTTCAATAGGATTTGCTATTTGAGCAGCTTTTGCAAGACTATCAGCATGTAGATGAATAGGTAAAAAACCTTTGGGGTTCCTGTTGATAGTGCCCGCAACAGGCTCTCTCATAGTCATACCATGAGGATTGTATGGGTTTGAGTTATAATATTCAGGATAATTAACTGAATCCACTATTTGAGTTAATGGCTCATAAGCTAAGGAGTGATACATATTAGGTGCATACTCCACTCTGGTATCTTTATGAATGCCTATATATCTGAAATCACTGTTACATGAAGACAAAATCCCAAGTGCAAAAACAAAAAGTATATATCTTTTAAAAACTACCATATCTGTATTCAATTTGCTGTTATTGGACATTTTTTAAATTTACTTCGGCTGCACCGTTTTCATTAAAGATTCGCATGATATCTTCTTTGGACAACTTATTCTTGTCAAGATCGACGACAACTACAAACTTGTTGTCAGTGCTTCTGTGGTCAAACATAAATGGTTTTGCCCATGGTTTAAGGTTGCTTATTACGAAAAAAGTACCAACCATGCCAAGAGAGGCAAGTAAAACAGTTAATTCAAACGTAACCGGGATAAAGTTAGGAAGCGGTATAAAAGGCTTACCACCAATAATCATTGGCCAATCGTATCCCATTGTTAATATCGTAAGCAAAAGGGCACAAATAGTCCCTGTCATTCCAAAAAGAAAAGCTGCTATAGGAAGATTAGATGGTTTATAACCTAATGCTACATCCAATCCATGAACAGGAAAAGGGGTGTAAGCCTCAAAGATTTTTACGCCTTCTATTCTGGACTTGGAAACAGCACTTACCAGTACATCCTCATCAGTGAAAATACCAAGTAAAAAATTCTTGCCCTTTGCCATAATTATTCAATATTTTTTTTATTTGATGATTTAATAATTGCTTTTACTTCTGCCATATTGATTACCGGGAAATATTTGGTAAACAATAGGAAAAGCGTAAAAAACAGACCAAATGAGAAGATATAATCTCCGACATCGAAAATAGTAGGAGAGAAATATGCCCAACTGGATGGTAGAAAATCTCTGGATAAAGATGTGGTAATGATTACAAAACGCTCAAACCACATTCCAATGTTAACTATAATTGATAATATAAACGTCCAGTATAAACTTCTTCTGACAGCTCTGAACCAGAATAACTGAGGGGAAATTACATTGCAGGTCATCATAGCCCAATATGCCCACCAATAGTCTTCACCAAAAGCTCTGTTTACGAAAGCATATTGTTCGTAATATACTCCGGAATACCATGCTATAAATAATTCAGTAATATAAGCTATACCCACAATTGAACCAGTAAGAACAATGATTTTATTCATTGACTCTATGTGGTTAATGGTAATATAATCCTGAAGATTAAATACTACCCTGGTTATAAGCATTAGGGTCAATACCATTGCAAATCCGGAGAAAATTGCACCGGCAACAAAGTATGGCGGGAATATGGTTGTATGCCATCCTGGAATTACAGACGTGGCAAAGTCCATACTTACGATAGTATGTACTGAAAGTACAAGTGGCGTGGATAAACCAGCAAGCACTAAACTCACGGCTTCATATCTCGACCAGCTTTTTGCTGAACCATCCCAACCTAAACTTAATGCTCCATAAATCATTCTTCTAACACCTGAAGCTCTTTCTCTAATGGTTGCGAAATCAGGTATAAGACCTACATACCAAAATACAAGGGAAACGGTAAGATATGTTGAGATAGCAAACACGTCCCAAACAAGAGGTGAGTTGAAGTTTACCCATAAGGAACCGAATGTATTTGGGAGCGGAAGAGCCCAATGTGCAAGCCATGGACGCCCCATGTGTGCAAGAATGAAACTTGCCGCACAACGTACCGCAAAAATTGTCATCGCTTCAGCAGCGCGGTTGATGGATGTTCTCCATTTTTGTCTGAATAAAAGAAGAATAGCAGAGATAAGTGTACCGGCGTGACCAATACCCACCCACCATACGAAGTTTGTAATATCCCAAGCCCAACCTACTGTTTTATTTAATCCCCAGACACCTATACCTGTGTACCATGTATAGAATAGACAGAAGGATCCATATGCCAGTGTTAGTACTGATATACCAAATGCAATCATCCAGGATTTGGTAGGCTTACCTTCTACCTGTCTACATATGTCAACAGTAACGTCTGAAACAGTCTTACCACCGGTGACTAAAGGCGGCCTTACGGGTGAAGTAACTTGCATAATCTATTAAGCTTTTTTAATATTTCTAATTTTTGTCAGATAAGATATATTAGGTCTGGTGTTAATTTCTTCCAGTACCGTAAATGTCCTTTCCCTGTTTTGGTCAGTCAAGATTTTATGTATCTGGCTATTCTCATCATTCATATCTCCAAACACAATAGCATCTGCAGGACAAGAAGCGGCACAAGCTGTATTGATTTCACCATCAACCAAACTTCTTCTTTCTCTCTTGGCATGAAGTCTTCCTTCCTGAATCCTTTGAACACACATAGAGCATTTCTCCATAACCCCTCTTGACCTTACGGTAACATCAGGGTTAAGAACCATTCTACCAAGGGTGGTATTCATGGCTGTGTTTTTGTCAAACTGCTCATTGTTGAAATACTTAAACCAGTTAAATCTTCTTACTTTATATGGACAGTTGTTAGCGCAGTATCTTGTGCCGATGCATCTGTTATATGCCATCTGGTTTAAACCATCAGAGCTATGTGTAGTAGCAGCAACCGGACATACGGTTTCACATGGTGCGTGATTACAATGCTGACACAACATCGGTTGGAATGTAACCTGAGGATTTTCAGAAGGAACTTCCAAAGCGATCATATCGCCCTCAAAATATTCCCCGGTTTCTGCCGGACTACTGAAATACCTGTCAATTCTCATCCAGTGCATTTCCCTTCTGTTCAGAACTTCTTTTTTACCTACTACCGGAATGTTGTTTTCAACGTTACATGCAACAATACAAGCATTACATCCGATGCAGGAATTAAGGTCTATGCTCATTCCCCAAAGATGGTTTGGCTTTTCATGCTCATACCATAATGTCACATCCATTGGTTTTCTATGTCCTTCAGAGGTATGGATCATTGGCTGGTATCTTCCTGCATAAGGATCTTTTACATAATCCTCAAGCAAACCTTCCTGAACAACCGGACGAGCCATTGCTGTCATAGAAGTTTGAGTTTGAGCAAGTTTATGTGTTTCTCCTGTTTTATCGAAGGTTACGTTTAGGCCTGAATATGAAATACTATTATTAACAACTCCCAATAAAGGATAAGCATCCACACCTACCTCGTCACCAACTTTACCTGATCTTAACCTTCCGTATCCCAAAGATAAGGCCACCGTACCATTAGTTTGACCAGGCTGAATATAAACTGGAACGGATTTTTGTAGTCGTTTTCCATTTACTGTAAGATTCACTAAATCTCCATTACGAAGGCCTTTTTCATTAGCCATTCTCATTGGTACCGCCAGGAAGTTATCCCAGGTAATTTTTGATAAAGCTTCAGGAAGTTCCTGTAACCATGGATTGTTGGCAAACTTACCGTTTCCCAGAGCAACAGTTTCATAAAATGATATTTCAAGCCCCTGTCCTTCAGTTTTATAATTTTTACTTATCGATTCTGCAATTCCACTCAAATCTGTATTTATGGATGGAGATTCACCACCGGCAGCCGCAGTTTCATATACACCATCGTGCAATGCTTTATCCCAGTTGGACTGAAAATTTCCACCCGTCAATATATTCTTACGCCAATGGTTCTGAATGTATGTATAATAATCTACATTGATTCCAGCCCAGATTAAAAGGCTATCCTGAGCCTGTCTTGTACCTTTAAAGATTGGAGATATCGTTGGCTGTACAAGGCTGAATTTCCCTTGAACAGGTTCAACATCATTCCAGGATTCAAGGTAATGACGATCAGGACAGATGTAATCAACTTTATTAGCTGTTTCATCTTCTCTCTCAGCAAAGGATATTTTTAAAGCAATTTTATTTAAGTTATTAGATAACTCCTGTCCTTTCGGATGATCGTAAACAGGGTTAGCATTATAAAACAACACAGCACCAATACGGTCACCTTTAACATCTTCGATAAACGTATTCATTGCCGCATCGTCACCTTGTCTCTGAAGAGAAGGGTTGTTAATATTTATGGTGGTTCCATAATTGCCCAGCTGAGCATTTATCTGGTTTACCAAAACCTGTACATTCGGGTCATTTGAACCTGAAACCACTAAAGAATTGCCTCTGTTATCCAAAAGATCTTTTGCTACTTTGTCAAGAAGTTCATTCTGAACACCGGAAACAGAAATTTTATTTGGAGATATTTTATTGTAAAGTGCTGCTATAAATAACCCTTCTTGAGAAGGTTTTATAGGCTGACGATAATCAGCGTTACTACCAGTTATAGACAATACTGTCTCAAACTGATAATGTCTGCTCATGGTTTTCTTTTCTTTGCTAAGTTTTCTTGTTGAAGAATACTGTTTAGCATATTCGATTGGAGAAATCCACGTACTAAGGAAATCAGCTCCGAAGCTGACAATTACTTTTGCCTGGCTAAAATCATAAGAAGGCACTGCTCTTTTACCGAAGCTTATTTGATTTGCAGCTAACATTCCGGAAGAAGACAGGGCATCGTATTGAATATGTTGGGCAGCAGGGTATCTTGAAATGAAATCCGCAATTACTTTTTTAGTTGAAGGACTCATAATTGTAGATGATACAATTCTGATGCCTTTACCACTATTTTGAACTTCAGTCAACTGATTAATAATCTCTTTGTCAAGAGATGCATATTCAGTAGTATTTTTAACCTTTACAGCTTGACCTTTTGCTTGAAAAAACTTTAAACGAGTTTCATCATACAAGGAAAGGATGGATGCCTGTGCTCTTGCACTGGTACCACCCTTAGTTATACTGGAAAGTTTATTTCCTTCAATTTTAACAGGCCTTCCTTCACGCGTCTTTACAAGAACACTGCAATAGTCACTGCCATCTACGTAAGAGGAGGCATACCAGTTTGCAATACCCGGTTCAATATTCTCAGGCTTATTGACATAAGGAATAATTTTTTTAACAGGAGCTTCACAGGCAGCAAGAGAAGCAGCAGCAATGCTAAAGCCCATAACCTTTAAAAAGTCTCTTCGGTCAGTACCTTTGCTTTCGGAATCAGAACTGTTATCTCCCATTACAGATTCAGGAAACTCCCTTTCTGCTTCTTTCTTAAATTCAGGATTGTTAGATAACTCTTCTATACTTTGCCAGTATACTTTATTATTATTTTCCATATTAACTATTGAAGTAGGCTCGTTTTAGTTATTTTAATATTAATAGTGGCATCTTGCACAATCCAAACCACCGATTTCAGCAACAGTAAATCTGTTCTTATTATGTACCTGTATTAATCTGTCATAGTAAGCATTGTCAGCACCATTCACTTCGGTTTCTCTGTGACAGTTTATACACCATCCCATCGTTAATGGAGAATATTGATAAACAACTTCCATTTCCTGAACCGGGCCATGACAGGTCTGACATTTAATCCCTCCTACATCAACGTGTTGTGAGTGATTGAAATAAGCTAAATCTGGCAAATTATGAATCCTAACCCACTGAATAGGTGTGTTTTTTTCATATGCTTCCCTTACAGTAGCAATAGCTTCTTCACCATATATAGGACCTGAGGTAATTTGTCCATGGCAGTTCATACAAATGTTTAATGAAGGAATACCTGCCTGCTTGCCTTTTGCGGCACCGGTATGGCAGTAATTACAGTCTATTTCATATTCCCCTGCGTGAAGCGCATGAGAAAAAGGTATTGGTTGTACCGGTGCATACCCTTGCTCAACACCTATAGCCATAAAGCCCATCCAGCAACCTCTAACCAACATCACAACAAAAACTACGGAAAGTATACCTATAAAACCTTTACTCTTAAGTACTTTTCCAATATCAAATTTCTGATGAACAAGATCTTTATCTTCAGCATCTAACTGATCTTCTTTGTCTTTAAGATACTTCTTAATTACAGAAAGGAAAACAACAAGAAGTATAAGAACAAGGACAAGTGTAATGACAACAAGGATCAGAATCAAAAATGAACTTTGATCTGTCTGCGCTGCAGGTTGCACGACCAAAGATGCAGGATCATCTCCTGCTTCTGCTGCGGGCACCTGTTCACTTCTATGCTTGATAAATCCAACGATGGATAAAATCTGCTCATCCGAAAACGGATGGCTTGGCATATATTGTCTGTATTGATCAAACAATTCTTTGGCATAAGGGTCACCTGATGTGGTTATATACCGCTCCGGGGCACGTATAAAAGATATCAGATTTGGCAATTCCCATCTCAAATGCGAATCCCTAAGGTTTGGCCCAACACCTGCTCTTTCAAAATTGTGACATTGTTTACAGTTGGAATTATACAATGCTTCACCTGCGCTAATAATGGCCGGATCTTCCGGTATTCCCTGCCCAATGGAAGAGAAAGATATGAAAATTGCCAGCAAAAACGGGATTGAAAGCTTTGTAAATCGGTCTATTGTGCTCACTAAGGACATGTTAGAGTTAATTTTATCTAAATTTTTCCAGATCGCCTTATAAAAAGACGCACAAATCTAATATGCGGGCTCAATTATTCAAATAACTTTTTGAGGCATTTTATACCTGAAATTTAAATATAATTAAAACAAAAACACAAAAAACTTGTTTACAGGCGTTTAAACCCAAATACCTATTACCGCCAAGCGCAATTTAGAATCATTTTAAATTACAGCAACCCGTATTAAAATTAGATATTTTTATAAAAAAGATCTGTTTTACATTATTATCCATCATAAAAATGAAAATATTCAAAGATTTATCAGGCGACACATTTATTATAAAATCCGATGAAATGAACGTATCAGAATCAAAACATTCAAAGGTTATGACGAATTAACTCAATACCTTACATCAAAATCACTTTTTTCCTGATAAACTCCAGTGTTGAAAATTATAAACATTCCGTCCATTTACGGGTTTTTTAACTTTTTTCTTCGTTAAAAATCGATTTTTTTTCTGATTTTAATTTTATGTATACCTTTATATTATTAAATAAATCAGTACTTGCTTTTTTATGAATTTAGAATGGATTGACTGGCTAATTGTAGCTATATTTTTAATAATTTCATTTGGCATAGGTGTCTATTTTACCGGAAGGGCAAGTAAAGGCTTAAGTGAGTTTTTTTTGGGAGGTCGAAACTTCCCCTGGTGGATTGCCGGTGTATCTATGGTTGCCACAACTTTTGCAGCCGACACTCCCCTGGCAGTTACAGAACTGGTAGCAGAAAGTGGGATTGCAGGAAACTGGATCTGGTGGTCTATGCTTGCCGGTGGTATGCTTACCACATTTTTCTTTGCAAAATTATGGAGAAGATCAGGAATTCTAACCGACGTAGAATTTGTCGAAATGCGCTATTCCGGAAAAGAAGCGGCATTTCTGAGGGGATTCAAGGCAATCTATCTGGGTATATTTATGAACAGCCTGATCATATCCTGGGTAAACCTTGCATTGATATCAATTTTTCAGGTATTCTTCAACATCCCTCCTGAAACATCTCTGGCTTATGTAGCAGGTGCTATGGTGCTTACCATGATTTATTCAGGAATGTCCGGCTTGCTGGGCGTAGCAATTAATGATTTCGTGCAATTCTTCATAGCAATGACGGGTACAATTATACTGGCAGT
Source organism: Cytophagaceae bacterium (assembly GCA_046313675.1). Classification (GTDB taxonomy): domain Bacteria; phylum Bacteroidota; class Bacteroidia; order Cytophagales; family Cytophagaceae; genus JBKBXU01. The sequence goes on from JBKBXU010000003.1 coordinate 22,955, forward strand.
CATTGTCGTAAATTCCGAACGTATCGGTGGAATTCCGGGACTCAAAACACAATTATCAGATATAGCTCCCGGAGCACTTGACTTTTTACCAAAAGTCGGAGAAGGTAACAGCAATAATTTAACCGTGTATACTTTATCCATAGGAGCTTTTCTTGCTATGGTAGGAATGCAATGGTGGGCGAGTTGGTATCCCGGAGCCGAACCTGGTGGAGGAGGCTATATTGCACAAAGAATGTTAAGTACCAAAAATGAAAAACACGCTATTATCTCAAGCCTGTTTTTTCAGATTGCACATTATTGTCTGAGGCCATGGCCGTGGATTCTTGTAGCTTTATGTACCTTAATCTTGTACCCTGACTTAAGTGAAACCGACAAACGCCTGGGTTATGTAATGGCTATGAAAGAATTCCTACCTGCGGGATTAAAGGGAATGCTTCTTGTAGCATTTCTTGCTGCCTATATGAGTACCATTTCTACCCAACTCAACTGGGGTGCAAGTTATTTTGTAAAAGATTTTTATAACCGGTTTATATCGGATGAACAAGATTTCTCATCGGAGGAGAAGGCCAATAAAAACTTTATTTTTATGAGCCGACTTGCGACGGTTCTGATAATGGTTATTTCTTTGGTTATAACAGGTTTTATAGAGACCATTTCCGGTGTCTGGCGTTTTATACTTGACGCAGGAGCAGGCCTGGGACTCGTTTTAATCTTACGTTGGTATTGGTGGAGAGTCAATGCCTGGAGTGAATTAAGCGCTACAATAATTCCTTTAGTTGCACTTGGAATTTTACAATTTCTTTTACATCTGGTAAACATCGAAACCATTGATTCCCAATCAGATTTCGGGCATACCATCGTGCAAATATCAACCTTCCCAAACAGCTTTTTTCTAATACTTTCCATAACAACTATAGGGTGGATAAGCATTACCTATTTAACCCCAAACACCCAAATGGACACCTTAACATCCTTTTATAAGCAAATCCGTCCTATTGGTGCATGGAAGCCGGTGCAAAAACATTTAAACCTTTTAGCTGATAACAGTAAAATAATATACCTATTTATTTGTTGGATTTCTGCAATAGTATTCAGTTACTCCATTTTATTCTTAATAGGAAAAATTATATTCAGAGAGTGGAATGAAGTCTGGACCTTATTGATTATTAATGTCATTGCATTGGTAATCCTGGCATTTACTTCAAGGAAAATAAAAATATTTGAAGATTAATATATGCAGTTCCTTCAAGAATTTCCATTACAAAACTTAAATACATTCGGATTAGATGTAAAGTCTAAATTTTATAAAGAGTTTTCCTCTATGGAAGAACTCCTACAAATTATCAATGATCCGATTTATAAAGAAAATAAGGTCTTAATTTTAGGAGGAGGAAGCAATCTTCTATTTACGAAAGACTTTGATGGGCTAGTTCTTAAAAATAATATAAAAGGTATTATAAGGAAGGATGCCGGATCAAATCAGGTAATAGTAACTTCAGGAGCCGGGGAAGTATGGCATGACCTGGTATTGGACTGTGTAAACCAAGGCCTGGGGGGACTTGAAAACCTTTCGCTTATTCCAGGAACTGTGGGAGCCTCCCCTATGCAAAACATCGGAGCATATGGAGTCGAAATTAAAGATGTATTTGAACAGCTTGAAGCGGTAGATAGATACACCGGAGAAATTTTCAGGTTTACTTCGAATGAATGTCGCTTTGGCTATCGAACCAGTGTCTTTAAAACTACCTTAAAAGATAAATTCATTATAACTTCTGTAAGTTTCAGGCTAAACCGTATTCCAACGTTTAACACCTCCTATGGAGCCATAAACCAGACTCTGGAAGAAATGGGCGTAAAAGAATTGAGCATTAAAGCCATAAGCGAGGCTGTTTGCCAAATCAGGGAAAGTAAACTTCCTAATCCTGCTAAAATAGGTAATGCCGGTAGCTTCTTTAAAAATCCGGAAATCTCTTTAGAGAAATTTGAAAGGATAAAGTCAGGCTATCCGGACATAGTAAACTACCCTACCGCACCCGGAATGACTAAAATTCCTGCGGGATGGCTGATTGAAAAGTGTGGATGGAAAGGGAAAACCTTGGGCAATGCCGGGGTGCATACAAACCAGGCACTTGTACTTGTAAATCTAGGGAAAGCAAAAGGTGCAGACATCCTTCAATTAGCGGAAAATGTCAAAGCAAGCGTAAGAGATGTTTTTGGCATAGACCTGGAAATAGAAGTCAATGTTATTAATTGATATTTTACAATAGCCACCAGGTAACCATCCCAAAGTAAATTAGCAAACCTGTTATATCAACTACAGTAGTTATAGCAGGGCTTGCAGCAACGGCTGGATCGCCCCCAAACCGTCTGACAATCAACGGAAGGCTTGCACCAATTATCGTTGCCGATATAACCTGCATACTTAGAGCAACAGAAATAACGAGAGCTATGTTGTATAAGCTAAATTGAGGAGGTATTTCCATTTCCCAGGAAAGAAACAGTACTTTTAAATAAGCAAGAATACCTAAACAAATAGCCAATAAAAAAGCCACTCTTGCTTCCTTAAACAGTATTACAAACCAATTTTTTAAAGAAATTTGGTTCAATGCCAATGCCCTAACCACAACGGTAGCAGCCTGACTTCCTGAGTTTCCACCTGTGTCTGCCAACATGGGCAGATAAAGAGCAAGAATCATTAATTCTTCAAGTGCACCTTCATAAGAATGAAGAATTACTCCTGAAAGTATACCAACAATTGCCAAACCAACCACCCATACTACTCTTCGCTTAAAGTGTTGCAGAGCATTTGTCTCAAGATAACCTAACTCATCCTTCGTATGAATGATACCCATAAACTTTTCAAAATCCTCTGTATGTTCAGCCCGAATTACATCGATGGCATCATCATGGCTCACAATACCCATAAGTTGATTTGCGGAATTTAAAACAGGGATTGCAACAAGATCATATTTTTCAATTTTTCTTGCTACTGATTCCCTATCCTCGTCCACCAGGGCATAGATAAAATTATCATGGAGTACTTCTGTAACTGCATCATCGGGATCAGCCAGGATGAGATCTTTTAGGGTTAAAAACCCAAGCAATTCTCTATTGTAATTGACAAGGTAAACGTAATAGAGCATTTTTTTGGAAGGCGCATCTTTCCGAATCTTTCCTATAGCCTCTTTGACAGACATATTTATCATGACCGTAGCAAAATCGGTATTCATGATTCCTCCTGCAGTTTCAGGAGGGTAAGAACTTAGGGAAATAACATCTTCACGTACTTTCTTCTCCAAAAATGGAAGTAGAATAGTCTGTTCATCCCTGTCCAGGTTTTGATAAAAATCCGCCCGGGTATCGGAAGACATATTAGAAAATATATCGGCAAAACTTCTTTTGTCAAGAAGAGTAAATAGCTCATAAAGGAGTTCCTGGTCAAATTCGGTAAATAACCAACCCTGTTTATCTGTCTCAAGAAGATTTACAACCCGTACTGTTTCATCTAAATCCAGCTCTTTGATAAAATCAGCAATTTCTACTACAGGCATTTCCTGCAAAAGCTCTCTTAGCTTCTCTTCCTCCTCCTCCCGGAATACATCCCTAAGGAGTTCTAACTTACTTTCTTCACTTCCGGAGAATTGCATACTGCCAGTTTTAGTATTAATTACAAAGGATTATTATTAAGTGTTTGAACAAGTTCACCTTTATACTGCTGCACATCTACTCCGAAACGTCTGAGAAATTCTACTCCCTCATCCATTCCTATCCCCTTGTAATGTGCATAGGACTCTAGAAATATAACTTTTTCAACCCCTGCACTGTAAATTAGTCTTGCGCATGGAAGACATGGCGAGAGCGTTATATAAAGCGTACATTTTTCAATCGAAAACCCATTTTTCATGGCGTAAACAATGGCGTTTTCTTCTGCGTGCAGCGCAAGGGAACAACTTCCTTTCATGTCCTTTGCACAACCTGTTTCCGGCCACTCCTCATCACAATTATGAGTACCCATTGGAGGCCCATTGTAACCAATAGAAATAATTCGAGTCTCTTTAGTCAACACCGCCCCTACATGTTTTTTAATGCAATGTGAACGCCTGGCCAGGTTAATAGCCAATTCCATAAAAATATCGTCGAAGGCGGGTTTTTTCATTAATTTTAATTTTACCGGTCAAAGTTAGAAAATATTTATCTTTGAAACACCACTCCGGCCTCCTACTTTGTCAAACCTTGCTAAAAACATCGTTTTTTTAATAACAATTCCTGTAGCCGGACTTTCAAACAATGAGTGATACCTATAATAGAAATACGATAAAGAGGATTTCCGGGTGATTTTTAAAATTAAGATGCAGTTATTTTGTCATTACTTTATAACTTGCATCATAGATACAAAAAGATTGAACTTTAATTGGTGAATTTCTTTTTTTAAGTAACCCAACAAGCCTTTAACAACAAACAATGCTATCTATTTCGGATCTTTCATTTTATTTCGGCAGCAGAGCACTTTATGAAAATGTTTCTTTGCACATTAAGCCTAAAGATAAAATCGGACTTATCGGTGCTAATGGAACTGGAAAATCTACTCTTCTGCGTCTTATAACCGGCGAATATACTCCGGATAGTGGTGAAATTTCCAAAAGCAACGATTGCACAATTGGCTTCCTTAACCAGGATTTACTTTCCTATCAAACCGACGAAAGTATCCTTGCTGTAGCAATGCAGGCTTTTGAAAGGCAGAATCAACTACAAAGGCAAATTGACGAAACACTGCAGGAAATGGAATCCAACTACAGGGATGAATTAGTTGAGAAGCTATCCCGTTATCAGGAAGAATTCGAGGCGCTGGATGGATACACGATACAATCAAAAGCCGAAGAAATTCTTGAAGGTTTAGGTTTTGCCACCAAAGACCTGCAAAAACCTTTACGAAACTTCTCCGGAGGTTGGAGGATGAGGGTTATGCTGGCCAAATTATTATTAATGAAGCCATCCCTTTTAATGCTGGATGAACCTACCAACCACCTGGATTTACCTTCTATTCAATGGGTAGAACAATATCTTGAAAAATATGAGGGCGCAGTAATTGTAGTATCGCACGACAGGCAGTTCATAGATAATACTGTTAAAAGCATTGTAGAGGTCACGCAGCAAAGCTTAAACCTTTATGCCGGCAATTATTCCTTTTACCTGGAAGAAAAGGCTCTACGTGCAGAAATACAGAAAGGCGCTTATGAAAACCAACAATCAAAAATAAGGCAAACCGAACGTTTTATCGACCGGTTTAAAGCCAAAGCTTCAAAAGCCCGCCAGGTTCAATCAAGAGTAAAATCTCTTGAAAAAATGGATATTGTTGAGGAAGTGGTTGACGAAACAGCCAAAGTGTTTTTTAAATTTAATTTTAAAACACAGCCGGGAAAAATACTTTACACATTTAATAATCTGAGCAAAAGCTACGGAGACCTTACCATTCTTAAAAACGCCAACCTGACTATAGAAAGAGGGGATAAAATTGCTTTTATTGGAGCAAATGGAAAAGGAAAGTCTACCCTACTGAGAATCATAGCCGGTACAGAGCCATTTGAAGGAGAAAAATCAGAAGGTCATAACGTAATTACCAGCTTTTTTGGCCAACATCAACTTGAATCTTTGGATTTGGAAGCCAGTCTTTTGGATGAATTAAAGATGATGGGTACATCTAAGTCTGAAACCGAACTGAGAAGCATTTTAGGATGCTTCCTATTTTCAAATGACGATGTTTTCAAAAAAATTAAAATACTTTCCGGAGGTGAGAAATCAAGAGTTGCATTAGCTAAAACATTGGTGTCTGAAGCCAACTTCCTTCTTCTGGATGAGCCCACGAATCACCTTGACATACAATCGGTAAACATTCTCATTCAAGCACTTCAACAATACGAAGGAACCTATGTCGTTATTTCTCACGACCGGCATTTTGTAAACCAGGTGGCTAACAAAATATGGTATATTGAAGACTTTGAATTAAAAGAATATCCGGGCACCTATGAAGAGTATGGGTGGTGGCAGGAAAAACGGAATGCTGATAAGAAAGATAATCAAGCGCCTAAGCCCATTAAAGAAAAAACAAAAGAACCGGCAAAAAAAGTTGAAAGCCAGACATCTTCCAAAGAACTGAAAACAGCAAAAGACCAACTGGAAAAGTGCGAAAGTCAAATTTCGGTTCTGGAAAGTAAAATTGAAACTCTTGAAAACGAAATGGCCAAACCCTCGGTTTTCGGAAACCCTGATTTGTTGGCAGAACATACCTTAAACTATAAAAAATTAAAAACCAGTCTTTCTGAACAGAATGAACTTTGGGAAAAACTGGCTGAAGAAATTGATCGATATGAAAGTAAAGTTTAGTGTTTTTTATATTATTATTTTTACCCTTTGCTTAACGGCTTGTGTACCTGTGGACAATTCATCTTCGACAGGTGCAAATAAAAAAGTTTCTCTTAGAATAGATGATTACACCTACGATAAGAACATAAAAACCGTCATGTTGTACCCTGTAACCGGGCAAAATCACGACATGATTCAAGCACCCATTATTCCATTATCCCAGGGAACACCTTTGGTGTTACATTTCGATGAACTGGTAGGGCAGGTAAATGATTATACGGTAAAAATCCTGAATTGTACCTATAACTGGAGGGTTTCAGATTTGCCGGAATTGCAATACCTGAATGACTTTAATGAATACATCATTACCGATAGAAATGTATCTTTTAATACCAGGGTAAATTACGTACATTATAAATTTGTTGTCCCCAGAGTAAAAGTAAGTGGCAACTATTTGATTGTAGTCTACAGGAACAATAATCCTGATGACATTGTAATAAGCCGCAGATTTGTTATTACAGACGATAAACTTTCTCTGGCTCCTGATGTAAAGTTTTCTAATGTCGTTAGCAAGCGAAATCACTATCAGCAGGTTGATTTTGTTTTGAATTATAAAGGAATTGATGTTATAAATCCTACCGACGAAATAAAAGTTGTCATAAGACAAAATCACCGTTGGGATAACGCCTTAATGGGCTTACGTCCTGCCTATGTACGGGAGTTTGAAAAGCGCCTGGATTATAATTTCTTTGCCGGGGAAAATAACTTCCCGGGAGGTAATGAATTTAGAATGTTTGATGTACGAAGCATTCAATTCAGCGGAATGAATGTTGACAAGGTAATTCTACAGGAAACCCCAATCGAAGTCAACCTTCTCAGAGACAGAAGTCGTGCAAAAGAGCCTTATAGCCAATATCCGGATGCCGATGGCAAGTTTTATGTAGAACATTATGAAACCGGCGGAGTGGACGTGGAACCTGATTACGTCTATGTTAATTTCAGACTTGATCACCCGTACCCTGCAGATGGCAAAGTTTACATCATCGGAACTATGAATGATTGGATTCCGGATAAGAGATACGAAATGAAATATGATGAGGAAAAGAAAAGGTATAACGGCAAAGTTCTCTTAAAACAAGGTTATTACAACTACATATATACCTTAACAGCACCTGGAATGAGGGACGACACCTATTTTGAAGGCAACCATAGCCTTACACAAAATCATTACGAAATAATAGTGTACTACAGACCTATGGGCTTTAGAAGCGACTTAATTGTCGGGTATAAGAATTTCAATTATAATTCAGTAAGATAAACTACGTCTTAGTAATTAAAATTCATAAGGCGTAGTTCTTTGATTTGGATCTGCGTTGGCAAGATCGACCATACCAAAGCCTTTATAAGTAAATATCCCCATTCCACAATCCCAAACAAACTGCTGTACTTTAGGATCTGCATAAAGTGTAAATGGAAAGGTATATCCCCTCACTTCATATTTTTCTCTGTTATGAAAAACCGGGAAAATTCGGGCAAACTTTTTCTCTTCTTCTTTAATCTTGGTAAGATAATTTTTGTCGGGAAGAACCTGAAACTTGTAAAAAGAAGCAATTTCTTCTGTAGTGAACATACCGGATTTCTCCATCCTGCTCATTGTGCTATCATAAAGCATATCAGAAAAAATATCCATAAGCGGGCTGACAAACTTTTTAGAATCAGCATCTTCCACGAGAGGATTAATTAATACCAGCGGTGAAATACAGATATACTTCACTTCTCCGGTACTTAGGTCTGGGTACTCCTCTTTCTCTACATTTAAAGGAACAAGTAATAATTTACCTATCTCAATCTGTGTTTGTTTGAAAAGTATATCAATAAATGTTTTAATAAACTCTTCTTCAGGACTTGACAGTACCAGGGTTACCTTATTAGAGTAATAATGTAATCCTTCCTTCCCCACTTTTGTCTGTCCTTTTAAGCCCGAGAAACTATACATAGTAAAATTCTGATACTTTCCCAGTGTTCTGTCCATTAAGGAATGGATCAGGTTGGACAAAAGAAACTGATGGTGAAAAGGAACTGTTGCTCCTTTGTTTGTTAAGCCGAATATAATTCTTACCCTCAATGCTAAAAAATTTAAAAAATGTTTAAAATATATTTACGCCTTGCAAAAATGTATTTCTATTCTATGTTAACCATAAACCGATTGAAAATGTTTCACACATTAAATCTAAAATGCATGACATCACCGTCTTCCACCACATATTCTTTACCTTCAATAGAAATTTTCCCGGCTTCTTTACACGCCTGCTCTGTTTTCAAATTTTGATAGTCAGGAATTTTAATGACCTCAGCTTTAATAAAACCTTTTTCAAAGTCTGTGTGAATTACGCTTGCTGCCTGAGGCGCTTTCCAGCCTCTGGTAATAGTCCAGGCCCGCACCTCTTTCTCTCCTGCGGTAAAATAGGTAATAAGATTAAGTAACTTATATGAGGCCCTGATAAGTCTGTTCAAGCCAGATTCTTTCAGTCCATACTCCTGAAGAAACATTTCCTTTTCTTCCGGATCAGTAAGTTCTGCAATTTGAGATTCAATAGCTGCTGAAACAATTATAACATCAGCATTTTCTGAGGCAACAGAAGCTTTTAGTTTCTCAACGTATTGGTTTCCGGTGTTGACAGAACCTTCTTCCACATTGGCAACATATATCACAGGCTTTATGGTAAGAAGATGCGCATCTGCGACGGCTTTTTTAGATTCTTCATCCAGTTCCAGGGATCTTGCACTGTTCCCAGCCATAAGATGAGTCTTATACTTATTTAAGATTTCAACCTCTTTCTTAGCCTTGGCATCCCCCGATTTAGCTGTACGCTCAACCCTTTGTAGCTTTTTCTCAATAGACTCAAGATCTTTTAGTTGCAATTCAGTATCTATAATTTCTTTGTCTTCAACCGGGTCTACTTTCCCGGCAACATGTACCACATTAGGGTCTTCAAAACAACGAATAACGTGAATAATAGCATCTACTTCCCGAATGTTTGCAAGAAATTGATTGCCGAGACCTTCGCCTTTGCTGGCTCCTTTTACCAGTCCGGCTATATCCACAAACTCTATGACTGCAGGTAGTACCTTTTGAGGATGCACAAGACCTTCAAGTATAGTAAGTCTTTCATCGGGCACGGTAATTACACCAACATTTGGCTCTATCGTACAAAAAGGATAATTAGCTGCCTCTGCTTTCGCATTAGACAAAGCATTAAACAACGTCGATTTACCTACATTAGGCAATCCTACTATTCCACATTGAAGTCCCATTGGTTAAGAATAAAATAATCAGACAAAAAATTCCGGATCGCTAAAATTATTTCAATAAAAATGCAAAGATAAAAATAATGTTTGATTTATACCCGGAATGTAATAAAAACAAAAAAGCTCCTGAATTACCAGGAGCTCTAAAATTTATATAAATAATATTAATTTAATCCCATTTCAATTCATCTTCCTCTTCATCAGGTCTTTCCGCCTCTTTGTCAAATTGAGTAAAATCGACTTCCGGTAATAATTCCGTTTTAACATGATCAATAGTTTGTTGTAATGCGGTCAGAAATTTGTTAAAATCTTCTTTATACAAGAAAATTTTATGTT
>JBKBXU010000004.1:0-32897 GCA_046313675.1 Cytophagaceae bacterium
GGAAAACCTACAAAAGACGAATGCTGCCGAATTGGATGACTTAGATGTAAAAGTATTTTCAGGACTTGGTGTAGCATCTATTGACAGAGCTGGCAGGACAGTTACAGATCAGGAAGGGCAAGTTTTCCCATATGATAAACTAATTCTTGCTACCGGAAGCAGGGCCAATATTCCGGCGGATGTGCCTGCAGAGAAAAAAGGTATCTTCACCATGAGGCAAAGAGAAGATGCAGAAAGGTTGATGAGATTTCTTACACCATCAAGCAAAGCGGTCATTGTTGGTGGAGGGCTATTAGGTCTTGAGTTGGCTGATGCCCTGACTGAATTGAATACAGAAGTCTCTATAGTGCAGAGATCGTCCCGATTAATGGACAGGCAACTGGATGTGCTGGCCAGTGAATTGCTAAATGAGGAATTACAGGATAGAGGAATTAAAGTATATTTTAATGATGAGATCCTTAGTATTTCCGGAGTGGAAGCGGTCTCAGGGATCAAACTTAAAAGCGGAAAGTTCATTTCCTGTGATATTCTGATCTATGCCATAGGTACTGTGCCTAATACGGAGTTAAGTAAATCTTCAGGTTTAAAGTGCAACAGGGGTGTGTGTGTAAATGACTATTTGCAGACTTCTGATCCAGATATATTTGCTGTAGGTGAAATTGCTGAACATAACGGCAGCCTGTATGGAATAACTGCGGCAGCGGAAGAACAGGCGGAAATACTTGCAGAATATTTGAATGGCAATGAAGCTTCTTACTATTCAGGCTCCTTATCTATGAATATATTGAAAGTTAAAGGTCTTAATCTCTGTTCCCTTGGTATAGTAGAATACCCTGAAGAAGACAAAGATTATGAAAGTGTCACTATCATAGACAAAGCATCCAGATATTATAAAAAGTGTATCATTTATAAAGATAAATTGGTGGGAGCCATTTTGTTGGGTGATAAATCTGAATTTAAGGAGTATAAAGAGTTGATAGGCGGAAAATTGGAATTGGCAGATAAACGTAAGAAGTTGTTACGTGGAGGTGAGGGAAGTGCAAAAGTCGTTGAAGGTAAGCTGGTGTGTTCTTGTAATAATGTAGGAGAGGGTAACATTAAAAAGGTTTTGCAAAAAGGGTGCACTGAACTTAAAATGGTGTGTCTTGAGACCGGCGCCGGAACGGGTTGTGGTAGTTGCCGACCAGAAGTTAAGAAGCTGATTGAGCAATTTGAAGAAGTAGTTGGAGGAACTGAAATATTAGAAAAACTATGAAAAGTAAAACAATCACCGGTAAAATATTTTTTCCGGGAGGCATAGTTTCTCCGGGAGATTTACGAAAGATAGCATCCACAGCGTATCATTATGGGATGACGCATCTGCGTTTAGGAAGCCGTCAGGAGATGTATCTGGAATTTCCTGAGCGTAATATAAAAGAAATTTCCATCCGTCTTAAAAATACTCAGTATCAATTTTATACCGATTTTTCTAAAAGAGAGAATGTTGTTTCGACGTATCCTGTCCGCAACATTACGGCTTCAACAAAATGGTTGAATGAAGGAATTTATCGGGATGTGCTGGCATCTTTTACGGATGTGCCGGGTTTGAAAATTAACCTGTGTGACCCTCTGCAAGGGATGTTACCTTTGTTTGGCGGACAATTAAATTTTGTGGCGTCACCCTATGACAATTATTGGTTTTTATATCTAAAACTAAAGCCCGGAGGTACAGTACATAAGTGGCCTGTACTTGTAGATAGTAAAGAAATTTATTTGATTGCCAGGGAGGTTGAGGAAGTGCTGAAAAATAAGCCGGAAATAGAATTTAAAGCGCTGGAAGATCTTGTATATAATTCCCGCGAATGGACTTTCCGTACTACGGATGAAGTTCCGAATGCTGGACCAGGAAGATTTTTTAATTATGAAGGCCTTCATTCTATGGGAGAAAATAGGTTCTGGTTGGGTATATATGAACGGCTGAATCAGTATCCAGTCCTTTTTCTTGAAGCACTTGCCATGCTGGCTAATCAGACGGATATTGGAAGTATAAGTTTTACACCTTATAAATCGCTTATTATAAAAAATATCCGTGAGGAGCACGTAGGTTTGTGGGAAGAGTTGCTCGGGAAATTTAAAATTAATACCTGCCATTCTTCATTGGAGGTAAACTTTACCATTCCGGATCTTGATACCGAAGCTTTGAAACTCAGGAAGTTTATTTTCTCCGTATTTGATGACAGGGAGGTGCGATCAGAAGGCCTTGTTTTTTCACTTCATGCAGACAAGGATTCTTATGGATCAGTATTGGTTGAAAAGAATTCACGAATCAGATTAGGTAAGTTTTCATTTTGGCAATATTATACTATTAAGTATCGTAAGGAGTTTAATTGCAACAGTCATGAAATTATAAGCTTTGCGGGATATGTTAAAAAGAGGGATGTGCCTGAAATTTTGATGTACTTGTGTGAGCAATATTATGAGCAATTGAGCAATCAAAAGAAGAGGGTAGAGAAAAAGCCCGAAGAGAAGAAAGTTAAATTAGTGGAAAAGCAAATTTTCCATTGCTCGGCATGTGGGACAAGGTATGATCATGACATTGGAGATATGTTCAATGACATACCTGTGGGGATTCCTTTTGAATTACTTCCTGATAGTTTTAAATGCTCACTGTGTGAAGCTCCAAAGTCAGCTTATGTATTGCTGGATAATTTTAAAGAAGTTCAGCTATGATAAAAGATTCATTAAATCGCACCTTTAGAACATTGAGAATAAGCCTGACCAATGCGTGCAATTTTGGTTGTGTTTACTGTGTGACAGGGGAAAAGGAAGAGCATGTAAAGGGGAAGACAGAGGCATTGTCAGTCCAAAAGCTGGCAGAGATCGTAAAGAATATCACAGCAGTTACAGAAATTGATACTATACGATTTACCGGCGGGGAGCCCTTACTTTATAAGGACCTAAATGCGCTTGTTGCTGAGTTGTCTGTCACCGGTATAAAAATGTCTCTGACGACCAATGGTTATTTTCTAAAGCGGAAATTAGATGCCTTAGTTGATGCCGGAATTTCTTCTATAAATGTTTCCCTTGATGCGGCCAATGCGGACGTTTTTTATAAAATGACCCGAAGGCTAAATTTTAAAGAAGTCATCGAAGGAATTGATGAGGCGATCTTTAAGGGGGTGGAGGTAAAACTTAATTCCGTAATCATGAAAGGCATTAATGACGATCAGGTGATTCCTCTTCTGAAACTTGCGGGAGAAAGAAAAGTGCCCGTTCGTTTTCTTGAGCTTATGTCTATGGGGCATCTTTATGAGAATTCTGCTAAATATGCTTTTTCAGAAAAAGAAATTCTTGAAGAAGTTAAAAAGCATGCTCGGATTTTTCCGCTTGAACGGAAGAAAAGTGCTACTGCCAAGTATTGGATGACGGAAAATATGGTCTCCTTTGGTATTATTAGTAATAACAGTGATCCTTTTTGTCATGATTGCAACCGACTGAGACTTGATAGTTATGGAAATATTTACGGTTGTCTGAGCTCTGACCTGGGCATATTTGTAAAAGAAGTTACTGAGGATGTAATGGAGGAGAAATTACGTCTTGCCCTTAGTCAGAAAAAAATGAAATTTTCAGGAAGCTTGATGTCTATGAAATCAATAGGAGGGTGATTTTTTAAATTAAACGTTTATATAGTGATCTGTTATAAGGGTCGTAATAACTATTTAGCAAAGTCACCCGCAAATTTTTCTCTTAATTTCAACCATAATATGAAGGGATTAGTTTTAACCGGAGGAAAAAGTGTCAGGATGGGTAAGGATAAGGGGAGTCTTAGGTATAAGGGTAAAAACTGGGCCGAGATTGCAGGAGATAAATTAATGCAATCCGGCATTTCCGAAGTATATTTTTCCGTGAATGAATCTCAGGGTGCTCTTTACCAAAACTTCTTTCCACTCGATACGTTAATTTCTGACCAAGTGCCTTCAGTAAAAGGTCCGCTAGAAGGTATTCTATCTGCACATAAATTATTCCCAAAAAGTGACTGGCTTATCATTCCCTGTGATATGTTGCTTTTTGAAGTTAAAATGTTAAATAAGCTTTTGGCATCCTATGTGCCTTGTCAAATGGATTACGCCGGATTTGCTGATCAGCCCTTTCCGGGAATTTTTTCTGCTAATTTTTTAAGCAGAGTATATAGTCTTGCACTTATTGGAAAGCTTGAAAGTTACAGTATCAAGAAAACTCTTGCTCTTGGCGAGGTAAGTTGTCTATCTTTTAGTCCTGCTGAAGAAACCAATTTTTATAATTTTAATTCTACCAGCGATTTGAGCGGCTTGATTTAATGCTGTGCCTGATCGGGTAATTTCTCCTCCTCTATTTTCTGGTATCCTAAAGTACTCCTAATTAAAATAGGATTATTTTTTTGCGTATTATTACGTAATTAATAATATTGTTATTCGTACGTAAAAATACTTACTATTATTTTTATTTATACTAATAAATACGTAGGTTTAATATATAAACAAGGAGGTGATAAAAGAAAAAACACGAACAGCATCGGAGCCTAACCCAACCATTGACCATTTACCAGAACTAAACAAAAACGTTATGAAACTTTATAGGATATTCTTATTGCTGGTTATTTCCTTATGGGATTATTCCGGTGCTTATGCCCAGTTTACCTTAAGTGGGCAGGTACGTACCCGAACTGAATTTAGAGATGGATGGGGTACACTTCCTCTTGAAAATTCAGTTCCAAATTTTTTTACTTCACAGCGCACCCGTCTCAATGTCGGTTATTCGACCGATCGTTTGAAATTATTTACCGCTTTTCAGGATATACGTGTTTGGGGAGCCGACATGTCAACCATTGCCAACGTTGTTGGGGTAGGTACATTTCTTCATGAGGGTTGGGGGGAGTTTATGATTTCAGATACCTCCTGGCACGCAGGATATTTGTCTTTAAAACTTGGAAGACAGGAGATAAAATATGATGATGCACGTTTACTTGGTAACCTTGACTGGTTGCAACAGGCAAGGCGGCATGATGCTGCGGTATTTAAATATACTATCGGGGACTGGCAGGCTGACTTAGGTTTAGCTTATAATCAAAATCATGGTATTGATGTACTGCCGCATAATAACTTTTACATAGATGTACCGGTAGGATATCCCGGAGGTACCAATCAAATAGGACAAATGTATAAGTCCATGCAGTATTTGTACGTGGCTAAAAAGACTAAATATGGAAGAGCTACAGGTTTATTGTTTAAGGATGATTTTGCAAAAGGCCCTCAAGACCATGGTGTTTATAGTAGGATTACCGCAGGAGGTACATTTTTTGGTTCTTTAGAGGCTATAAAGTTTGAGTTGGGAGGGTATTATCAAGGCAATAATGACCGGTTTGGCAGGACATTGGATGCTTATAATTTATTAGGTAGTGTTTCGTACACCACAGGAAAGCTTACCATAGGGCCTGGATTTGACTATCTGTCCGGAGAAAATACCACAGAACCTGGTGGGAGAAGCACCCGCTTTGATCCTCTTTATGGCACTCCTCATTTGTTCTGGGGACTTATGGATTACTTTTTTGTGGCTACTCCTTATGGCGTGGGTGGAAATACGGCCATGTCTCCGGGATTATTTAATATGTATTTCAAGTCTAAATATAAGTTTAGCGACAAATTTTTTGTCATGCTCGATCTCCATGAGTTCAGAGCTGCAAATCAGGTAGCGGATTTGAGAAACCCCGGAGAAACTCTTGACCAGCGTCTCGGGACGGAGCTTGATCTGATTGTTCAGTATAACCTTGCTAAAAATATTAACATACAAGGAGGTTACTGCATGATGTTCGGAACGGAAACACTTAACAGAACGAAGGCACCGGCTGCTGCCGATAAGCAATTATTCGGCCAGTGGGCTTATTTAATGATCAACCTGCAACCGGATTTCCTGGCAGGAAAATAAATAACATTCCATTTTATAATCTAAAGCATACCGACATGAAAAAAAGTAAAATCTTCATCCAATCATTATCCATCACCTGTCTTTTTTTTGTGGTGATGTTTCTAAAGTCTTGTTCTCCCGGAGAGTCAAAATCTGAAACTGCCGAAGGCGACTCTGAACCGGAAGGTAAATTGATTACTCTGGGAATAATACCTTTGACAGACAATGCTTCTGTGGTAATAGCAAAAGAAAAAGGTTTTTTCAAAAAATATGGACTTAATGTGGAAATATCCAAAGAAGCTTCATGGGCTAATGTAAGAGATAAAATTCTTACCGGTGAGCTGGACGGCGCACATTGCCTCTTTGGAATGCCTTTCTCTGTCTATACCGGAGTTGGTGGAAAGGAAGGGTCTGAAATGAAAATAGCCATGATGATTAATAATAACGGGCAGTGTATATCTCTGAGTAAGGAATTTTGCGGAGTTAATCCTTTAGACATGGCTGCAGCCGGTGAAGCTGTAAGAAAAGAAGCTTCCAAAAGGGAAATGACCTTTGCCATGACTTTTCCGGGAGGTACGCACGATATGTGGATGCGTTATTGGCTGGCAGCAGCAGGCATAAGCCAAAACAAGGTTAAAGTTATAACTATCCCTCCACCACAAATGGTTGCCAATATGAAGGTAGGTAATATGGATGGTTTTTGTGTAGGTGAGCCATGGAATCAGGTGGCAGTTGCTCAGGGTATCGGATTTACGCATGTAGCTACACAGGACATATGGAAGCATCACCCTGAGAAAGCTTTGGTTGTAAACAAAACCTTTAGTGAGAGCAGGAGAGATGATCTGAAGAAGGTTATGAAGGCCATGCTGGAAGCTTCCATGTGGCTGGATGACCTTAACAACAGAGCTGAGGCTGCAGAAATAATCGGAAGGCAATCATACGTAAATGCTCCTGCTAAAGAAATTGAAACACGTCTTAAAGGTATTTATGACATGGGATGCGATTATGGACAGAAAACCTATACGGATGATTATATGAAATACTACAACGGAGGTTTTGTAAACTATCCGAGAAAAGGCCATGCTATATGGTATATGGCTCAGTACGTACGATTCAACTATCTAAAGAATGAGCCCGATTATAAAGCAATCGCAGATAAACTGATCATGCAGGATCTTTATGAAGAAGTAGCAGGGGAAATGGGGATTTCAATTCCTGATGACGATATGAAGCCTTTTACCATAGACCTGGATAAGGCCTATTTTGATCCAAATAATCCGAGCGAATCACTTAAAGGAGTTTATAAACCCATACTATAAACCATCAACTACCACTAACCATTAAAACAATTTTGCTTATGAAAACTGGTTATTTACACATTCGAAAATTCATTCTGCCAGGGTTTGGCGAAAAGTGGACTTCTTTTAAGGAATCTATCCCAGGCATCAATAAACCGGTCATCAGGTTTCTTTTAAGTATGATCAGCTCAGCTTTTTATGCCTTAAGCGGCCTTGGGATATTGTACCTGATTTGGGAAGCGGTAAGTATGAGTGGCGGTCGGGAACTTCCCGGCCCTGCCGCCACTCTCGCTGTTTTATGGGAAATGCTCATAGATCCTTTTTATGACTATGGTCCAAATGATAAGGGGATCGCTCTTCAGTTATGGGCATCCTTGCTGAAAGTCTTCACAGGTTTTGCGCTAGGGTCGTTAATTGCCATTCCTTTAGGGATACTTATGGGAGCAAGTCCTGCTTGTAATAAGATATTTTATCCTATTGTACAAATCTTAAAGCCTGTATCGCCATTAGCCTGGTTTCCCATAGGTTTGGTGGCCTTTCAGAATACCGGCTCAGCGACCATTTTTATTATTTTTATTACTTCACTGTGGCCAACATTAATAAATACGGCATTTGGTGTAGGATCAATTCCGGAAGACCATAAAAATGTAAGTAAGGCTTTTGGTTTTTCAACCGGAAAGTACATTTCAAAAATTTTAATTCCCTACAGCTTGCCGCATATAATTACGGGACTGCGTCTTAGTATTGGTATTGCCTGGCTGGTGATAGTAGCCGGAGAGATGCTGTCAGGAGGCTTGGGTATTGGTTTTTTTGTTTGGGATAGCTGGAATGCTTTGAGTTTGGAACGTGTTATGTCCGCCATTCTTATTATCGGGATTGTGGGATTGTTTTTTGATAGAATGTTTAGTTTGATTGAAAAGAAATTGTCCTATGGAAACTAATACTAAAAAAGAAGAAAAAGCGATTTTTCATTCTTCTTTAAGCATACAAATCAGGGATTTAACGGTTAGTTTTCCCTCACTAAAAGGTGAATATACTGCACTTAAAGATATAAGTTTGAATATTAAAAAAGGGGAGATTGTTTCCCTTATCGGCCACTCTGGTTGTGGCAAGTCTACTTTGCTAAATACCATTAGCGGATTTACTAAGCCTACCAAAGGGGAGGTTGTGCTGAACTACCAGAAAGTGACCGCACCCGGCCCGGATAGAGGGATAGTGTTTCAGAATTATTCACTGTTGCCATGGCTTACCATCTGGGATAATATTTACGAAGCCGTTGATTCTGTATTAAAGGATAAGACCAAGGCTGAGAAGAAAGCAATCGTTGAAAAGTATCTTACAATGGTGAATCTTATTCAACACAAAGATAAACTGCCGGGGCAAATATCCGGAGGAATGAAGCAGCGTACGGCCATTGCCAGGGCTTTTGCCATTAACCCTTCGGTATTGTTGCTGGATGAGCCCTTTGGAGCTCTGGATGCTTTGACAAAAGGGTCCCTGCATGAGCAATTACTTAAACTGTGGGAAATGGAAGAGCAGGCGAAAACCATTGTAATGGTAACTCATGATATTGAAGAAGCAATATATCTTTCAGATAAGGTAGTTGTAATGACCAATGGGCCGGCAGCTACCATTGGGGAAATTGTAGAGATTAATATTCCAAGGCCAAGAGATAAGAGGACTATGATAGAATTGCCCGAATACAAGCAAGTAAGAGAACGCTTGATTTACCTGTTGACGGAAGAGTATAATCTTGAAAATCATTGAGGTGTTTTTTTTATGAGTAGTTAGCTCAGGCAAGGCCTGTGTTAGCTATTTATAATGGTTAGGTAAGCCTGTGGGGTACGGGATGTACTCTGCAGGTTTTTTACTATGTTAATTAATTTCCAACAACAATGAAGGGAGCACTCAGGCTTATGTTTGAGTGCTTCTGTTTTTTACAGGAAAACAGTTTAGGAACAATACAAAGCGGTAAAATAAAAAAAGCTTCCGGGATGGAAGCTTTTGTGGGCCCTGCTGGAATCGAACCAGCCACCACCTGATTATGAGTCAGGTGCTCTAACCGAATGAGCTAAGGGCCCTTTTAGCTGTAAAACAACTAAAATATCTTTATTTCAATAATTCTATTCTTTCCGATAAGAGAATTTCTCTCATTGTTTTTCGGGTTGCAATTTTACATATTTGCGCCCACATATCAAAACAATTTTTCATAGTAATTTTGTTTAATGCTTAATGGACATTTCAAAAGTTAAAAATATCATCTTTGATTTAGGTGGCGTGGTGATTGACATTGAGTTTGACCAGACATTTCAGGCTTTTTCAAGTCTTTGTAATTGTGATATTTATTCAGTTGTTGCACGTTTTGAAGCACTCAATATTATTCAGGCCTACGATACCGGGCAGATCAATGATGGGGAATTCCGAGACCTCATTCGTAAAGAATTAAAAACAACACTCACTGATCTTCAAATCGACCAGGCCTGGAATGCTCTGTTAATGGATATCCCCACTGAACGAATTAATTTAATTCGCAATCTCAGCAATAATTACCGCTTGTTTGTTCTGAGTAACACCAATAATATCCATATCCTCGAACTGAACAATATCCTTTTTAAATCATCAGGGGAAAAAGATTTACATAATTTGTTTGAAAAGGTATATTTTTCTTATCAAATTGGAATGCGAAAACCTGACTTGGAAATATATGAATTTGTTCTAAAGGAGCAGGGACTTATTCCGGAGGAAACCTTATTTCTTGATGACAATCTTGATAATATTCAGGGAGCATTACAGACAGGTATGCATTGTGTGCAGGTAAATAAGCCTGTGACCATTCTTGAGATCTTACAAAATGCGAAAAAAAACTAAAACCCGGTTAATTCAAATTTCTCTTTTTCTTATTACGCTTTTTACAACTACGCTTGCAGGGGCAGAATGGACACTTGGAAAAGGGTTTTTTATGGAAGGCTTTCGTTGGCCCTCATGGCTTGGTACGGAAGAATTGAAGAGAGGGCTGGTGTATTCTATTTCTTTCCTTGGCATACTTACCATTCATGAATTTGGCCATTACATCACCGCAAGAATCTATAAGGTGAAAGTTTCCCTGCCATTTTACCTACCTTTCTTTTTGGGTTTTACAAATTCGCTCGGTACGTTTGGGGCTTTTATAAAAATCAAAAGTCGGCTATATTCTACCAAGCAGATCTTTGATATTGGCATAGCCGGCCCCTTGGCTGGTTTTTTTGCAGCTCTCATCCTTTTGTGGTATGGTTTTACCCACCTTCCTCCTCAGGAGTATATTTATACTATACACCCCGAATATGCTGAATTTGGTGAAAACTATGCCGATACGGTATATACTAAGGGATATATTGTGGGAGAATTTAAAGAAAGTACAGGGAAGGAGTTGGAAGAAGTGGTGATGTACAGCCTGGGTAGTAACCTTGTTTTTAAATTTTTTGAACATTTTGTAGTCGAAGATCCGGCACTGATCCCCAACCACTACGAAATGATGCATTACCCCATACTTTTTGCAGGATACCTGGCTTTGTTATTTACCGCCTTTAACCTGTTGCCGGTCGGACAGTTGGACGGAGGGCACATTTTATTTGGACTTTTTGGAAGCCGGCGACATTACCTTATTTCACCTATAATATTTGGTGTATTTGTCTTATTTGCGGGTGTGGGAATTTTTAAAAATAATCCCTTTGGAAATATATTCGATGACATGGGAAGTTTTGCCTATTTCTCGGTAGTGTATATATTTTTTCTATATATGATATTTTCACGGCTCCAGACTTCGGTTGCTAATAAAGTAATGATTGCTGTAATTATATTTTCACTGCAATTTCTGATAGAATATTTGTTACCGGATTTGGTAATTTCAAGTGGCTGGTTGTTTTTCTCTTTTGTCGTTGGGCGTTTTCTGGGAGTTTACCACCCACCTGCTTTGATAGAAAAACCCTTAAGCCTTCCGCGTAAGATTTTAGGATGGTTTTCCCTGATCGTATTTATCTTGTGTTTTACGCCCAGATTGTTTGTTATTGAAGTGCTTTAATTTAAACCTGGAATATGCAATAGAACTTTCTACTAGAAGAATACATCGAATCAGCCCCTTGTGAATCCGCTTCAGCGGATCATCGTGTATTTATTTCCGTTTTAGCCCTTCTTCGTACCCCTTTTTGAAACCATAAGAAGTGGTTAAGTATAAAACAACCCCTCAGCCTTCGGCAGCTCCCCTAAAACAAGGGAGCCAGCCTGATCCAACAGGATTTGTAATCTTGATAACTAATTTACGTACTATCAGCAGAGAAAAAGGATTGAAGGAAATATTAAAATTTCAATGCCGTCAGACTATACCCCTCGCCAAGTCCGGCAAGGTCGTACGGACGGGATTTGGCACTAAATCGAAAAGAGTCGTCAGCCATACCCTTAACCGGATCAGACCTCATCGTGTATCCTTCTTCGTGCTACCAATAGACGTCTTTATACGCTTGCGCAACTCCCGTGTCAAACTTTAACAGAAAGAGCTATGCTTTGCTGCTCATGCGAAATCTATCAAATAATTCAGGTGATTATTTACGCAAGATTACTTTTCTTACAAATAAAGCTTTTCCGTCGTTGATCTGTAAAATGTACATGCCGTCCTGCAGGGATTCCATATTAATGGAAAATTCTGTGTCAAAAACTGAGAAGCTGTGTGTCATGACTTTTCTGCCGCTTAAGTCCATAACAACTACATCTTTTACAGGTTCCTGGAAATATAACATACCTGAAGTTGGATTTGGGTAAATGGTAAGTGGGGTAGGTATGGAAGGGAAGTTTTCTTTGGCTTCTTCTACAGGTTTTTTGGTGGATAATACTATGCTTGGGTCTCCAAATACCGGGCGCATCATAAGGCTGCCGGGTTCTTTATCATAGGCATGCCAGGTGTTTCCTTTTTTATAAAAGATTTTATCGGCACTGTTGGTGTTTACATCAAAGCCTACAGGAACCTGAAATAAAGTAAATTGCTGAAATCCAATGTAGAATTTGCCGGAAGTTACCACAGGCTCCCGAAGTTTGTATCGGATGTAATGGTTTTGCCAGTTTCCGTAAATTAATGGAATAATATGATCATTATCCTTGCCCCCGTAAAGTATGTTTTCTCCTTCTCCGTTCAGTTCAATTTCTTTCCATACAAGAAGTCTTAACTGAAAGTTATTAAGATTTCTGTTCATTCTTGGAAAGTAAATATCTATGGCGGTAATGGTGTCTTCCACGTTTAGGTTAAACTCATAGGCTATTTTTCCGCCGTATTCATTTTCAAGACCTGCACCAAACTCTGCACTGCCGTCATCGTAGGCGTAGTAATTGCCTATAATGGTATGCCTGGTTAAAGTATCGTTTATTCTAAAGTCTATACCAGTTATAATGGTATCACTGTCTCCTCCATTAAGTTCTATATGAGTTTTTAGAATTAAGTGTTCCGACGTTAAAAAACTAGTAAAATCATTAGGATCAAGATCCCATGATTTTGTGATTTCTTGTCTGTAAAGGTGCTCAATTGATGGAAATATTTTTTCTATTATAATGTTATGATCCTCTGTTAAAATACTTGTAGTATCTGTGGAAACGTGAACAATGTCATCTGGTCTGGTAGGATCAAAAGGGTTAAACATGCTGTTTACGTTGTATTGTATTGAGTCGGTGATTTCATTTTTATAATTTGCTATAAACTGCTTTATAGGCATTGAGAAATAATTCTTCAATATAGAACTTGGAGGTTTTGAAATGGTTATATCAGTAATCCTCATATTTCCTTCTGCACGAGACTTATTAAAATAAATATAGTCTACATTCCATACATCAAAATTTCCGGAAAGCCTTCCGTGAGAGGAGAAGCGGAATTGAAATCCTTTAAATAAGAATCGTGGTTCTGTAATTTTTACTTCCTGGTATTTAAAGCCAAGGTCTGCGTATACGCTTCCTTCTCCCCGCTGTTGCCATGCGGTTTCCCAGACATTGTTGTCATTTTTAAACTCTAGAATAAGAAAGTCTCCGGGATCGGGTTTTTCTCCTAATCCTGCTGCCTGCCAGAAGAAGCTGAAGTAAAGGGAATCGTAATTTTCAGGAATTTCGGAAAGGTCAATGGGTCTGGAAACCAGACGGTCTGCCCATCCCTCGAGGTTAATATTGGAGCCAGTGTTATAAGGTTTGCCAAAAGCATCCATGCCGTCAAATGTGGCGACATTGTAGCTGGGTGGACTCAAAGGATAGTTGCTGTTTATGAATACACCACTGCCCGGCATCCATTTATTGGTATCGGCGTAAATGCTTTTTTGGGAGAACTCTTCGAAAAAAGGTAGGTTCAGGGTGTCCTTATCTTCGGAGGATATCCTTGCAGTATTATGGTTTTCTCCATTTTCCCTGCCAACATCGTAGCCGAGCGGCGATATCACCATTTGTGCCATGGAATTCAGGCTAAGCACTAACAGCAACATCAGGAAAAAATATCTCATACTTACAAGGTTAAACTACTGGGCCACCCAAAGGTCTATTACCTCACCGCGATTCATTGTTCTTCCGGAACCTGTCGATGGTTTTTGTCTGATAATAGTACCTGGAGCATGATCAGGTGAAAATTCGGTTTTGAATACTTCTATTTGCAATTCCAGAACAGCGGCACTTATTTTAGCTTCATCCAGTGGCATACCAACCAGATCAGGAATTTCTATTTTATCTGTCCCGGTTCCGTTACCTACAACAAGTTTTATCTTACTTCCTTTCGCTATGGATGCACCTTCTTCTATGGTTTTATTATTGAACTGCTGGTCAAGAACCAGATTGGAATATGGGCTGGGTTCATAAGTTACATCCATATCAAGTCCATAACTTTTTAACAGCATCTCGGCCTCCCTTAAAGATTTATCTTTAAGCTTCGGCATTTTTACAATAGGAGGAATTTTGGAACTTACCGTTACATAAATTTTCCTGTTTTGCTTGACTTTAGATCCGGGTGCCGGATTTTGATTTAAAATAGTAAATGGTTTAACATCTCCCGAATAGGAAGAATCGTTGACCTGATAACGCAATTCTCTTGTTCCCAAAAACTGATCCAGTTCACTAAGGTTCATACCTACTAAAGATGGCACGGTGATACTTTCCCCATGCCGTGTGGTTTTGGGAAGGTAGTAGTAGAAAAAGGTCAGGATCATTACTACTACAATAGAAACCATGATACCTATATTAATAAGGAAATACAATGGTTTTTTTGACTTCAACAGGTTACTTACCCTGGATGGCATGTCTTTTTCGTGTTTTTTCTCTATCGATTCCAAAGCTTAAAATTTTATCAATAAAATCATATGGCTTGTACCCGTTGATGGCAGTCTGATGAAAAATACAGGTTGCCGGAGTCATACCGGGTAACGAATTAATTTCTATTATTATTGTATCTGCTTTCAGGTTATCATAAATACGTACAAAGGCATCTATACGGGCATAACCCTGAACATTTAATATACGAGCTGTTTTTTCTAGTTCAGCTTTTACCTGGGAAGCTACTTTTTTATATCCTTCCTCATCACCTGCAAACCTGGCAGGGGTAATGTTTTGACCTTCACCGGCCAGGAATTTTTCTTCCAGAGAAAGAATATCTCCGCTGGCTAAAGCTTCTGAAGGTTCAAAAATCTCGTATTCAATCTCGCCTTGATCGTTATAACGCGTCATCAGTCCACCGGTTATTTCAAGGAAATGTTTCGCGTCACCCTTTGATACCAGGTCTTCGATCAGGAAGAAGGTCTTCAATGGAAATTCTTCATTGTATTTAATGCCCCGAAACGTTGCACTGGGTGAATTGTGCGCATCTTCCAACCCGAAGATGAGCTTGGCAAAAGCTTCCAGTTCCCGGGTGTTCTTGATCTTTTTTACCGCAGAACTGCAACCATCGTCTGCAGGTTTTACGATAATAGGAAAATCAAAGGATTGGCTTACCTTCTGTAGCAAAGCCTCCGGATCTTTTTGCCATTCATCAAGATGAACGAGCATGTGATTGGCTACTTTAATGCCATTATTTCTTAGAATCCGGTTTGTCTCATATTTATTGATGGTCGTTTGTGAGCTTTCTATGCCGGAACCATTGTAAGGTACATGGTATTTTTCAAGTTCTGCCTGAACAGCGCCATCTTCGCCCGGTCTGCCGTGCAAAGCAATAAATACAGCATCAACCATCTCTGCTAGTTCAGGATAGGTGATTTTTTGAGGATAGGCAATAATATTGTTGACATATTTTTTTGTAATGCCTTCCGCCTCGTTCATGATTTGCTTAAGTATTGGATGCTTTTCATAACTTGAGGCTTTTACCTTTTCCTTTATGTCATCCGCATTATCCTTAAGCATAACGTTTACCGGAATCACATAAAGCTCATGTTCTTCTTCTGTTCCGGTAAGGAATACCGGTATCGGTTCATATTTTTTACTGGACGAGAGTTTCTCGTAAATGTTTCTTCCGCTTTCTACTGAAATATGTCTTTCTGAAGAAAAGCCACCCATGATAACTGCCACTTTCGTTTTCTGAATATCTTCGGTGCTGAGCTTGTGCAGTTTCTCGTCCAACTTTGAAAGCAGGTTCTTAAGCGTAAATGTTTTTTTGCCCGTTTTTATTCTTTCGGCCAGAGATGTTCTTATGATGTAGCTTAAGAATTGAGAAGGGTTCATGCCTATTTCTGCTGCCTGGTGGAAGAAAAAAGAGGATGGAAGCATTCCCGAAGTAGTATTTGGATCATTAAGGAAAATTTCTCCTTTATCATTTATAAATCCATCAATACGGGCATAAACATTGCAGTTTAGCTCTTTAAATAAGCGCTGGCAATCTTTTCTGATGTTTTCTATTTGCTCTTCCGAAAGATTAATTGGAGTCACTTTGCGACTCATACCCGGAAGGTATTTTGATCTATAGTCAAAGAGGTTGTTCCCCTTTACAATTTCTGTTGGAGGTAGAGATAAGGGCTCTCCGTTTTCTTCTTGAATCACAATGCATGAAAACTCTTTACCCTGAAGAAAACTTTCTGCAATTATTTCCTCTTCATTATCCAGGCTTTCCAATGTTATTGCTTCGGTGGAATTTTCAAAGTGCTTTCCTATGAGGCTAAGAAGATCTTCAGGATGGTTTACCTGTTCCCCGGCTACCATGACCGGCATGCCTATGCCTTCACGAATGTCAGTTAACTGTCTTATAAAGAAAACTTTTCGGTCTTCACTCAGGCTGTTCCATTCTGTGGCAGTGATTTCCTGAAGGAAAAAACATCTGTATACAGATTTGGTAAATTGGGGTATATCTTCTGTCGAAACTACGGATATTCCAATAGAAGATCCCTGATAAGGGGCTTTTAGCACAAAAGGAAGTCCCAATTCGCCTTTTAATCTCTTAAATATCGGTTCTTTATCGGAGGTGTTTAACCACTCCTTCTTAGAAAGCTTTGTGAATTTTGGTCCTTTAAAACCGGCATTGGCCATAAGGCCTTTTTGCACAAGCTTATTAATTCCTATGGCAGAAGGTAAAATTCCACATCCGGTGTACGGAATATTATGCCATTCAAGAATACCCTGAATATTACCGTCCTCTCCATAGGGGCCATGTAATGCCAAAAAGGCAAAATCCATCAGTGCGCTGAATTCATGAGGGTAAATTCTCCGGCCTACTTTATTGATCAGTTTATCCTGTTGATCTGGACTAAGGTTGGTAAGTGATTCTATATAGACCTGAAATCCGTGAGGGGAATCAGGTATGGCCTCCAGTGGAGGATAAAAATCACGAATGGTGCCTTTATATATGTATTGCCAGTCAAGCAGGATGAAATTTCCTGTACTGTCAACAAAGACAGGTATGGCCTCAAAAAGAATTTTATTTAAATTGTCGAAAACGGTACGCCCCCCTGCAAAAGATATTTCTCTTTCTCTTGATTGACCCCCGAAAAAAATTCCTATTTTCATTTAATATATGTCTTAATAGAATATTACTGATGTAAAACATCAGTAATAAGTTTAAGTTCAAAACCGGCTTTAAGCCGGATAAACGTTGATTGCTTCTACTTTGGTAATTTCAGGAACAGCTTTTTTAATAGCTTCTTCAACACCAGCTTTTAAGGTCATGGCAGACATAGGGCAAGTGCCACATGCTCCCAGCATTTCTAGCCTTACCACATAATCATCGGTTATTTCGATGACCTTTACATTGCCTCCATCAGCTTCCAGATAAGGGCGGATGCTGTCAAGTGCTTGTTCTATTTTTTCTATAAGCCCGGAATTCACAGTTGTATTCTCCACTTTTTTAGTATTTAATTTCTACTTTTTTGCTTGTATCCTTTGTAGCATTTCTGATTGCTATTTGTTGGGCTACAGTTTCTGCCAGGTTCATAAAAGCTTTTGAGGACACCGTATAATCTAAGACGGCCGGCCTTCCAGAGTCGCCGCTTTCCCTGATGCCCTGCACCAATGGAATCTGTCCCAATAAGGGTAAATTATGCTTTTCAGCTAATTGCTTTCCACCGTCTTTCCCAAATATATAATATTTGTTATCAGGTAGTTCTTCCGGTGTAAAATAAGCCATATTTTCAACAACACCAAGTACAGGAACATTTATCTGAGGTTGCAGGAACATGGCAAGTCCTTTCTGTGCATCCGCAATAGCCACTTTTTGAGGTGTTGTAACAATAATGGCTGCCGTTACCGGAACGGTTTGGACAAGGGTTAAATGTATATCACTTGTTCCCGGAGGAAGATCTATAAGCATGTAGTCCAATTCTCCCCATTCGCAATCTCCAATTAATTGTTTTAAAGCGGAACTAGCCATTGGCCCGCGCCAAACCACTGCACTGTCGGCAGGGGTAAGTAATCCAATGGAAATCAGTTTAACTCCATATTGTTCAAGAGGAATGATTTTATGTTTTCCGTCTTCTTCAACTATTCTTGGTTTATCATCTTCCAGGTCAAACATGACCGGAATGGATGGTCCGAAAATGTCTGCATCTATAAGTCCCACCGAGGCACCGGTTTTTGCCAGGGCAATGGCCAGGTTAGCGGTAACGGTTGATTTTCCTACGCCTCCCTTGCCGGAAGCAACGGCGATGATATTTTTAACTCCGGGTAAAACAGGTGCATTGGATCTGGTAGAGGTTACATTGGCAGTAAAGTTTACCGTAATTTCCAGTTTATCATCTATAAGACGATGTATGGTATTTATACAATCATTCTTTATAACTTCTTTGAGCGGACAGGCCGGGGTAGTAAGCTCTACAGTAAAACTGACCTTATTACCGCTCACTTCTAGTTCTTTTATCATTCCCAATGTTACCAGATCTTGTTTCAGATCCGGCTCCTGAACGGTACTAAGTGCTTTGAGTATATCTTCCTTGCTTCTAGCCATTGGAGTGTATTAAAATTATGGAATTTAATTATTAGTGCAAGTTACGGCTTTTGCTAGTTTTATTAACAAATATTTTTTTCAATAAGTTGTTTTTTATCCGGGATTTTGAATTTTTTTTAAAAAGTCCATGTTCTTTTTGCGTCTTTATTTGGACTAATTATAAATAATGATTATTTTTGTTTCATCAAAGGAGGTAAAAGCCCTTAAAATAAACTAAATGACTGTAAAAGAGGAAATAGTAGAACTTTTTAGCACTGCCAATGGCATAGTGTACCAGTCCAATAAATCCAATCGTCTGGTTGTTGAATTTAATGGTGACTCTACCTCATTTACCATTCCCTGCTTCTTTTGTCTGAAAAAAATGGTGGATTCCATAGATCTTGAGGCTATGGTTTCAGATCCTTCTCCTTCTGCCGATTTTGAAATTATTGCACCATGTGGTAGCGACAGATGCTATGTGCTTTCGGTGCAAGGAGTTCTTGACTTTCGTGAACTACTGGCAGGAGCTAGAGCAATGCTGGAATTGAACAGCATTATTTACGAACGACTGTTCAGTATCCCCGTATAAATTCCTTAAAAAGAGGTTTATCCAATCGCTCCCTGATTTGTAATCCCTAGAGTTTCTTTTATTTAGACTCATTCCATATTTCCCTGCAATACAACATATATGCAAACTTTTTCGTAAATTTGAGTGTTTTAGAATATACCTGAAACAGGAATTTTTATTTGAAAGGAGATACTATGAAGGACCTATTGAGGCAAAAAACATCACTTCTTGAGGAAGTTGAACAAATATTAAACGAGCAGGTGAAGCGTGAAGCGATTTCATCGTCTGCCTATCTCGCTATGGCTTCCTGGTGTGATCAACGCGGGTTTGATTACAGTGCGGAGCATTTCTATAAGCAAGCCGGAGAGGAGCGTGAGCATATGCTTAAGCTATTTAAATATATTAATGACGTAGGAGGAAGAGCTATTTCCCCAGGTCTTCCGGATGTTCAGCAGGATTTTGAATCTTTAAAGTCTGTTTTTGAAGCAGCTTTACAGCACGAGATTTCCATCACTCAGTCCATTAATATGATTGTAGACCGTTGCTATAAAGTAAAAGATTATACGACTGTTAACTTCCTTCAGTGGTTCTTGAATGAGCAAATTGAAGAGGAGTTCATCGCTAGAAGAATGCTTGAACTGTTTGATGTTATCGGAGAAGAAGGTGTTGGCTTGTTTATGATTGACAAGCAGGTAAGAAACATAAAGTATGAAGGATAATACTTACATGGCATAGAAAAATAAGGTCGTTTACTATATAGTGAACGACCTTATTTTTTTATGCCTGTTTCTTCTTCAATTACTTGTGATGCTTCCAGATAGTTTAATTCGTGGTACCAGGTATTTTGTGGCTGAAAACACACTATCGGGGCAAATTTACAACGGTCTGTACAATCAGTTTTTATCACCTCCACTTCATTTTTGAGTCCGTGGTCTTTTATAAAACTACGGTATAGTTTACTTATCTCTTTTCCTCCCTTTTTGCCACACTTGCTTCCTGTACAAACATATATTACCTGTGAAGGTGTTTTAAACTCTTTTCCCATAATTTATTAATTACCTGCTAAAGGTATAAAAAAGAATTATGAATAAAGGTTCGAAACCGCACAAATTTCCAGTTACGCATCGTTAATCACGGGGAAAAAATTACCAGCTATTTTCAGTTATTGCTATTCATTTTCGTATCTTAGCAGACGCTTCAGAATAAACTTATGCGAATTTCTCCCGAAGTTATTGATCAGGTTCACCAGAGCATCTCTATTGAAGATGTCATATCTGATTTTGTATCCTTGAAGAGAAAGGGGCATTACCTGTCTGCTTGCTGTCCGTTCCACAACGAAAAAACACCTTCATTTACCGTAACTCCGGATAAAGGGATTTATAAGTGTTTTGGCTGCGGCAAATCCGGAGATACCATTAATTTTATAATGGACATTGAAGGCATAAGCTATATTGAAGCTATTCAATGGCTCGCCGGCAAATACGGTATTGAGATTAAGGAAGATGAGACAGGAGAAGCCGAAGAGCAACGGAATGACAGAGAAAGTCTTTACATCGTTCTTAATTATGCAAAGGACTACTTTAGTGATCTACTCCACAACCATGATGAAGGACGTTCGATCGGTTTATCATACTTCAGGGAAAGAGGGTTTAATGATCCCACCATTAAGAAATTCGATCTGGGTTATAGCTTAAATATTTGGGACGGTTTGACGCATACCGCTTTAAAAAACAGCTACAATATTGAGTTTTTGGAAAAAGCCGGATTGTCTATTCGGAAAGAGCAGGAAGATAAAAGTGTCCGGCATTACGATCGTTTCAGAGGACGTGTAATTTTTCCTATCCACAATTTGTCCGGTAAGGTTATCGGTTTTGGTGCACGTATTCTCAAAGCAGAAAAGAATCAACCGAAATACCTTAATTCTCCTGAAACAGAAGTCTATCATAAAAGTCATGTTCTATACGGACTTTATCAATCAAGGCAGGCCATACGCCAGCTTGATAATTGTCTCCTGGTGGAAGGGTATACAGATGTTATATCACTGCATCAGGCAGGTATAGAAAATGTGGTTAGTTCTTCCGGAACTTCATTAACTGTGGATCAGATAAAGCTGATCAAGCGGTTTACTGATAATATTACCGTTTTGTATGATGGCGATGCAGCCGGGATCAAAGCTTCTTTACGAGGTACGGATCTTATCTTGGAGGAGGGTTTGAATGTCCATATAACGGTATTCCCCGATGGAGATGATCCTGACAGTTATATTAAAAAAGTTGGGGGCGAGGCCTTCAATGAATTTATAAAAAAGAATAAGAAAGATTTTATCACTTTTAAAACCGAGCTTGCCCTTCAGGATATTCAGGGTGATCCATTGAAAAAAGCCGGTGTAATCAGAGAAATTGTTGACAGCATCTCGAAGATACCTGACTCTATAAAGAGATCGGTTTTTTTTCGCCAGTGTGCAGGCATGCTTGACATTGATGAAAATATCCTGATTACAGAATTTAATAAAATTCAGCTCAGCAAGCGGCATAAACAAAAGAAAGACGAAGAAGATCAACTTCAGTACGTCGATGACCAGGCAATGGCAGAGGCTTTTTATGAGCCAAAGCAGGATAAGGAGGATTTAGCCTACATCCAGGAAAGAGAAATCATGCGCCTGATGGTCAGTTACGGAAAAGAAATGATCGACGAGCAACAGCAGTTGCTTGATTATTTATTGGGGGAGACACAGGATATCACCTTTGTTACTCCTGTTTTTTCCAGAATTATGCATATGATCAGGGAAGCTGCAGGAAAGGGAATGCTTGTCGATGAACAGTATTTGCTCAGAAGTGAGGACGAAGAAATACGCAAGACCATCATTGATTTGGTTACCAACAAATATTCCATTAGTGAAGGTTGGGGAAAACATGAAATCTTTATCCCGACTGATGTTGAAATCTTATCCAGTATTTCTCACAAGATTATATTAAGGCTTAAGAAAAAGGAAATTGAGAAACTGATTAAGGAAAATCAGAAAACCATGCTGGACGCTTTGAGTGAGGAAGATCTTTTGAAGGCGCAACAAGTACATTTACACCTGAAAGCCCTGTTAAAAGAAATAGCGGTCATGTTGGGAACGGTAATTGGCTAAGCAAAGCCTCTTATGGAACCATGAAGAAATTCTGGGTCTTATGCTTCTCCGGATTGAATTGTACAAGTTTGTTTTTTTGTAATACTTGTATGGAGTAACCAAGATTTTTCACGAATTCAAAACACTGCTCCCTATTTTCATTCTCCCACAATTCGGTATAAATAACAGGACGGTCTTTTTTTATCCGTTCTTCTCCACCTTTTAGAACAAAATATTCAAAGTTTTCTACATCCAGTTTAATGGCAGTGAGAGGCTCTGAATTAAGTACAAGTTCGGGAAGTGTGTCCAATTTTTTAATAGGTACATCAAAAGTTTCTCCTTCATTAAAATCTTTGATGCTGCTATGAAGAACATGGCTCAGCCCCTGCATTTTTACTGAACCCATTACCGGCATAACCATTTTTACCATACCTTCTTCATTGCCCAATGCTATGTCCAAAATCTTTACATTTTTCAGATTAAAATAGGTTGAAATCTTTTTTAATGTACTCAGATTATGATGAACAGGCTCAAAGGCAATGATTTTGGCATTAGGTAATCTTTTGGCAAGTTTTACGGTCATTATACCTATATTTGCACCTATATCAAGAACAATTCCCTTATTGGGTATCATATTAAGAAAATATAGAAAATCGTTCTCCTTTCTGTCAAGTTCCAGTGTTCGGATCTTGATTAGGGAAAAGAGAAAAAGGTAATTTTCGAACCCCAGAATTTTTTGTAAAAAATATTTTATATAGTTCTTCATGATATAAGGGATCAAAATTAGTAAAGCTGAGACATTAAAAATAATTTATTTTTGAAATTTGAAAATTGCTGTCAATACAAGGTTATTAATTAAAGATAAACTGGATGGAATTGGCTGGTTTACATACGAAACGCTTAAACGTATTACAGCAGCCCATCCCGAGCATCATTTCTATTTTTTGTTTGACAGAAAGTATCATGAGGATTTTGTTTTTTCTTCCAATGTTACGCCCATA
The DNA here is from genome assembly GCA_046313675.1 of Cytophagaceae bacterium. Taxonomy (GTDB): domain Bacteria; phylum Bacteroidota; class Bacteroidia; order Cytophagales; family Cytophagaceae; genus JBKBXU01. The sequence goes on from JBKBXU010000004.1 coordinate 23,285, forward strand.
GTAGTATTTCCACAGGCAAGGCATCCTTTCTTATTTTACATATGGTTTGAGTATGCTATACCCAGGATTCTGCGAAAAATAAAGGCAGATGTTTTTTTGTCTCCGGATGGCTATCTTTCACTATCATCGAAAGTGCCTTCGGTAGCAGTAATCCATGACCTTAATTTTGAATACTATCCTAAAGACCTGCCTTTTCTGGTAAGAAAATATTATCGTTATTTTTTTCCAAGATTTGCTGCCCATGCAAAAAGGATTGCTACGGTGTCAGAATTTAGCAAAAGCAATATCAAAGAGCTGTATGGTATCGCAGATGATAACATAGATGTAATCTATAACGGGGCAAATGAAGGCTTTAAGCCGGTTAGTGAAGATCAGAAAAAAGCCATCCGAAATAAATATCTTGGCGGTAATCCTTATTTTTTATTCATAGGGTCTTTGCATCCGAGAAAGAACCTGATCAACCTTTTCAAGGCTTTTGATTTATTTAAACAATCTGACGACGGAGGACATAAGCTTTTGATTGTTGGTCGGAAAATGTGGTGGACAGGCCCCATCAGGGAAGCTTATGAAGGAATGGGCTTCAAAAATGATGTTGTTTTTATTGACCATTTACCTTCAGATGAGCTTGGGAAAGTGATAGGCAGTGCTTTGGCAATCGCCTATGTATCTTATTTTGAGGGTTTCGGTATTCCTATAGTAGAAGGGATGTATTGTGATGTTCCGGTCATAACTTCAAATGTAACGGCTATGCCGGAAATAGGTGGAGATGCTGTTTTTCGGGTTGATCCGTTTTCTATAGAATCTATAGCAGGAGGATTGAAGAAAATCGCCTCTGATCCTGCCTTGCGTGAGAGTCTGGTAGAGCTTGGAAGGAAACGCAGGATGGAATTTTCCTGGGATAAAACGGCCACTAAACTATTTGCTACTCTTGAAAAGTGTTTAAGCCAGAAGCGATGAGACAGTTAAATATTTTGCAGGTGACCAATCGGATTCCCTATCCTCTAAATGATGGAGGGAACCTTGCCACTTATAATGTGACTAAATACCTCAATCGTTTTGGCCATAAAGTTACCATGGCAGCCATTAACACCAGGAAGCATTTTCAGGATCCTGCTGTGATGGTATCAGTAGCCGACATACATGCCGCTTATGTTCCGGCTGATATATCTGCTTCCGGATTACTTCTGAGTCTGGGAAGGAAAATGCCATATAATGTGGAGCGGTTTATTTCTGAGGATTTCAGAAACCTACTTATGCAACTGCTGTCTTCAAATACCTATGATGTTATTCAGGTGGAAGGAATCTATCTGGTTATTTATATAGATGTTTTTAGAAAATATTCTTCAGCTCCTGTGGTACTAAGATCGCATAATATTGAGTATCAAATTTGGGAGCGTTTGGCACAAAAGGAAAAAAATCTTATCAAGAAGACATACCTTAAAATCCTCAGCAAGAAAATTCGCAGGTTTGAGATGGAAAATTTCTCCAGGTTTGATGGTATTGTAGCTATTACGGATCAGGATGCATTGTTTTATAGGGAAAATGGCTATGCCAAACCTTTAAAAGTGATCAATGCCGGAGTGGATTTAGAGATGATAAAACCTTCTGAAGCTGATCCTGAACCTTGCACAGTTTGTTTTTTAGGCAGCTTAGAATGGCAGCCCAATGCTCAGGGCCTTGAATGGTTTATTGAAAAAGTCTGGCCTCTGCTGTCCAGAACCAATAAGAATATTACTTTCCATATTGCCGGAAAAAATGCGTCTCAAAAATTTAAAGAATTGGCGATAGAGGGAATTACATTTCATGGGATGGTGGATGACGCATATGCATTTCTTCAGAAGTATCAGGTGGTGATTGTACCATTATTTTCAGGTGGAGGAATGCGGTTAAAAATTGTTGAATCCATGGCTTTGGGTAAATGCATTGTTTCAACATTAATTGGTGCAGAAGGTATTGACTATGAAGATGGAAAGCATTTACTGATCGCAGATGATGCCAAAACCTTTGCACGCCATATTTTGTGTTTGATTGAACAGGATGAACTCAGAAAATCCGTATCCGGCAATGCCTCACAATTGGCCAGAGAAAAATACGATTGGCAATTACTTGTAAGGGAGTTCGAAAATTTTTATTTTCAGCTAATATGAAGATCGTTGTAGCTTTATCCAGATTTCCTTACCCGACAGATAAAGGGGATAAACTCAGAGCTTATCATCAGATAAGAGACCTGAGTCAAAAGCACGAGATCTTTCTGGTGTGTCTGACACATTCTATGCCTGAGGAAAAGGATCTTAACCATGTTAGGGCATTTTGTAAAGAACTGATCATAATTCACCGGTCTTTGCCTGCTCGATTTTTTAGTCTTCTGGCAGGAATATTCAGTGCGCAGCCTTTTCAGGTTCATTTCTTTAGATCTTCTAAAATGAAGAAGGCCATTGAGCGCATAATAAAGGAACACCAAATCGATATTTGCTATGTTCAACTGATAAGATTGATAGAGAACATTCCTTTTGATTTGAATGTTAAATACTACCTTGATTTTATGGATGCTTTTTCTGCGGGAATGAACAAACGCGTTTCTTTATCCCGCTGGTATGAAAGATTTATGATTTCCATAGAAGCAAAAAGATTGAAGCACTATGAAAAACGGGCTTTTGATCTTTTTAATGGATATTCTATTATCAGTAAAGCAGATGGAGAAGCACTTGGCGACACAGGCAGGCTGGATATTCTTATCAATGGAGTAAATGAAAAATTTTTACAGTGTGATCCTGTGGAGAAGAAGGAATATGATGTTATTTTTACAGGAAATATGGGGTATCATCCCAATATTCAGGCATGTAAATACCTGGTCAAAGAGGTTTTGCCTGAATTGCGCAAAAGCGGGACATCAGTTAAGATTTGCCTGGCAGGAACAAGTCCTTCACAGGAAGTTTTGTCTTTGCAATCTAAGGATGTAGTTGTAACCGGATATGTAGAAGACATTACAGTATTTCTAGCGAAAAGTAAGATCTTTGTAGCACCTTTATTTTCCGGTTCAGGCCTGCAAAATAAATTACTTGAATCTATGGCTGTTGGCTTGCCGTCCATTACCACTCCTTTGGCTAATAAAGCTCTGATGGCTTGTCCGGATAAGGAAATATTGATTGCGAATAATAAAAAAGAGTTTGCCGATAAGATTCAAAGATTATTGAAGGATTCTTCTGAAGCAGATGCCATAGGTAAATGTGGAAGAAGTTTTATAGCAAATAACTACCAATGGTCAGAGACTAACAAAAAGCTGGAAGGGGCTTTTGAAAAACTAATTAAAGAGACTTAAGATATACAGAAAATGCTGGACAGGATTGAAGAAGCTATTGAAGAAATAAAAAAAGGCAATATTATTATTGTGGTTGATGATGAAGACAGGGAGAATGAAGGTGATTTTATATGTGCTGCGGAAACGATTACCCCTGAAATTGTTAATTTTATGGCTACACATGGCCGAGGTTTAATATGTGCACCTCTCATTGAGGATCGATGTGAAGAGCTTGGCCTGGAGTTGATGGTTGGTAGAAATACTGCCATACATGCTACACCTTTTACAGTTTCTGTTGACTTGTTGGGTCATGGATGTACTACCGGAATATCTGCTTCAGATAGGGCAAAAACCATTAAAGCTTTGGTTGATCCGGATATTAATCCCGAAGAGCTGGGTAAGCCTGGACATATATTTCCATTAAAAGCAATGCGTGGTGGTGTCTTACGCAGGGCCGGGCACACAGAAGCATGTATTGATTTTGCCAGATTGGCCGGTCTCAAACCTGCTGGTGTGTTGGTTGAAATTATGAATGAGGATGGATCTATGGCCCGTTTACCTGATTTAAGGAAAGTAGCCGATAAATTCAACCTTAAACTCGTTTCGATTAAGGACCTTATTGAATATAGATTAAACAATGAAAGTCTTATAAAGAGTGAAATTGGTGTTAAAATGCCTACCGAGTGGGGTAATTTTGATTTAGTAGCTTATCGCCAAACAAATACCGACGACATTCACATGGCCCTTGTCAAAGGAACATGGGATGAAAATGAGCCTGTTCTTGTAAGAGTACATTCTTCCTGTATTACTGGTGATATCTTTGGGTCTTGTCGTTGCGACTGCGGAGCTCAGCTTCATAAAGCAATGGAAATGGTGGAAAAAGCAGGAAAAGGGCTGGTCTTGTATATGAATCAGGAAGGACGAGGAATAGGGCTTATAAATAAATTGAAAGCCTATAAGCTACAGGAGCAAGGTCGTGATACTGTGGAAGCCAACCTTGACTTGGGATTTAAAATGGATGAACGTGATTATGGAATTGGTGCACAGATCATCAGAGATCTGGGAATTACTAAAATTAAGCTGATTACCAACAATCCTGTGAAGCGTGCAGGCCTTATAGGCTATGGTTTGGAGATTGTTGATGTAGTCCCACTGGAGATTGAACCTAATGAATACAATGCGACCTATTTATCCACCAAACGGGATAAAATGGGCCATCATCTTTTGAAAAAATTCACTCCTGAAAAATAGAACATTGAGGGTGAATCGGTGTTAATTGCAATTTAATAAGTAGAAATGAGTAAAAGGCCACTAATTTTAGTAACCAACGACGATGGGATTACCTCTAAGGGAATCAGGACTTTGATAGAAGTTGCCAAAGAGCATGGTGAAGTGATTGTTGTAGCTCCTGACAGTCCTCAGTCCGGTATGGGACATGCCATAACCATTGGTGAAACACTTCGATTGGATTCTGAGGATATTTTTCCGGGTATACGTGCATATAAATGCTCAGGTACCCCCGTTGATTGTGTTAAAATGGCAAATCACATCATTCTAAAGGAAATTGAGCCTGACTTGGTAGTAAGTGGTATAAACCATGGTGCCAATTCCTCTATAAGTGTCATTTATTCAGGCACCATGTCCGCAGCTATCGAAGCTGCAGTAGAAGGCATTCCTGCAGTTGGTTTTTCCTTATGTGACTATTCTATGAATGCCGACTTTGAGCATTGCAAAGAATATGTAAGCAAAATTATCGGACAGGTTCTTAAGACCCGAATGCCCAGAGGCGTTGCCTTAAATGTTAATATTCCTGCAAAAGGTAAAAAAATCAAAGGTATTAAGATTTGCCGCCAGGCCAGTGCAAAGTGGCAGGAGAATTTTGATGAACGTAAAGACCCTCATGGGAGGACTTATTATTGGATGACTGGATACTTCAGCAATTTTGATAAAGGAGAAGATACCGATGAGTATGCACTTTCTCAAAATTATATATCTGTAGTGCCCTGTGCCTTTGACCTTACCGCGCACCATGCGGTGACCATTCTAAATGATGAGTGGGATATTTAATAAGAATAATAGTCTGTATTTTTTTAACAAAGCCCAAATTTTATAGTTTAATAAATTATAAAACAGGTATTTAAATATATCGGAATTGTATTGGCTATTCCGGCAGGCTTTATCATGATATATTCCATTTTGGTTTCTTTATTAGGATTAATTCCTGTCAACCGGGATTATGAGCAGGCTGCTGAAGGAATAAATATTTTTATTTCCTCAAGTGGCAGCCACACTTACTTTGTGGTGCCTGTTGCCACTGAGCTTATAGACTGGCGAGAGCTCTTCCCCCCTTCAGAATTTGAATATGCTGATTCTTCCTTTACATACTTATCGTTTGGTTGGGGAGAACGGGCTTATTATACGCAAGCCGAAGATTGGCAAGACCTGAATTTGCGCCTGGTAATTCCTGCGGCATTTTGGCCTACAGCAAGTGCCATGCATGTTGAATACCTACAGGAAGAACCTGTTCCGGGTGAATGGCATGTTCCAGTTAGGTTGGATTATATGGAATACAGACAGCTGTGTGAATACATAATTGCAAGTTTACAGCAGAAAGATAGTCTGCCAATTCTTATCCCTGGAGCTTTTAGATACGGAACAGATAATTTCTATGAAGCAGTTGGACAATATCATTTATTTAATACCAGTAATACCTGGACCAACAGGGGCTTAAAGAAGCTGGGAGTTCGAAGTACTGTGTGGACGCCATTGGAAGAGCCTGTTATGCGCCAGGTGAGAAAAATCCATGATAAAGGTCAATAAATATGATGAGGAATTGCGTATGTTTGCCTTAATAAAAGTTGGCTTATTTGCATAAAATTTAACCTAATATGAAAATGGCAGTCTTCTCTAGCGCAATATTTTGGGGTACTTTGTTAATTTTAGCAGGTATTTCTATTATTCTAAAAGTGGGTTTTGGAATCAATTTTCCATTTTTTAGAATCCTTTTCGCATTTTTTCTGATTTTTATGGGTATAAAAGTGCTTACGGGAATTTCATTTAAATCAAGTCCGAAGGAACAATCAACAGTGTTTGGATCAAGTTCTATGCGGTATAATCCGGACAACCCTGAGATGAACGTAATATTTGGAAAAGGAGAGTTATATTTCACTGATGTGGAAGTTTCTAAAAATCTCCATGGGAAGGTAAATGTTGTCTTTGGTAATGCAGAATTGTTTATAGACGAAGAAATACCAATGAAAATAAAGGCTACCACGGTTTTTGGAGGTACAAATTTCCCTGATGAAACAACCATCGCTTTTGGAGACTATATCTATAAGACCAAAGCTTTTGAAGAAGGAAAGCCTTTCATACATTTAAAAACCGATGTTATTTTTGGTGGGTTACAAATTAAGAACAGATAAGACCAATGACTCAGTCTATTGAAGAAGTAATAGCTTCATCGGAATTAGCGGTGCTTGTTGATTTCTATGCTGAATGGTGTAGTCCCTGTATGCAAATGATGCCTGTTTGGGATGAGGTTTCTGAGGCTCTAAAAGAAAAATGTCTTACAATTAAAGTTAATGTTGACGAACACCTGGATCTTGTAGAGAAATACAAGATAATGGGTGTTCCGACTTTTATTCTCTTTCGGGAGGGAAGGATTATTAAGAAAATTCCCGGAGTTTTGGATAAACAACAACTTATAGATCTTTCTTTTGCCTGAATCCAATACTGATAATTCTCATCTTTCGGGATAAGCGTCATCATATTTTAGCTTCTTGTCATCTATTAGTTTTGTACTGTTTAATATACTCAACTACTTATGACAGTTCAAAGCCTAAAACCAAAAACACAAGAGTTTCTTCTTGCCTTATCAAAGTATCTTGAATTTTATGGAGACAGGGATAAATCCAAAAGGATTCTGGTGTCTGTCCTCCATGCCCTTAGGGATACTCTTAGCTTTGATCAATCTTTACAGGTTTTGTCCAGTCTACCGGTTAATTTGAAATCCATATATATCTATAATTGGAGTATTTCAGAATCAGGTACGACAATTTCTCCGGATACGGACTTCCTAAAAGTAGTGATAAAAAGGGCGGGGAAGTTATCGCACTATGACTTTCCTGAAGAAAAAAAAGCACTTCAAAATATAAGGTCTGTTTTCAGTTTCATAGAGGAAAATATTCCTGAATCAAAAATGGCCATCATCAGGAGTAACTATCCGGATAGTCTGAAGAAAATCCTTAATGAGAAATAACAAAATTTTTAATAAAAGCTTTATTTAATTAGACATAACAGCTGATAGCATATGAAATCGTACATTTTAAACTTTAATGAAATAGACCTTGATAATCTCGCTGATGTAGGAGGAAAAAACTCTTCATTGGGAGAAATGTTTCAGAATCTTTCCGCAAGAGGTGTTAATGTACCTGATGGATTTGCTACAACAGCAACTGCTTATTGGCAGTTTATTAATTCAAATAATCTTGAACCTGTAATTACTGACATATTATCAGAACTGGATACAGATGAATTCTCAAACCTTAATGATATTGGAGGAAGAATTCGTGAAGAGATAATGAAATGTTCAATTCCTGAGGATATTGCGGAAGAAATTAAGAAATCATACCGCAGGTTATGTGAAAAATATTCACAGGAGATACAAGTTGCGGTAAGAAGCAGTGCTACGGCAGAAGATCTTCCTCATGCCAGCTTTGCCGGTCAGCATGAATCGTACCTTAATATTTTTGGGGAGGATCAATTGGTGGAAACCTGCTTAAAATGCTATGCGTCTTTGTTTACCAACAGAGCTATAAAATACAGGCATCATCATGGGTTTGAGCATATGAAAGTGGCTCTATCGATAGGTATTCAAACAATGGTCAGGAGTGATCTTTCCAGCTCGGGTGTATGCTTTACAATTGATCCTGAGTCGGGATTTGAAAATGCTATATTAATTACCGGTGCCTGGGGTTTGGGTGAGAATGTGGTACAGGGTGCGGTCGACCCGGATGAATTTTATGTATTTAAGCCTAAACTGAAAGAAGGCTTCAAAGCCATTATAGATAAAAAAATGGGTGCCAAGCAAAAGACCATGGTTTACATAACGGACTCAGATGGTAGAAATGCTACGGCTAATGTTGATACGCCCAAGGAGAAAGCAGAGCAGTATGTACTGTCTGATGATGAAATTACTTTAGTTGGGAAATGGTCTATGATCATTGAAGATCACTATAAAAAGCCTATGGATATTGAATGGGCCAAGGATGGAATCACCGGCAAGTTGTTTATAGTTCAGGCGCGTCCTGAAACGGTTCATAGCCAGGTGACCAATTCCTTGAAAATATCCGAATATACATTAAAGCAAAAGGGGAAAGTTCTTGTAAAAGGGAAGGGTATAGGTAACAGGATAACTTCCGGCATTGCCAGAATACTTGATTCTCCCAAAGATGCACACCTTCTGCAAAGAGGAGAGATCCTTGTGACAGAAATCACCAATCCTGATTGGGATCCGATTTTGAAAAAAGCATCAGCTATTGTTACAAATAAAGGAGGAAGGACAAGTCATGCTGCTATAGTCGCCAGAGAACTGGGTGCAGTGGCGGTAGTTGGTGCTACGGGTGCTACTGATATTATTAAAGACGGGGACTGGATAACGGTGAGTTGCGAAGATGGTACCAATGGAATCATTTATGAAGGAAACCTGGAGTTTGAGGAGCAAACAATGGACTTTGAGGACGTTGGTATGCCTGAAACCGAAGTTAAATTTATTGTAGGTGATCCGGATAAAGCTTTTAAGCTGGCCGGTTACCCTAATAATGGAGTTGGTTTAATGAGGTTGGAGTTCATTATCAATAATTCCATTCAGATCCATCCTATGGCTTTAGTAAATTTTGATAAGCTGGAGGATAAGGAGGTAATTGAGAAGATAGAAGAATTGACACATCATTTTCCTAATAAAGAAGACTATTTTGTAGAAACCCTTGCCAGATCAGTTGGAACAATTGCTGCGGCCTTTTACCCGAAAGAGGTGATTGTCAGGATGAGTGATTTTAAAACCAATGAATACGCAAATTTAATTGGCGGGAGAGATTTCGAGCCTAAAGAAGAAAATCCAATGTTGGGCTTCAGAGGCGCCTCACGGTATTACAGTCCTCAATACCGCCAGGGATTTGGCCTTGAGTGTAAAGCCATGAAGATGGTCAGAGATGAAATGGGACTTTCAAATGTAAAGCTTATGATTCCATTTTGCCGAACCGTGGAGGAAGGGAAGAAGGTATTAGATATAATGAAACAGTATGGACTTAGCCAGGG
>JBKBXU010000005.1:0-32895 GCA_046313675.1 Cytophagaceae bacterium
TGGAATAACCCCTTTCTTTTTTTCTTCCAGAAACAATGGTACTACTGAACCCCTTGATCCAATGACATTTCCGTACCTAACAACTGAGAATTTTGTTTCCCGATTACCATTTAAATAATTTGCTGCAACAAATAACTTATCGGCACATAACTTTGTAGCACCGTATAGGCTTACTGGAGAAGATGCTTTGTCTGTTGACAGGCAAACAACTTTCTTTACACCCGAATGAAATGCCGCTTCAATTACATTTTCTGCCCCCAATACATTTGTTTTAATGAACTCCATTGGGTTGAATTCTGCAGAAGGCACTTGTTTGAGCGCAGCAGCATGTATCACATAATCTATTCCCTCAAAAGCCCTGGTCAATCTGTCTCTGTCTCTCACATCCCCAAGAATATACTGTATAGCCTTATACTCTTTTCCGGAAAACTCACGGCTCATTTCATACTGCTTGTATTCATCTCTTGAGAATACAACAAGCTTCTTTATTCCAGGGAATTTCTGAAAAAGAATTTGGATAAATTTTTTTCCAAAGGAGCCGGTTCCACCGGTTATAAGTAAATTACTGCCATTCAAATCCAACATAAACAAAATATAAAGGCCTTTTTTCAAAAATATGAAAATTTATGTTTAAAATTAGATCCTACGGAGATTATTTTATCTCACCCACAAATAGAATGCGGTTTTTCTCAAGTTGCTCTTCATGTAGAATGGTAAAACAATCCCCAAAATTACCTCTAAACCAATCCACATTATACCATTCAGGTGTTACAATTTTCCTTTTACTTCTATCGCTATATAAACCCATAGGCATAAATTCAATAAAAACATACCTGTTTGAATATTTGATTACTTCTTCAAACAATGACTTTACAGACATTTTCTGTGTCAGGATCAGGTGATGGCTTAAAGCCAGTGCAAATACCGCATCGCTTTTGAACCTTTCATATACCCTTGCTCCATAATAATTTTCATTTGGAGTAACAAAATTAAGCAAGGCAGGCGTAACCCTATGTTTTGTCTTCTTTAAAAGATTATACATAAGATTGACAGCCGTTTCATCATAATCCGTACAAATAATAGTCTCTATATTTGTCCTTTCAGATATAATTCTCGAAAAAACACCCTGATTCCCCCCCAATTCAAGAACACTGTTTACCTCCAGTCCTTTTAGGACAGAAAGTATTTGGTCAAAGCGCAGCGTTGATTTAATCAAGCCATTCGCATCCTGAAGGTCGTTATGGTATGCCCCCCACTCTGTCTGGATATTTTTTATGGAAATATTTTTAACCTTTTTAGCTAAAGCATTAAGATTTGTAGACTGAAAAGGCAAAATGCCTAGTTTATTTAAAAATATGGTTAGTTTTTTAAGAGAGACAGGAGTTTTTTCCTTGATCTCTTCTTCTGAAAAATAACGGATTAATTTAAACTTATAAAAGGTACTTAGAAAAAGGTCGATCGTCTTCTGTTTAAATAATTTATATAAGGAAGATTTAAAATAATAGAACGAATAATGGGGTATTGGGTCGGGCTGTAACATTACCAGTCTGGCAAAATACCAATTACCTGCTTCTGCTATTTTTAATGGATAATAAAAAGACTGCAAAAAATTCTCGTAGGCAAACCAGCCCTTAAAACCAGAAGGAACCTTAATAAAACTACCAAAATCAATATAAACTGGGTCATTATTCTTAAACAGTATATTATATCCATGACAATCCATTGTTTGGTAACCATATTTCAAAGCAATCTGATTTAAAACGATAGCAAATTCCCCGGCATCCTTAAGCATGTCAAAAGTCCATTGCGGCGGCAAAACCACCGGATAGATTACCTCATGTTCTAAAACAAGCTCAAAGCCTTCCAACTCAATATCCGAAATAGTGGTTTTAGGAAACATTCCCTTCTGATTCAATTCTTCGATCAGCCCACATCCGAGAAGCTCTTTAACAAACGCAGTTTTGTGTTTATAAATAGCTCTAAAGATTTTACCATTGTATGTAAAGACCTTTCCAGTCTCATCTCTGCTATTTGTGCTGATAAATGATATGTTTTGCAAAGAAACTTTGGTGGAACTATTCATGTGTATTATAATTAACTAAAACTGTTCAACAAAAATTAACTGAACCTTACAGAAATTATTTATCTGTATGTAAGCAGCTATTACCTTTGGGATATTTTAACCCACGAAACCTTCACCTACTAAGGTTTCTTCAAAACTATTGTAACTGAATGACCAAAAACTTGGTGCTTACTTACTCCTTTTTTATGGATATAACTCAAAAGCTTGGCTAATTTGTTAATCAAAAAACCTGAAAGTGAATTATCGATAAGCTTTTTTCTTCTGCTCATAGAAAGATCACTATAAAAAAACTTTTCGTATTCTGTGGTTGAATACATAAAATGGTGATGCGTTGCCAGGCTATCATGTTCCAGATGTATTGGATTCAAATCAAAAACCTTTCCGATGTTTTTAAGGGCTTCATCAGACCACCTGCTAATATGATGTGGTGGCATATTCATGCCCATGTTATATACATCAGCTACAAAACCATCGTTACCCGGAACAGAAAATATCAGTAATCCATTAGGCTTTAGACACTTTATACAAGAGTCTACAAAATCATTGATCTGAGGAATATGCTCCAGTACCTGAAAAGCTGTTACCACATCATAATATCCTGCTTTTTTTTGAGAATGCTCCTGAACCGTTTCATTTAACATTACTATCCCATTTTTCTGTCCGTCAGCAATGGCTTTAGTATTCAGTTCAAGACCGGTAAACTGGGCATGTGGAATTAATTTTTGAAATGCCCCACTCCCTGCTCCTACATCCAGAACCTGATCATTACTTTTGACAAACTTTTTTGCTATTTCATATTCCTGTTTTTCGCTGAGATAGTACCAGTCAAAATTTTGCAGCTGCTGATAAAATTCATCCGAACCGGGAGAAAGCGGATAAAAGAAACGTAGATCGCATAAAGGACAATGCTGAAAATGTATAACATTGTCCCTGAACTCACTGCTTACATCTATATTTAATGTTTTAAGATAAAGCTTATTCAGATCATCAACCCTTATAGAACTGATGGTATTCGTATCCTTATTTTTACAAAGTAGACATTCCATAATCTTTTAGACCAGGGAATTTAATTTGCTATCCCTTTTTTCTTCCTCCCCTGGAGTATTATTCCTCTTTTCCCGATAAATACCAAATGCGCAAGCAGCAATAGCCAAGTAGAATAGTATAGAACCACCCAAAGCGATTTTTTCACCGGTAAAGTAGTAATAAGGTTCGAATTTAAATTGAATAGTATGTTCTCCCTGAGGTATAACCATACCTCTCAATATATAATTTACCCTCATATGCTCTACCGGCTCGCCATCCAGATAAGCGTTCCATCCTGGCCTGAAGTAAATTTCCGAGAACACCGCCAATTGTTCTCTAGGCACATTAACTTTATAATCTAAACGGTTTGGATGATAATTTTCCAGTTTTATAGCTCCCTCTACCTTATCATAAGCTTCAAGCCCGGAAACCTGATCCTCAAAACGTTTATCAATTATTGCCGTTTCTGCAGGATTAAAATCATTTAACGCAATAATTTCCTCATCAGCATTTTCAACCATTTTATAATTTTTCACAAACCAGGCATTACCTAAGGCATCCGGGTTAATCTGAAGCCTCTGAGCATTGGTTTGCTTATCACTAACTATAACATAGCGTGTGTTAAGCATATTAAGCACTGCCATATTGTTCTTTCCTAAATGGTGGTCGATCAGATCCTGATAACGGGCCAATTTTATAGCACTATACCCTCCAATGGATTTATGGTGGTATGAGGTCATCCCATCAGAAAAAGGATTTCTTGTAAGATTCAACACCCTGCCATCTTCATTTTTAGCCAATATAGCTTTATCTGCTTCAGACTTACGAAATACCTCTTCCATCTTTCTGTCCAGATCATGAAAATCATCGCTGTTCAGGTATCTTTTATTAACAAACCATAAATCCGTAACTATTAGAAGAATTAAGGCTGGATAAAATAACTGCCCCTGAAGCTTTTTCTTATAGAAAAAGAATATTAAAGCAGTGGCTGAAACTATGAAGAATAAAGACCTGAAAGAATCCATTCTCAACATAGAAGCCCTATCCTCCCTTAAAGCGCCTATTAACCAATCCGGAAGATTTCCACTATCTGAACTTGCAGAAAAATCAAACAATGCACCACCCAATAAGAAGAACAACAAGCTAAAACCACCTGTAACAATAAAGGCTACCTTAAATCCTAAAACGGCATCTTTTTGTGAAATTTTTCCCCTGATAAAATCAGACAATGCGATAAAGCCCAGCAAAGGAAAACTTAGCTGCGCAATGGACATGATCATGGTAACTGACCTGAATTTATTATATAAAGGCACGTAGTCATAAAACAAATCCGAGAGAAGTTCAAAATTATTTCCCCATGAAAGCATGATAGCAAAAGCTGAGACAGAAGCGATCCACCATTTATGGGGGCCTTTTACAGCAATCAAGCCAAAGACAAAAAGGAAGCATACAATAGCTCCGAAATATACTGGTCCTGAGGTAAAAGGCTGGTCCCCCCAATACATGGGCATGCTTTTAATATATTCATTTGCCTGGTATTTATTAACCCCATTGGCAAGTAAACGCTTGTACGTTTCTGACTTCTCGCTCAAGCTTTCATGCGAACTTCCTCCATAAAAACCAGGGATTAAAATGGTAAAAGTTTCTTTTACACCATTGCTCCAGGCAAAAACATAGTCTTTGTTCAAGCCACTATCTTTTTTCTTCTCATCTTTTAATTCAGATCCGCCCCTGGTCGTTAACTTACCGTATTCATAATTTGTCCATAACCTGGAAACATTGGGCAACAAGCCTATAATACCGGCCATTATAGCCAGGGATGAGGCTATAAAAAACTTCTTTAAATTCTTGCTCTTATAGCTGGTATAAAATTCTGCAATGGCATAAAACAAAATTACAAATAACAGATAATATGTTATCTGATAATGCGAATACAAAATATGCATTCCCGAAAAGAAAGTAGTGATTAAAAGACCTTTAAAATATCTGCCCCGATACAGATACACCAAACCAGCCAAGACCGGAGCCATCAATGCCATATCGGCTACTTTGTTCATATGCCCGGCTTCAATACTAATGATGTTAAAAGAAGATAACGTAAACGCAAGACCTCCCGCCAGAGATAGAACCGGACTCACACCAAAGGCCAATAAAAGAATATAAAAACCAATAAATGCATAAAAAGAAAGATATACAGGAGAAGGCATAATCTTTTCAAGCGGCTTATAAATGAAGCTAAGCAGGTCATTTCCAAACCCCCGCCATACCGGCATACCGGAAAAAGACGTACCACTCCATAATATTTCTTCTCCTGTACTTTCGTTATACTCCTTAGCTTCCTGAAAAGTACCTTTAAATTGAATCATATCACTCTGAAGCATTCCTTTACCGGAAAGTACAGGGTAAAAAAAGATAAAAATCACAGCTACCCCAATAAGGATATTTATCAAATGGGGCCGATACGTATTAAATTTCATAAACAGGATATTACAAAGGATTAAACTCTTTTTTTTGCTTTGAAAGTTAACAAAAATATTATTTATATGATTCCGTTTTTAAATTCAGAGGTTTCTAAAAAATATTTTCCCTTTCAAAACAGCACTTTTACGCTACAAGCTTAAAAAATAAAAGTAAACTTAAGAAACCATTTCTACACTTTTCGTAATTTTACAGTTAAAAATTCCAGGCAATATACTAATAAAGGTATGGTTATCAACTACCAGACTTATTAGTACGTAAAAAACTACTCTATATTATAAGCATAAAAAAACATTCTATCAAAATAAGCTTTCAAAATATATTTTTTTATTAAAAATTGTCATTGTTATTTAGCAGTTTAGGACAGAAAAATCCCATACTTGGAAAAGGAATACAGGAAGAACCGATAATGAACTAAAGGCAAAATTTAATTGCTTCGAGAATATAATGTAATGAAAGTTGTCCTACTAAATACAACAGAAAAAACAGGTGGCGCTGCGAAAGCATGCCTGAGAGTTTTTAATGCCTTAGCTAAAGTTTTAGACGTTTCGTTGTTGGTACAGGACAAAAGCTCCGATCTGCCTTCCATTATTTCTGTCTCTGAATCAAAAATCTCGAAAATTTCCGCTTTCCTGAGATTCTCTATTGAGCGCCTCTGGGTATTGACCAAAATCAAAAAAAAGGATTTCCTCTATTCATTTTCCCCTGCCAATACAGGCCTGGACATTAAAAATCATAAAGAAATTGGCAATGCAGACATTATTCACCTGCATTGGATTAATTTTGGTTTTTTGTCCTTAAAATCTTTAAAAAAAATAGTCGCCCTAAAGAAACCTATAGTATGGACACTGCATGATATGTGGGCTTTTACCGGAGGGTGCCATTATAGTGGAGAATGTACTAACTTCAAAACTGGTTGTGGAAACTGTTTTTATTTAAAAACATGCAAACCAGATGATTCCTCAAAGAAAATATGGAATAAAAAGATGCATATATTTAAGGATGCAAATTTAACCATAGTTACCAGTAGTAATTGGCTGGGACGATGTGCAAGCAACAGCCAGCTTTTTAAAACTACTACGGTTAAAACCATCCCCACCCCTATTGATTCCAGCGTTTATAAAATATTAGATAAAAACAATTGTCGAAAAAAACTTAACCTCCCTACAGACAAAAAACTAATTTTATTTGGGTGCATGAATATAGAAGACGAAAGAAAAGGTTTTCGTCACCTTCAGAATGCTTTAAAATTTTACTTAAAACAGTTTCCTGATTCCTTAAAAGATACGGAAGTAGTGGTTTTTGGAAAATCCAGCCATATTTCCCTAGATATTGACTTTAAGATACACTCGCTCGGATTAATCAATTCTGAAGAAAAGTTGGTTATGGTATATAATGCTGCAGATACTTTTGTCTTACCCTCTTTGGAGGACAATTTACCAAACACTGTCATGGAATCTATGGCGTGTGGAACCCCTGTTACAGCATTTGACCTTGGTGGGATTCCCGATATGATAGAACACCAAGTAGATGGCTATATGGCAGAACCAAAAAACTCGGTTGACCTAGCAAATGGAATCCATTATATTCTTACTAACCAAGAAGCATTAGGTATGAAGGCAAGACAAAAAATGGAAACATATTTCAATGAATCTTTTGTGGCAACCCAGTATACCAACTTGTATAAAGAAATTCTAAAAACCAGCAAAAATTGAGACCTCAGATTTCTATAATAACAGTTGTCTACAACGGGAAAGAACTGCTTGAGAAAACCATTAACAGCATAGTAAGCCAATCTTCCTCAAATTATGAATATTTAATCATTGATGGGGGCTCAACAGACGGTACTTTAGACATCATAAAAAAATATTCCGATAAAATCAATTACTGGATTTCAGAAAAAGACAAAGGAATTTACGACGCCATGAACAAAGGCATCGAAGCCGCCAAAGGAGAATACATATTGTTTTTAAATGCCGGGGATGAATTATATGCCCCTGATGTGTTAAAAACTATTTTTTCAAAATCTCCGGAGGCGGATATATTTTATGGTGAAACCGTACTGACCGATGATGAAAAAGAACTCGGAACCCGAAGTGAACTATCTATACGAAAACTCCCGGAAAACCTGACATGGAAAAGTTTATCAAAAGGAATGGTTGTCTGCCACCAATCTTTTATAGTCCGAAAAGAACTAATTCCATTCTATGATATGCAATATAAACTCAGTTCAGATATAGATTGGGTTATAAAATGCCTGAAAAACTCAAAAAATACGGTAAACACGCATTTAATAATTAGCAAATACCTTATTGGAGGATATTCGGTAAAAAATATCAGAAAATCCTGGACAGAACGCTTTATAATTCTGAAAAAACATTTCGGATTACTAAGCACCTTGTGCAATCATTTTTATATTGCATTAAGATTTTTCATTCGTAAAGGGAATAAGAAGTATTAATTCCGATAAAATTTTTTACATGCTTATCATGTGGAAAGTGCTACAAAGTCCGCTTTCTGCAATTATAAAAGTTAAATTGTAGGTTTTAATTTTAAAACATATTTTTTTTTGTTAAAATTGCCATTGATTATTTAACAGGTTATATGAAAAGAATTGCTGTATTTACTTCAGGAGGTGACGCCCCTGGTATGAATGCCTGTATAAGAGCGGTTGTACGGTCCGGGCATTATTTTGGATTGGATATTTTTGGTATTTTCCGTGGTTTTGACGGAATGATTAATGGAGATCTGATTGAAATGGATGACAGATCTGTAAGCAACATCATTCAAAAAGGCGGAACCATTTTAAAATCAGCCAGAAGTGAGGAATTCAGAACGAAAGAAGGACGAAAGAAAGCATACGATAATATTAAAAAATTTAATATTGACGGAATTATTGCCATAGGCGGTAACGGTACTTTTACCGGTGCTGAACTTTTTTATAATGAATATCAAATTCCTTGTGTAGGTGTTCCGGGAACCATTGATAACGATTTGTATGGTACAGATTTTACCATTGGATACGATACCGCAGTAAACACAGCACTTTCAGCCATTGACAAAATCAGGGATACAGCCGATGCACATGAACGTATCTTCTTTATTGAAGTTATGGGCAGGGACACCGGGTATATTGCTGTACGGTCTGCCATAGCGGGAGGCGCTGAAATGGCATTGATGCCGGAAACTAAAAATGACATTAAGGACGTAATAGCGAAACTAAAATACGGATCCAGCCAATCAAAAGCTTCACATATTATTATTGTAGCAGAAGGCGAAGAAACAGGTGGAGCTCAATACATTGCCGAGTGGGTGAAAAAAGAAATCCCTCAACTTGACACCAAAGTTACTACCTTAGGCCACGTACAAAGAGGTGGAGCACCAAGTGCTTCTGATCGTGTGCTTGCCAGCCGTTTAGGATTGGGAGCTGTGGAAGGCCTTATAAAAGGAAAAACCAATGTAATGGTAGGTGTTATAAACAGAAGTGTTTGCTATACCCCATTACAGGATAGTATTACAAAAAAGAAACCAATCAACAACGATCTGATAAGAATTGTAGAAGTATTGAACGGTAGGAAATACCAGACCGATCCTCCAATTTTAAAATAACAAAAAAGCCGGCTTAGCCGGCTTTTTTTATGCCCATGATAATATCAACTTCCCCTCTACACGTCTGATTTTTTAATCTGAGAATTTATGTACTCAATTATATCCTGTGGGTTCTCAGGAGAAAACCATTTAAATCCAAGATCCCTATTAAACCAGGTCATTTGCCGCTTGGCATACCTTCTTGAGTTTCTTTTCAGCAGGCGTACGGCCTCATCCCAATCGTATTTACCATCCAAAAAATCAAAAATCTCCTGATACCCTACGGTTTGGAGCGCATTAAGGTGCTTAAAAGGATACAGCGCTTTAGCCTCTTCCAAAAGTCCTTTTTCCAACATTAGATCCATGCGATGATCAATCCGCTGGTATAGTTCTGCTCTGGGCCGTTCGAGGCCTATTTTAAGTATGGTAAACGGACGTGGTTGGACTTTGCGTTTGCGAAAAAAAGAAAAAGGCATGCCTGTTCCCCGAATAATCTCAAGTGCTCGAATGACGCGTTGATGATTAGCCCGATCCACCTGATCATAATAGACAGGGTCTTTTTGTTTGAGTTCATCCAGCAAGTTATCCAGTCCATCCTCATGAAAGGACTGAATTAATCCTTCTCTTATATAGGGATCAACATCGGGCAATTCATCAAAACCCTCACAAACCGCTTTGATGTATAATCCGGAGCCTCCGGTCAATATAAGCTGATCGTATTTTTTAAAAAGTGTTTGAAGTAAATTTAGTGTATCCAGTTCAAATCTTCCTGCATTATATTCATCTTGCACTGAATAAGAATTAATAAAATGGTGTGGAACTCCCTGCATTTCCTCTTTTTCGGGCTTTGCAGTACCGATGCTCATTTCTTTAAATAATTGCCGCGAATCGGCAGAAATAATTTCTGTATGATACCTTTTTGCCAGTTCTATACACAGATCCGTCTTCCCCACTGCCGTTGGACCGGCTACAACAATCAGAAGTTTTGGAGGTTTCACTCTTCGATCAATTCTTCGATTTGTTCAAGTTTATCTTCGGTAAACTTTCCGGAAGTAGCATAGATAATCTTACCGTTCTTATCCAGGACAAAAAAGTAAGGAACATCTTTTTGTCCTAAATTCAATACCGATTTATAGTCTTCCATCTTACCTGAAAACACAAGCACATACGGCTGTAGCTTTTTATCAATTCCATCCTTCATTTTTTTGGTGGCTTTACCGGCTACGGCTTTGTTAGCCCCGGTAAACATAGGAATGAAGTATAAATTGATATCGTAGTTTACAGCAAAAAGAGAAGGTTTATCAGATTTGTGTATAAATGTTCTGTAGACAGGTTCAAACCAGGTATTCAGGTCGTCTTCTGCCTTTTTAGAATATGCCATTCCTACAAGCGTGTATTTACCTTTTGTATCTTTGGGGATATTAACTATAGAATCATTTAAGGTCGTTCCTTCAATTTCCGGGAAATCTTTGTTCACCTGAGCAAGGTTAGTAAAAGAAAGCAATAAAAGCAATACAAAGTTTATCGAACTTTTAATATTTTTAATCGAATACAAAGTCATATATATCTAAGTTACATTCAAATACACCAAAACTAAAAAAAATACATAATTCTTTTTCGTATCTTTCGCATATAATATTGATACTAATATAGCTTCAAATATAAACCGGCTTTTGCTAAAATAAAAAAAATATAAGTTTTTATGAAAAAAATTCTATTATTTTCCATAAGTATTCTTTTTACTGCACTTTCCTATGGGCAGAATAACTTTAGAAGTGTGGGCAGTGGTGATTGGAATAATGCCTCAATATGGGAGGAAGAAGTTGGAGGCTTATGGGTAACTCCTGCACCAAGCGGAGCGCCAACTGCTAGTTCTCCTTACATAACCATATCCCACGACATAACCATTCCATCATCAGTAACAGCAATAATTGGTGGGACTCTTGAAATAGAAGTTGATGATGACCCTTTTTTTGGTTCAGGTTTAGAAGGCTCTCTACAAGTATTTGGTTCATTAAGATTGAATCAAGGAGCTTCCTTTGTTAATGATTTATCAACAAGAATTTCATTCAAAAGCGGAAGTATCTATCAACATAATTACGTTTCATCAGCAGGATCTATACCTTTAGCTACTTGGGAAGACGGCTCAACATTAGAAATTATAGGTTATACATCAGGTAGTCACACTCCTGTAAACTTAAATCAAAATTTTTATAACGTCGTAATTAACCTTAGCTCTCTAAGTGCAAATTATTTATTTAATGGAAGTCTTACCACGGTGAGGAATGATTTGCTTATTAACAGTACTAATGGAAGATTATTTGGTTTATCGCAATCAACTGCGTATACATTAAGCATAGGAAGGGATTTTATAATAAATAACAACTCAACTATAGCTCTTAATAATACTTCTACTGCAGTTGCCACAATAAATGTTGGGAGAAATTTTTCATATAATTCCACCATAGCTGGAAACTCTTGGCTTGCAATTAATGCAAATTCTACAATTAATATTGAAAATAATTTTTTAGTAAATTCCGGTTCATTAACTATGGGTCACTCATCTGGAACAGGAATTTCTACCATTAACTTGAAGGGAAATTTTATTGTTTCAGGAAACAGATTAGTAAACGCCACTAGTTCTAGAGGTATAATTAATTTTAATGGGAATAGCAATGAGCAATTGGTAAACCTTGCCCCAACCACTCCACCAAACGTGAATTATACCATTAGAAGTAATGCAAGAGCAAGATTCCCTGCTGGCAACTTTTTAGGCGGTATGGGAAACTTTACACTTGAAGGAAATGGAAGGTTAATAATAGAATCTCCTAATGGTATTGACAATTCATCCACAACTGGTCCTTTAAGAGTACCTGTTTCTAATAGATTCTACAATGCGGGTGGTATTATCTCTTTTGAAGGTTCTTCAAATCAGGTATTGGGTGAAGGATTTCCAGCAGGTAATGTAAATCTCATTATCAACAACCCTGCAGGTGTTAGTCTTATCGAAGATTACACGGTCACATCCGGAAGATATCTTACCTTGCAATCAGGGAATTTAAACATTAGCGCAAGAACACTAATATTAAACGGAGCAATTAACGCTTCAGGTGGGTATCTTGAAACAACTAATTTATCCAAGCTTGTTATCGGTGGTACCGGTGCCCTTGGAACAATTCCTTTCTCTCCTTCTTCCACAGAAATTGAAAGCCTGACCTTAAACCGTACCTCATCAGGTACTGCAACATTAGGTTCGGATATTGAAATATTTGAAAATTTAACATTAACAAACGGTACCTTAATTTTTAACAACAGAACCCTTACCCTTAACGGCAGCCTTACAAGGTCTGGAGGAAACCTGGCTGGGAATTCAGGAAGTACTCTGGTACTAAAAGGTGCTACTGAATTAGGAGATGCATTAAGCTTTACGGCAGGTGGTTCGTCCATAAGAAGCCTAATAGTAGAAAAACTCAGTTCAAATGTTAGCATAGCGAGCAACTTAACGCTTGCAGAAGAATTACAACTGACTCAGGGTAATCTTATAGCAGAACAAAATATTACAGTTTCGAATGGTGCTACAGTATATAGAACTGCTGGCACTATAAATAAAAACCTGATAGGCACAAGTTATAACCTGGTGTATTTAGCAGCGGTAACTCCATCGTTTGAACTACCAACATCAACTACCGCATTAAATAACCTGACCATAGACTTAACTAGTGGTACCTTAAACTTAAACAGAAATGTTACGGTTAACGGCAGCTTTACTATAGCAACCGGAAACTTCAATGTATCCAACCGTACCATAACCTTTAACGGGCCATTCCCATCACTGAACAGTTCTTCCTTCCTTACCTCTAACCAATCAGGTATAGGCGTAGGAGGATCATCACCTGTAACCTTCCCTTCTTTCCTTACGGAGTTAAGAAGAGTGGTTATAAGCAATCCATCAGTAAGTTTATCTGGTGCCTTAACCTTAGGTGATACCTTACAAATAGGAACAGGGGCTGTGTTAAGCATCGGAAACAATACCCTTACCAACAACGGCCGTTTTGTAGGGGAAGGTTCTCTTAGAGGTGGCAATGAATCTAACCTGGCTGTATCAGGCATAGGCGGAACGGTTAGAATGGTACAAACAACTGCGGCTGACAGAACCATCAATAACCTGACATTAAGCGGTAGCCCTACACTTACCTTAGGAAACCAGATGGATGTAAGAGGTATAGCAACTTTAGCTAACGGAACCATTGCTTCAGGAGGAAACTTACTTGTAAACCTTAATACAGGATCCATTGCTTATAATACAGGCGAAACCGGACAAATTACCGGTGAGTTAAGAACATCCAAAGTGACCGGATCAAATAGATACTGGCATTTCTTCACTCCTACACTTAGGGGGACAACCATAGGAACAGTAAACAGCAGTGTACCTATTATGGCAGGATCGGCTAACCGGATGTATATGTGGAATGAATCTGCTGGCTGGCAGGCTAAAAACAATACGAATTTAGGAGATGCTATTCCAAGTGCAACAGGCTTTTTATTTTCAGCACCTAATAATTCTAACTTAAGGTTTGCGGGTACATATCAGCATAACACGGATGTTACTGTTAATTTAGGAATATCAGGCCCTACCGAAGCAAATCAGGAATTACCAGGCAGGCATTTATTAGGAAATCCATTTCCTTCTGCGCTGAACTGGGATCTATTATTTCCTACACTTCCTTCTGACATGAACAATGCATATTATGTACAAAAAGACGGTAAGTATGAGGTTTATGTAGGTACCGGCGGTGATGACCTTGGCATCAGCACAGGTACCATAGGTAATATGATCCCTTCAATGCAGGGCTTCTTTGTAAAAGTAGATGGTCCGTGTACATTTACTATTCCGAATAGTGCAAGGAGCAACTCGATCATGCCTGTACACAGGATTTCAAACACTCCACACAATCTATTGAAACTAAACATCAGCAATGGTGAATTTTATGACGTAACAATCGTACGGTTCAGAGAAAATGCAACACCTGAATTCGACAATGCATTCGATGCATTAAAAATGACAAATGATGGAGAACACCCAAATATATTCTCAAGCAACGAAGGCACGACTTATGCGGTTAATACTTTACCCGAATCTTTTGTTGAATATAAACTTCCTCTAACTGTAGAAGCGAAAGCATCCGGATCATATAAATTTACTGCTGAAGACACCGACTCTTTTGACAGTGATTACAGCGTAATTTTAGAAGATAAAGAAACCAATACCTTTACCAACCTTAAAAAAGGAGAAGAATACTCTTTTGAAGCAGAAGCTGAAACATATGAGGGACGTTTTTACTTAAACTTTAGAAAGCTTAAAGAAGATGAGGAAGAAGAGTTGACCAACATTAACAAAGAAGTTAGCGAGCAGGTTAAAATATACAGCTCAGAAAGTGCTGTTTACTTTAAAATGACAAATGTAAATGCGGATAGAATGTCGTTCAAAATTTATGACATTCTTGGACAAGAGGTTGCAAAAGAAACTAACGTAAACATTACATCAGGATCATATACATATAACACCTCATTAAAAGAAGGTATATATATTGTAAAAATGATAATCAACAACCAGGCTGTTACAGGAAAGGTCTATATTGAATAATACTATAAAAGAAGATGAAATTTTCTTTTAAAAACCAAATACGAAAGACAAAATTAATATTATTATAGATGGATTGAGTTTTACGGAATTTAATACATCTATACATAAAATAAAAAAGTGCCGGCTTAGTTAATAGTATAATTAGTGACGGTCTTAAAAAAAGATTATTTTGAAAAATGATTATATTTCAACAAAAGCTTCCTATATTTGCATTATGAGATTTTTCAGCATCACAATATTACTTATTACCGCATTCGCATATACTTCGTATGCCGGATATGGGAATGAGTATGAAGATGGAGGATGGTCTTCATCCAACCCTACAGGTGGGTTTGGAAAAGGTTATAAAGAACCAGCGAACGAAACCGGTGGTTTTGGAATGCCTGAAGGTGGTTTTCAGACGAAGAGCATGCCTACCCTTCCCGGTCCTCCCCCTGATATACCCCTTGACGGTGGAGCATCTTTACTACTTGCAGCAGGTGTCGGCTTAGGAGCAGCCACCATGGCCAGAAAAAAGAAAAAGAAGAAAAAACAAACAACTTTATAAATAAAAAAACCCTCACCGCTCGTGAGGGTTTTTTATTTATGGGCTAAAATCAATATTTTTTAGTAGATTTAACCTGGATTATGGTGATAGATTTCGGATGAGTAATAAAAGAACAATAAATCAGCGTATTTGTGTAGCAAAGCATAGCAGCGCTATGGTTAAGACACAAATACGATCAAAACGACTGATTTGACGTTATTTTACTACGTAATAGAAAGTTCTATTGCATATTCCAGGTTTAAAGTATTAATAACAATGATAACTTATAAGAAATATTTTACTTGATGAATAACGATACGACGTTTGATGATTTTAACTTTGAAGAAGGCCTGGCCAGCAGCTTATCTGGTATGAATTTTAAATCCCCTACCCCTGTACAGGCTCTGGCCATTCCAAAAATAATGGAAGGTAAAGATTTAATTGCCTGCGCTCAGACAGGTACCGGAAAGACGGCAGCTTATTTACTGCCTGTCATCAACCACATTATAAAAAATAAAACATCCGGCATAAATACACTAATCCTGGTTCCTACAAGAGAACTTGCCATGCAGGTCGACCAGGTAGCGGAAGGCCTTATTTATTTCGCAGGAGTCAGCACCTTCCCGGTTATTGGCGGTGGAGACGGCAGCTCCTATGAAAGAGAAAGAACAGCATTAAAAAAAGGAGGAGCAGACATCATCATTGCAACGCCCGGAAGGCTTATCAGCCACTTAACCTCGGGATATGTCTTTACACAAGAACTCCATACCCTGGTACTTGATGAAGCCGACAAAATGCTCGACATGGGCTTTTTTGATGACATTTTGAGAATCATAAAATTCTTGCCGGAAAGCAGGCAAAATGTTATGTTCTCTGCCACTATGCCTCCAAAAATACGCACACTGGCTGCAAAAATACTAGACAACCCTGAGCAGATCAGTATTTCTATTTCCAAACCTGCAGAGAAAATCAAGCAGGAGGCTTACCTTATCTACGACAACCAAAAGTTGCCTTTATTGCTTGACCTTCTAAAAAGCTTTGATTATGGCAGTATCATTATCTTCTGCTCTACCAAGATCAGTGTAAGGGAACTGGAAAAAGAGCTGAGAAAGCAACAATTTAATGCAAAAGGGATACATTCAGATCTGGAACAAAAAGAAAGAGAAGTAATTTTTAATGACTTTAAAAATCGTCAAATCAGGATACTTATAGGTACCGACTTAATATCCCGTGGTATAGATGTAGAAAATATTGACCTTGTAATGAACTATAATGTTCCAGGAGACGCAGAGGACTACATTCATAGGATTGGAAGGACAGCCAGAGCCTCGAGTTCCGGAAGAGCTATAACGTTTATTAATGAGCAGGATCAACAGAAATTCAGACGTATTGAAAAACTCATGGAAAAAGAGGTGGAGAAAATCCCACTTCCTGAATTTTTAGGAAAGGGTCCTGAGTACAAAGACATGGCGGCTAAGAAGAGCGGAAACTTCAAAAAAAGAAGACCATTTAAAAAGCCTGGCGATCGGTAGAAACCAACAACACCAAGCATTTAGGAAAGGGCCGTAATTTATCTTAATATATATAATTTACCATACCCTTTCTTAAAAGCTTTATCTCCGGCAGTTTCACGGTGCTTCATATCTCCTCTGTCTTTAATAATGACCCGATACAAGTAAACACCATTAGCCAGTTTATCGCCAAACTCATCGGTACCATCCCAAGCAAACTCCGTACGGTTATTTCCTATCCGTATAGGCCCCAGTTCCTCTTTCATAATTTCCCGAACTACTCTTCCGGTAACAGTCATTATTTGAATTTTCATATCCGTAGGAACTTCACTTCCTGTAAGAGTGAACACAAAGCGTGTACTGCTGGAAAACGGATTAGGGTACGGATAGATGTTGGTAATAGCCGATTCATTGATCACCTGAAACCTTGATTCATAGGGCTGACCAGCGCTATTACCGGATGCATCAGAAGCACTCTGGATACGCAAGGAGTACATTCCGTCAGGTAAATTCTTTGGATTGTACTCAATACGGAAACTGTTCTTCTTACCGGATGTCTGGCCCCAACTTAAAACCTCAGGATCGCTAAAGAATATTTGTCTGAAGTCGCACCCTTCACAAGGGTATTTGATAAACACCCGCATATCTCCCGTATCCTTCTTTAACATAAACTTGTTTTCATCATTGACTGAAATAGTAATCATCGGACTTGGAGATACAATATCGCCATCCATAATATGAACCCCGTCAAAAACCACATCTAAAACCGGATCAGTCTCATCTTTATGGGTTTTAAAATTAAGGTTCATCAGGTTATTATTATAATACTCTTCCGGTTGCAAACGAGGATTTACATAAACCTGGAAAGAGTTACCCCCTCCTTTAGTCCTGATATAATGAGAGAAATCAAGTTTCCCCCAGGCTTTGAGCTCTCCGAGATTCACTGTATCGGAGTATGTAGTATTATTGTCACTTCTAAGAGTGTAAACCACCTTTACCGGCTTTTTAAAATCAAGGTCGGAAATGTTTTCAAACAAAAACTTCAGTTTAACACTATCACCTTCCATTTTATCTGCAATGGTATATTGGCTCAAACCAGCTTCAAAGGGATTTAACGTGCCCTCGGGTACGCCATTATAAATCACCTGCCATTTATCTATTTGCGGAGGCGTAAGATTTACTGAATCTGATATATAAGCTTTAAGTTTAATATAAGGATAAAGATCAGGATTAATAAAACTCAAATCCATTGAATCCTGAGGAATACCACGATATAATTCAGTAAGATTTTTCTGTTGAAGATTCATTCCGACAATAGCTATTTCCCACTTGTCGGATGCATTATCTGTTTTTATGCTTTTGTACATATTTCCCCATCCGGAAGATGGCCCTATGATCGTGGAAGTCACAATTCCATTATTATTTCTCCCGGTGATAAGCGTATCAGTCACTAAAACACCACCGGCAGGAGCGTATTGTTCATAAATTGGATTCATTTGACCTTCAGGAGTTCCTGGAGGCATTTTTTGTCCAAGGAATATGTATGCTCCACCGGCAACACAGCTATCAACATAAATAGAACCAAACTGATTTTTAAGAATATTCTTTACGTTAGCAGACCAGGATGAATAATCAACATGGCCATAATTTACCAATAAAATATAGTCATAGACAGGCATATTAGTCAGGACATTTTCTATTTGTGCTGAATTGGTAAGAGCTGATATGGTTCGTACATCGCTCTCATAGCGGTTGTGGCCACAAGCACCAACTTCAGTAGAAGGAGGGTATGGAAGCGAAGTGGAGCGGTTAAAACCAACAGCCAGCATACTATTTCCGGCACACCCTCCCCGCAAAAGGAAATTGAAAAACACCAGCGCCCTATCATTGATGCTTAATTCAGTGTTATATATAGAGCCATTAAACTGGCTTCCAACATAAGATTCTCCTGTAGCTCTGACCTTTATTCCGGTGCTAACTTCGGTGAAATCCAAACGGCGATGGGTTTTGTTAAGCAAAAGATTTTCAAGGCCAGCCTTAAATAATTGAGGAAATTCAGACTGAGACCAACCGGAAAGACTTTCCTTTATGTAAATAAAAGAACTATTGGCCCAAAGGGTATCCTGTCCTGAGGGAACATCATTAAATCGGGCACGCCAATAATAAACCGTGCTATCATTGGAAGCAACATCAGGAAGTAGGTTGCTTACCTCCCACCTTACCAGGGAGCCGGAAGACATTATTGTCTGCTTCCGAAAGGCACTGTTAAATTTATAGGAGGTATCAATTTCAATAAAATAATCCTTTTTATCAATCATTAAATCGGTTGATTGTGCTATTAAAGTCACGGGTTGAGAACTAACAACACTATACTCCTTAGGGAATAATGCCACTACTCCTGTTAATGGCATAAAATAACTGATCGAAACGGTATTGTTCATCTTATCCAACTCTTCTATCTCATTAAAAGGATCGATGCTTACCTCAAATGAGTTCAAACCAAAGGTTTGCTGATCTCTGGAACGCACAGTAAAATAGATGGTATCCTGATAAGCGATGGCAGGTATTCTTATGGTACCCAGATTAGTGGAAACACCATTTATAGTCCGGGTAATAGCTACATCTATGGAGTCTCTGTAATACCTGCCAAAGTTATTGATAACCATAGCAACCTGAAATGAATCAGAAACTGCCGTTACCGGTTGGCCATCAAACGAACGGATGCTTACAGCGTCAGATGATATATGAAAATCAGGATGTTCGGGAGCGTATATTTTTACCGCAGGGTCTCCCTGCAACACCATCTGCTGCACCTGAGTCTGATTCGCAAATCCTGAATACGAATAGTTTTTGACAACTTCTTTCTGAATCTCCCCTACAGATTTACTAAAGAACTCCCTATTGGTAAAGGCTGTACGATAAAAACTTTGTGAATAGCTGAATAAAGTATTTGTCCTGCCATAATCTGTATGGCCTAATACAAGGATCGCACCCTTTCTGGGAGCAATGATCCAATCTTCGGTGATTGATTCCGGAGCATAGGGATTACCGGAATTACATCCATTCATCACAATCATTGGATACTTTTTATAATTATTATAGCCATAAACCGGATTGGAAGCATACCCAATATCAATTTCGGTAATCTGAGGCGATGAGTGTCCGAAGAACGTCATGTAGGAGACACCTCTGTTAATAAGTCTTGCAAAGGATTCACGGAAAGAATCATCAATAGTACCTGTTGTTTTCTTTGAATAGGTACCAATAATTCTTCCACCCATCAGCGTATCCTCAGCAATGTTCTTGAGGACATCCACATAATTCCTAAAAAGGTTCTGTTCACTTTCAAAAGTACCTCCACTCAAATGGACAAAGTGCTTACGCCATAATTGTTTGGAATCTAATGATTCATGATCTTTTACTTTTTCAAGGTAATCTCTAACCTCTTTTAAAGATCTTGCCGGCAAACGTCCTACAGGTATGGCTAGTGTGTGACCCGGCAAAGAATTATCCAGTCCCATGGTATAGAGGTTATCTGTTCCGGGCAAACCTGCCGGGGGAATAAAATCCTGTGCCCTCATTCCTGTAACAGTGTTATTAATAAATGCAGCAGGATCGTGGCGATAATATTTCCACCCTGAAGCTGTCCCTCCGTTAAAGTTCAATGATAACCCTTTTCCGACAACAAAGAGAAATTTCGGCTCTCCATTGGCAAATAGATACCTGCAAAATCTATGTATTGCAACCGGAGTTTTTTCTCCATACGCAAACTGATCATAAATCTTATCAACATCAGCAACCAACACGCTATAACTTCCTCCTGCAGAAGAAGCTCGATAGGATGCATATTCATTAACAGCAGATGAAAAAAAAGAATGTGATAAGATGATGTAGTTTGCAGACTGCATTAAAGGGTTTGAACCGACACGATAAGAATTCATGTCCACCTGTCGTATAGTATTGACTACCCTTAATGCCTGGTCAGAGTGAATAAATAGTTTTCTTGAAATAGAGGTTCCTGATACTGATGCTCTTAATATACCTCCATCCAAAGTGGAAGATATAATAGAGGCATTGTTTACATCCGTAATGTCGTATAAAACAGGTGATGATGGTAGGTTATTTAATTCAAGATGAGATATATCAGAACCTCTAGGAATCAGATTTATAAATTGACTAGTCCTCCCTCCTATATTAAACGACTGAGGATAAGTCAATTTAACACTTGAAATAGAAATAGCCTCTGCCGCAGGTCCGGAATTCAACCTGACTGTAAGGGTAAGTTTTCCTGACCCATCTATTACATTAGAGGGAATTTCAGTTGTGGCTCTCATATTATTATACCCGGAAAAAGAAGGTACATTGTAGGTAAACGTAGGCCCTCCTGATACGCCAAACAACAAATCAATATTATGGAAGTGGGTGTTTCGCCCCAACAACACCACTTCTACTTTTGGATTTACACCAACATTAGCGTAGTGCTCTGTCTGCAATTCTATTGGATGTAATACAGAAGCAGCACCGGCTCCTCTTGAAATGATGCTGCCGGTCCAGCCTTCTCCCTGATCGAACGTAGACAAGGTGTTATATGAAGCATAAATTTGACCGGGAGCATAATCATTTGTGTTCATATGCAACAGTTCTTGCATATGGTAGGTCTCTGTTGTGCCACCCTGAGGCGTCCCAAGGGTAGTCATCCGTTTTCCCGGAGTAGACGAAAGCGTTAAGAAATACGCTGCGGTATCTGAATATAGATTGTAATATTTATGTGGTTGAGCGGATGTGGGTGCATATAGTAAAGAATCCAAGGTGCCATCATTCCTTTTACCGAAGAAAACCAATCCATCGCCGGTTACCCGTATAGCCTGTTCTACGCCTCTATGATAAAGCTTCAGTCCATTGGTATTAGAAAGGGATACACCAGCCTCCGAGAGCCTGGTAAAACTAATAAAATGTATGCCTGTGTTTGCTACAGGTATTTTATAATATGACTGTCCGGGCACAATCCATTCGTTCCCGCTAACTTGTCCAAGCAGTAGTAAAGGGAAATAAAGTAATAAAAGAAAAAATAAAACTTTTCTCATCCTTTATATTGAAAGTTTAAGTGAGAATATATTGGAATAAAGCACTTCCGACATATTTCCTATATTGGTCAGGGCGTAATCAATCGATAATTTGGATATTTTCAGCCCCAGGCCAAAATTTGGTTGAATGCTTGTATATGTTTCATTCTCCCAATCCTTTATCTGTTGAATATTCCCAAAACCTCCCCTAAGAAAAACGATTTTTTTATAGTCTAATTCCACACCGGCATACGGATCTAAAGAAACCAACCTGGTTTTGATAACGGTATTTCTCATACCGTCAAAGGTTGCCACCAAATCAGCGGATGCAAGGATTCCAAAATTTTCAAAGAGGGTAAACTCCCTTCCCACCCCGACTATTAACCGAGGCAAAGTAAGCTCTATAGAATTCACAGGTATATCATTACCGGTCTGCAGGTAAATATCCTTTACAAGTGCTGTGTTGTGATTCCATGCATTAAACGTACTGGTAACATCACGAGCCATCACACCAAATTTCCATTTCTTATGATCGTACTGTGCACCTGCGTCAAGGCCAAAACCCCATGCATTGGCAAACTGACCCACCACCCTATGAACAACTTTAAAATTAGCACCCATCCTTAGCCCGGGAATTGCCGAACTGCTACGGGCATACGATAAAAGAAAGGCGTAATCAGCCGCTGAGAAAAAACGGATGTTATTATAATTAATGGCACCGTTATTATCATATAAAAAGCGGGTATCAGGAATGTCATCTACGCCAAAACGAATAGCAGATAGAGCCAATACACTTTGCGAATCAATTCGTGTAGCAAATGCAGCGTAATCAAATTTTGCAATACCGGCAAAATATTCGGCATGCATTAATGATACTTCGTAATTACTCTGAATATTAAGAAGCCCTGCAGGATTCCAGTAACCCGATGTTACATCATTAGCTATAGCTGTTTGAACTCCGGACATACCTAAGGCACGGGCTCCAACGCCAATATTTAAAAATTCATTACTATACTTAGGAGCAGAAATCTGACCAAAGGAAAAATTTGTCAGAAACAGGAAAACTATAAAAAGAAAGTATTTATTTGACATATACAAAATCCTCGCCCAAAATAACGCAACAGCAAATATTTAATTGTTTAAATGTTTTCATTATGGCTGATAAGCAAAAATAGTATTAATCCCGCAATATTAAATATAATAGGAATACTACCCTCTTAAATCCTTAAAAAAGTAAAAAAGTAACCCTGAAAATTTCTGTTTTTTCCCGATTACAAGCATATTTACAAAAAATAAATACGTATTATCGATCGTTTATTTAAATAAATTAAATTTTTTTCACCCACAGATTGTTAGCATAAAAATCTAAACTTATGAAGCATATTTTTATCCCTGTACTACTTATACTAATCGCATTCTCCTCCTGCGAAAAAAAACAGGAAAGTAAAAGTGAAACTAAAGCTCTCAGCGAAGCAGCATCCGAAACCCTGATAACTGAGTTCAAAACTCTGGAAGACAGCCTTGAGCAATCCTGGAACCAAATGATAAAAGCTGATGATGAGAAAATAGACGATGTAAAAAGGCTGTTACAGGAAATTTCGTTTTGCAAAAGGTATAATGTTCTTACACACGACACATTAACCAAGCTTGTAAGCGT
This sequence comes from Cytophagaceae bacterium, assembly GCA_046313675.1. GTDB lineage: Bacteria > Bacteroidota > Bacteroidia > Cytophagales > Cytophagaceae > JBKBXU01. Next base: position 23,577 of record JBKBXU010000005.1, read on the forward strand.
GCTCAAAGAACAACGTTATAATAGGGAATCACTGATTGACTCAAAGATTATTGATAAATACGACAACCTGACCGACTCATTGATTGCCGCAGTTTTCAAACTTACCCAGGCAACAACTGAAATGGAATCGCATGACATTACCGAAAAACTTGTTACCGACATCAACCAGGCAAACAATGATGACCTGTTGAAGCTGAGGGTTAATTATGACAAATGGGCTCTTAAATATAATTCCTTTATTGAAGAACATGAAGCTGAACTTAAAACATTGGGACTTGCTCCGGGTTCTTTAAAGAAGAAACCATTATTTCAGATTCAATGAGAGCATATTTAGGAAACTACTTTTTATTTATCATAGTTGGTATTCTTATCACCTCGTGCGGCCAGAGGGGATTCCTTGGTGGAACCAGTAAAAAAGCTAAAATTAAGCAGGAAGTTGATATAGTCGTTGACAGCATGAATTACGCCTGGAACGAAATGATGAAGGCTGATGACCAAAAACTTGCCTACATCAACAGGCTGCTCGATGAAATATCCTATTGCGAAGAATACGATGAGAAAACACTCACAGACCTTAAAAAGAAGCATGAGGAGCTGGTAGCGATCAGATATAAGCCTACCTCAATGACCAATGAAGAAATAGATCGCTATGATCTTGTGACAGACCAACTCATTAAAGAAACGCTTGAACTGGCAGATAAAACTGAAGAACTTGAAAGTCACACCATCGTACCAGTACTTAAAGAAGATATTGTGCAGGAAGATGCCGATGTAGTGGTATACAGGGCCAAATACGACAAGTGGGCTATGAAATACAACAAGCTTATAAAAGAAAACAAAAACAAACTGGAAAAAGCCGGAGAACCTTACCAAAACATGGAAATCCGTCCCTTGTTTCAGTTGGAATTCTGGTAAACCCTGGGAAATTATACCAAAAAAAGAGACGCAATCGCTGCGTCTCTTTTTTTGTTTTTACTTTTTCAGTAAATCCAACTCCCCTTTCACAAAGCCTATTAATTCCCTGATGTATTCCCCGGAAAAATCAAAGCGAACACCTGCTGTTGCATAGATTTCATTGATAGGTCTGGTATACCCTAGTTTTAGGGCATTTATATATTTTTGAAATCCACCTTTCGGATCCTCTTTATAGTTTTTCCAAACCCCGATGGCTGCCAACTGCGCAATGGCATACTCAATATAATAAAACGGCACTTCATAAATATGTAATTGCTTGTGCCAAATGTAATTTTTAAACTGTTCAAGCCCACTCCAATCGACAATCTGATTACTAAATGTAGAGAAAATGGAATTCCATGCCTGCTCCCGCTCCTCTTGTGAATGTTGTGGATTTTCATAAATCCAGTGTTGAAACTTATCCACTGTAGCCACCCAAGGCAAAGTGCCGATAATACTTTCCAGATGCTCTCTTTTAGCTCTTATAAGATCTTCCTCATTATCAAAAAACACGTCCCAGTGCTCCATGCTAATCAATTCCATAGCCATGGACGCAAGTTCAGCAACCTCAGAAGGTGGATGCTTAAAAATAGTTAATTCCAAATCGCGGTTCAGAAATGAATGAAGCGCATGCCCTCCCTCATGTACCATGGTCACCAGGTCCTGCAAATTGGAAGTGGCATTCATGAAGATAAATGGCACACCCGTTTCATCCAATGGATAGTTATAGCCTCCGGGAGCCTTTCCTTTTCGGGAAACCAGGTCCAGGTGACCTATTTCCTTCATGGTAGCAAGGCAATCACCCAGGTAGGTATCAATTTTATAAAAACATGTCAGCGTTTTATCAAGAAGGTCATCGCCGGATGTAAACGGTTTCAACGCTTTTTTCCCATGATAATTTACATTCAGGTCCCAGGGACGAAGTACATCAATACTTAGGGCTTCTTTCCTCTGTAAAGCCAATTCGTTTAAGACCGGTACAACCTCCGAGCTTACCGCTTCATGAAATTTAAAACAGTCCTCCGGGGTGTACGCAAAGCGGCCTAGTGAGACATGCATATAGTCCCTGAAGTTTGAAAAACCTGCATTTTTAGCAACTTGATCCCGTAAAGACAAAAGTTTGTCAAAAAGATCGTTAAGAGCATCTTTATCCTTGAGTCTTCGTTCTGCAATTTTGAAATAAGCCTCTTTTCTCAAATCCCGATCCAGCGACTGAAGGTAATCTGCTGCTTGTTGCAACGTAAGCTCTTTCCCTTCCATTTCTACGGTCATATCTCCGGAAATACTTCCAAACTTCTGCTCTTCTGTTTGGATTTCAGTATTCAGGGGGATGTTTTCCTCCCTAAAAATGCGGGCTTCTTTTTCAATAATCTTTCTGACCAGAACATATTCTTTTTCCTTAAATTCATCAAGAAAAGGTAATTCAAGGGCTTTTTTATCCAGCAGGTTTGAATAAGGCGCTACTTTGGGCTGTATTTTAGAAACAAAGTAGTTGAAACTATCTACCAGCTCCTGGTTTGCCGTATCGCATGTCATTCTGATATAACGCCAACCCATTTCCTCCGACAATACCGCCTCCAATTCACTGCGATCCTGAAACCAGGAGCGGAGATCGGATTTGCTTGTAATTTCCCGATCGGCCAGAGCTTTAAAACAGGATTCAATATTGTCCCATGAATCGACTCTAAATTCTGCCTGCAAAAACCTTCGTTCTTTCTTTTTTAAGTCTATTTTATGTGACATTATATTTAGTCTATTTCTATTACTACATTTGAGGTAACCGGGTGTCCCACACAGGTTAGCACATAACCACTTTCTATTTCCTTATCAGACAAGGCATCTGATTCATCAAGATGAACCTTTCCGCTTACGCATTTGCCCATACAAGCAGTACATAGGCCACTCTGACAACTGAAAGGAAGGTCAATTTTTTCTTTTAAAGCAGCTTCAAGAATGGTCTTGTCGGGGCTTACTGTAAACTTATATTCTGTGCCTTGGTAAATAACGGTTACTTGCTGTGGCCCTCCCTGTTCTTCCTGAACCACCTCTCCTGCCGGTTGGGCAGTTCCTGTGGTAACAAAACTTTCCTTGTGAACCTTACTTTCAGGAACCTGTAGTAATTGCAAAGCTTCTTTCGCTTCGGTCATCATACCTTCTGGTCCACATAAGAAGTAATCGGCCTTTTTAAAATCAAGACCAGAGAACCACTCCAAGAGCTTAATAAACTCAGAACGGTTTAAGCGCCCTGACGGCCGGTAAGAAGGATCCAAAGGCTGGCTCAGGACATGAATAATTTTAAGCCTTCCTTCATGAATCCGCTCCATTTCCTCCAGTTTGTCTTTAAAAATAATGCTGTTTTCATTTCTGTTACCATAAATAAGGTAAACATTGGAAAGCGGCTCTCTGTGAAGCACTGATTTAAGTATGGACATCAACGGCGTTATACCACTTCCTGCACCAAGCAAAACTATATCTCTTTTGTTATGATCATGTAAATCCAGGCTAAACGTTCCCATGGGCTGCATGATCTCTACAGTATCACCTTTGTTTAATTTTTTCGGAAGGAAGTTGGATACTTTACCTCCGGGAATACGCTTTACCGTAAAAGCAAGATCTTCATCGATGGTTTCTGCTGAGCACAGGGAATATGACCTTCTTACCTTCTCTCCGTTTATGTCTACAATTAACGTCAAAAACTGTCCCGGTTTATAGCTTATTTTTTCGGATGGTTGCTCAAGAACTATGGTAACAGCATCTTCCGTTTCTTTTATTATTTCTTTTACTTTTAAATTGTAATACAAACTGCTCATGAATTATAAATAGAATATTTTATACAAATAAAATTGATTATTTATTAAAACCAGTAAAAATTGATTTGGTTTTTCTGCTTGAACCTGATATTTTTTAATTATTATTAAACTCTGGAATATGCAGTTGAATTTTCTATCATATAGCAAAACAAATGAAATCAATCACTGTTCTTTTGCTACTCCGCCGAAACCTATTGCATGATCCACAGGTTAAAACAAAAAATCACTTTTTGATATGTTCCGGAAAATCTCTTACGGGCTTGTTTCTTTTATACTGATCGGTTTATGCATTATCCTGTTTCGAACGGTTACATTTCATTCAAAGCAGATCAAAATTACTAAAGAACCTGTTCAACTACCCATATCAGAACGGTCTATTTCCAACCTTTCTAAAGCCATACAATTTCCCAGTATTTCTTATGATGATGCCCAAAAAAAGGATTCATCGGCCTTCTTAGGATTAATAGATTTTATACATGAAGCCTATCCTCAAATTCGTCTGAACCTTCAGCGAGAGGTAATAAATGACTTAAGTATACTATATACCTGGAAAGGAAAAGATACCACGCTTCCACCGGCCATTTTAACCGGGCATTTAGATGTAGTTCCTGTTGAGGATAACTGGAAATATCCTCCCTTTTCAGGATTGGTAAAAAATGACACGATTTACGGGCGAGGTGCTATAGATGATAAAGGCAGTATAATTTCGATTCTGGAATCCATAGAAATACTTTTGTCAGAAGGGTATCAACCTCCACGTACGTTGATCCTTGCTTTTGGGCATGATGAAGAAATCCGCGGACGCGACGGAGCTAAGGCCATGGCCACATTATTACATAACAGAGGTGTCCGGGCAGAATTTGTCCTTGATGAAGGAGGAATGATTGTAGATGGTATTGTACCCGGGCTGGAAAAACCTGTAGCGCTGATAGGGACAGCCGAAAAGGGTTATGTAACCGTTGAATTGATTTGTACCATTGAAGGAGGGCATAGCTCCATGCCAAAATATGAAACAGCAATTGATGTCCTTGGAAAAGCCGTTGACCGTCTTATGGAAAGGCAGTTTGAGCCCCATATAAGTTTACCAATGGAAGATTTTATGAACCACATAGGCCCGGAAATGCCTTTTATTTCCAGAATGGCCTTTGCCAACCGGGGGCTATTTCAGAGCCTTATATTAAATACTTACACAAAATCCCATCAGGGAAATGCCGTTGTACGAACCACTACGGCACCAACTATATTTCAAAGTGGAACAAAAGAAAACGTCATACCATCCCGAGCCAGGGCAGTGGTAAACTTCAGAACACTACCCGGAGTAAATTCACAGGATGTCATAAATCACATTGAAAATGTAATTGGAGACCAGCGCATAAAAATCTCTTTTAGTGGTGATGTAGTGGAAGCTTCACCGGTCTCCCCTATCGACAGTCCGGGCTTTGCTCATCTGAGAAATACCATTGCACGACAGTTTCCCGATGCAATAATATCTCCCTACCTGGTTACAGGTGGTACGGATGCAAAGGAATATGCCGTATTAACAGAAAACATCTACCGTTTTCTCCCATTCAGGGAAATGCAAGGCTTTCATGGAAAAGATGAACGATTAAGCATCCGAGGATTTAATGAGGCAATTCAATTCTATTATACATTCATAAAACACCTGCCGTAAACGGTAGTAAATACAGGTTAAATAAAAACCACTTACAGCCAGCTAAACACATCCGTTCAAAACCTCAAAATCTAAATCATTAAACAACGTGAGTTTTATCATTTTAATCATTTAAGTAAGGAGATACTTTTGCTTATATGAATACAACTATGGATAATAAAATCTGTAACTCTTCAAATCTTATACAAAAATACAATACGCCAACACCACGATATACCAGCTATCCGACGGTACCATATTGGGAAAAGGAAAGCATAAATGAAGAAAAATGGCTTGAGCATGTAGCCGAAGTTTTTGACAAATCAGATAATATAAGCTTATACATTCACCTTCCGTTTTGTGAGCAACTATGCACTTATTGCGGATGCAATAAAAGAATAACGGTAAATCACCAGGTTGAACAACCTTATATAGACTCTGTATTAAAAGAATGGAAAATCTACCTTAAGCATTTTTCAAAAAAACCTGTAATTACAGAGTTACATTTAGGAGGAGGAACGCCAACATTCTTTAGTCCTGAAAATCTTGAACGACTGTTGACTGAAATCTACAAGGATGCGATTGTTCCTGAAAATGCCGAGTACAGTGTTGAAGTTCACCCTAATTACACAAAAAAAGAACACCTGACTACCTTACATGCCCTAGGTTTCAGGAGACTTAGTGTTGGCATTCAGGACTTCGACATCAAAGTACAATTTGCCATAAACCGGATTCAGAGTTTTGAGCAAACCAAAAGGGTTTTTGACGATGCCAGAGAAGTTGGGTTTACCTCTATTAACGGCGATATAATATATGGCCTGCCATTCCAATCGTTGGAAAGCATTAAGCATACCGTCGAGGCCATCAACAAATTGCGGCCTGAGCGAATCGCCTTCTACAGCTATGCGCATGTTCCATGGAAAAGTAAAGCCCAAAGACGATACAGCGAAGAGAATTTACCTTCTGATAATGAAAAAAGAGAGTTGTACGAATTTGGAAGGAACTTATTGACTACTTCAGGCTATGCAGAGCTTGGAATGGATCACTTTGCCTTACCGCAGGACGAACTGCATAAGGCTAAGAATGAAAAACGCATGCACCGTAACTTTATGGGTTACACCACCCAAAACACCAATCTGTTGATCGGATTGGGCGCTTCTTCCATAGGTGACACCTGGGATGCTTTTATGCAGAACACGAAAGAAGTAGAAGAATATGAAAAAGTGGTAAATGAAGGAAGGCTGCCTGTTTATACCGGACACATACTTACCGAGGAAGACCTATATATACGCAGGCACATACTTAACCTGATGTGTAATTTCCAGACTTCATGGGACATCGAATACGTGCACCCATCATTTGCCGAAGGCCTGAAAAAGGTAAGAGAATTTGAAAAAGACGGACTTGTAATAATCACACCACAAAAATTAGAAGTAACGGAAGAAGGTAAACCATTCATTAGAAACATATGCATGTGTTTTGATGCCAGATTGTGGCGCAAAGTTCCCGACACCCCTGTTTTTAGTAAATCCATATAATTTTAACACAAAACTTTTTCCTATAGCAAACACAAGGGACTCCTAAACCAAGGAAAACTCAAGCTTGATAATTAAAAGAATTTTCTCCCAAAAGGAAAGAATGTTTTTTGACCTGTTCAGGTATGAAAACAGGAAATCTGTAGTAAGAAACCCTATAAGGGAAACAGTGTTTGAGATAAAGGATATAGAGATTCCGGCTGCTTGGTCTTTGGTTGCCATAGACATCCTGGCTCATAAATACTTACGTAAAAAATCGTTCCTCAAAGCGATGGTTCAATAGTAGTAATAGATGTCCATGAGTTACGTTCAGCCAGCAACAACGTAGAGTTACGCAAATAAAATTGCGTAAAATTACTTAGTAAAAGATTAGGAACTAAGGTAGATGTTATTTTAACTTACAAGTTATTAAACAATGTAGGAGTAGAAGCGGGATATGGTATATTTTTAGGTACCGAATCCCTTGGAAAGAATAAAACCACCTGCAGTAGCACAAGACAGAATAGGTCACTGGGCCTACCTGATGTTAACAGCAAAAACTAAGCTTATAAACTCGGGGAACCCAAATTTATTTTGAATAAAATTTGTTCAAGGCTGACAAGGCAGTATCCTGTCGGCCTTACCCTGTTTAAAAACAAAACATGGAAAATTTAGCATATATACTCCCTCTTCTTTTTATAGTAGCATACCTTTATGCCTCTGTTGGGCATGGAGGTGCAAGTGGTTATTTGGCTGTGATGGGAATATGTGCCATTTCGCCTGTTTTCATGAAATCATCTGCACTGATCTTAAATATTTTCGTAGCAGGTATCACCTCCTACAGTTTCATTAAAAACGGCCATTTTAAATGGAAGTTATTTTATCCGTTTGCCCTTATGTCCATACCTGCTGCATTTATAGGTGCATCTTACACCCTAAACGATTTGTGGTATAAAAAGCTGTTGGCACTTTGCCTGATAATAGCAGCTTTACGTATTATTTTCACACCTAAAGATCATACAGAAGAAATAAAGCAAATCCCTCTCCCGGCTGCTTTGTGTGCAGGAGCGGCTATAGGTTTGCTTTCCGGAATGTTGGGTATAGGTGGTGGAATATTGCTAAGCCCGTTGATTTTGTTCTTAAAATGGGGAAGATTTAAAGAAGCAGCAGCAACTTCGGCAGTCTTTATTTGGATAAATTCCATAGCCGGAATCGCCGGAGTATGGAAGACTGGCATTCAGCTCCCGGAGAACTTTTATATCTGGATAGCAGTAGCTTTGGCCGGCGGACTTGCAGGATCTTACTGGGGAAGTTTTGTCGCCAACTACAGCAGGCTTAAGTTTGTTCTTTCAAGCATTCTTATATTTGCAACAATTAAATTATTGCTATGATTTCAGTTGAACAAGCCAAAGAGTTAATCTTAAACAACTGCCAGGCTTCAGGAAAAAGCATCAAGATCAATTGCCACAAAGCTGTTGGAAGGATACTTGCCACCGATATATCCGCTCCCATAGACCTTCCTCCGTTCCGTCAATCTGCTGTAGATGGTTACGGAATAAAACTAAGCGACTCCATTAAAGAAAATTGGAAGCTCATTGATGAAGTACGTGCAGGAGAATATAAAGAGCATCCGGTAGGAAAAAATGAAGCCGTTCGAATTTTCACCGGCGCCAGAGTTCCTGATGAGGTAGATTGTGTGATCATGCAGGAGTTTATTGATATTAAAGACAACCATTTATCAACAAGCAATAAGGAACTCCTGAAGCATAATGCTAATATACGGTTAAAAGGAGAGCAAATTCAGAAAGGAAGCATCGCGCTAAGAAAGGGTACGATCCTCTCCCCTGCAGCCATAGGCTTTTTAAATGCTTTGGGCATAGCAGAAGTGGAAGTCGTTGCACAGCCTGTGGTAGGAATACTTGTTACAGGGAGCGAATTGCAATCACCGGGTGAACCTTTAGGAAAAGCGCAAATTTATGAATCAAATGCAATAATGCTTAAAGCAGTTCTGCAGGACACCCTAGCCATCGAAAAAATAAATATTTTCAGGGTAAAGGACGATTTTGCGTTAACCAAGGAGTTAATTCAAAAAACAGTTCTTGACTCAGACCTCGTCATCATTACAGGGGGCGTTTCTGTCGGAAAATATGATTATGTCAGGCAGGCACTGGAGGACTTAGGGGCTGAAGACATCTTTTTTAAAATTGCCCAAAAACCCGGAAAACCTTTGTACTTCGGCAAGCTTAATGGAATAGCCATTTTTGGTTTGCCCGGAAACCCTGCAGCCAGCCTTACCTGCTATTATGAATACGTTTACCCCTGGCTAATAAAATCCCTGAATTATACCCGACATCATCTACATAAAAAAAACTTAAATCTAAGCAACTCCT
>JBKBXU010000006.1:0-32294 GCA_046313675.1 Cytophagaceae bacterium
AGCAACTTCTATTCGTTGGGAGGTACTGCCCGTTGACCACAGGTACTCAGCACCCGGGTTCCCGGCATCAAGATGTACAAGCGCCGGAGCACACACAGAGCGGTCAGAGCCAAGGCTTAACTGCATGGCAGGCACGTTCTGAACGTTGACCTGGTCAGATGAACTTCCACAGGAGTTACTAACTGTGAGAACATATGTCCCGGCATTTGTCACCCAAATATCCGGTGTCGTTTCCCCCGTTGACCATTCGTAAGCATCCGCATTTACTCCTGCCTCAATCAATACTTCTTCAGAAGGACATTTGCTGATATCAGCGCCTAAATCAATTGTTGGAGGGGCAGTTTCTACATCTACCTCGGCAGAAGCTGATTGAGTTCCACAAGCATTTGTAACAGTAACAGAATAGGTGCCACTTGCAGAAACGTTGATAAACTGAGCATTTGATCCGTTAGACCAGGAATAGCTCACCTGCCCACCAGGCCTGCCGGCATCTAAGCGCACTTGTTCAGGAATACAAATCTTAGTAAAAGGGGGTAAATTAAGTGCAAGTACCGGGTTGGCAATTATTTCTATGGTACCAGAATCCATTCCACATCCATTGGTCACTGTAACTGTATAGGTGCCACCGGAAGTAATTTGAATAGTTTGCGTTTCCGCCCCCGTAGACCAGTAGAAGTTGGAACCCGGATTACCGGCATCCAGCATCAGATCCAATGCCCCGCAAAGAGTAATATTTTCACCAAGGTCAACTACAGGTGCATCTTCTGACCTGCCGACTTCTATGGAATCCCTGCTTGTACCACAAACATTGGTCACTTCCACCCAATATGTACCGGTCTCACTTACGGTAATCTTGTCTGACCGCTCACCTGTAGACCAACGGTTAGGCAATTCCGGATGACCTGAGCTAAGAACAATGGAAGTTTCATCGCATATGGCCGTATCCCTTCCAAGAGCAATTTCAGGTTTAAATAATTCCTCAATAAATATATCATCCCTTAATGTCCCACAGGAATTACTGATTTCCAACCAGTAATCGCCCCCTTCACTTATGCTTATCCCGGGGCTGTTTGCACCGGTTGACCATTCGTACGTAAGTGGCAAGTTATTATCTTCCGCATCTGCAATTAAATTATAGGTGTTCGGAAAACATAGTTCCCTATCTCCACCAAGAGAAAAAGAAGGGCTGAAGTGCTGGCTTATCTCAATGGTATCACTGGCCACCTGTCCGCATCGGTCTGTTGCCCTCACCCAGTATGTTCCTGAAGTAGCCACCTCCGTCCAGGAATTAATATCGGCATTGGACCACAGGAAACTAAGACGGCTTCCTGTCCTATTGGTTCTGATTTCTATCGGTTCATTATCACAAAGCATATCCGGGGTTCTGATTTCTATCTTCGGATCAACCGGAAGAAAGATAAAAAGCGTATCCTTCCAGAAATTGCAACCATCTGTTACAAAAAGCTCTATCATAGATAGTTGCTCCGGGCTACCAAAGAATATTAAAGTATCTACCAAAGCCTCCAGGGTTTGTGTCCTATGGGAAAACTCCCCTCTCAAACCACGGCCTACCCAGTTATATACCAATGGATAATCCGGATCTACCTGTTCAGGCCCCCTTGCAGTTACGATATCTCCGGGGCAAACATAGCGAGCCCCAATTTTCGTAGTATCAAAAAACTTCGGCCCAAAATAAAAGGTCATAACGGCAGGCTGGTCATGATCATGATTCCCATTTAATTTTTTATCCTGAAAAACATTCTCTGTAGTAGTAAGGTCAGGGGAATGCGAGGTGAAACCCAGGGTTACGTCACAGATTATATTTCTGTCAGGAAAGGACAGAGAAGGAACCTTATAATCATCATAAGATCCTCCTGCCTTAAGTGACTTCTTGATGGTTTCCCCATCGGCACTTAGCATCAATATAAACACCTGATCTTCTCTGTCTTTGCTGGAGTCTATTTCAGGAACATCGCTGTCTACTATAGGAAAGTCATCAGAACGTGTGGTCCCGGCCAAAAAGGCTTCATTCTTAATATTGACTATGATAGAAGTAGCGTCATCATTCTTTACACCTCCGATATATCGGGAATACAGAATCCTGCTTCCTGCTGCATTGAAGCGGGTAACAAAAATATCTTTTAGCCCTTTATAGGTAGACTGAACGGTTTTAGGAAAATTTCCGGAGAAGGTATATCCTGTCACAAAAGCTTCCCCTGCCTGGTTAACGTCAATAGCACTACCTTCCTCTGCATGCGCCCCCCCCAGGAAGGTAGAGTAGATCAGGGCACTACCTTCTGTGTTTAACTTTAGCACAAAGGCGTCCATAGATCCATTGTGGGTGTTATCATAGGCATTGATGGTAGCGGTAAAATTTGCAGAATTTGTGTATCCGGTTATATATACCTGGTTATTTTGATCCACTGCAAGAGCCTTACAACGATCATCGTTATTGCCGCCAATGTAGGTTCCATACACCATAGCATTTCCGGCAGGGTTCAGCTTAAACACAAAACCATCGTAAGCCCCACCACCATACAATTGACGAAAGCTTCCTCCTGTTACCGGAAAATTTGTGGAGCTGGTTTCCCCACATACATAAGCATTGCCGGCGTTATCAACTTTAATTTTATTACCCTTATCATGATTCAACCCGCCTATATAAGTAGAATAAACCAATTGGGAACCTGCAGTATTTAATTTACACACAAAGGTATTAGTCCCTCCGGTCATATTCCCTATCCGTGCCGTATTGGGAAATGAATTATGAGGCGAGGTAGTATGTCCGGTTATAAACACCTCTCCCTGATTGTTTACGGCAATACCATTTCCCCTGTCATCGCCTGTGCCTCCAATATAGGTGGCATAAATCAGAAATCGGCCAAACTGATCCAACTTAAACACATACACATCTCCTACACCACCATTATAGGTATTATCATAAGCTCCCGGTGTTACCGGAAAAGAAGCAGGATAATATCCTGTAGCATATATAAAACCATTTCTGTCTGTAGTGAGGTCATACAGGTAGCCTCCACGGGTAGGGTCGGTACCTCCAACATAGGTACTCCATCTCAAAGTTACCGGGTCAATAATCAGCTCATGGTTTGGGTTATAGGCTCCGTGCGCTTTGAACCCAAAGGTATAGTCATCATACTTAATAAAACGTATATCCACTTCCTTCTTTTGCCCGTCAATGACCTGATAAGAATATGGTTTGTTTTCTTTAACAGATCCCCATTTATGGAAGATTTCAAGCTCACCATTTGAATGAAAAAACAAAGAATCGACGCCCTCACAATTCATCCGGATATCAGATATACGCGCTCCAGGCTTAAGGATATAATCGTATTTGAGGCTCTGCTCATAACCATAGTACCTCAAATCTATTTTCTCATATATATTTGAGTAGTACAATTCCCGGTAATCAGGAACATTAACGCTACTATTTCCGCTGCTCAAGTAATTGGTTCTGCTTCTGGCTTTTCCCGCAGCAGAAACGTTAACCTCTTTATTGGCGTTTTCAAAATTTAAATTCCAGACTATATATTCTGCCTGGCCATCATCATGCCGAAAACGGTTATGCGCAAAACTCAATCTGTCTTTGAGGAAATATACATTTGTTCCCAAGGAGGCCCCTCTAAATAAAATATCCTCATCCCATTGCCCGGCATTTTCCCGAAAAACCACAGGAAGTTTATCAATTTGATGTGCTACCTCACCTTTGGTGGCCAAACTATCCTGCTGAATAAAAGTATATCCTGGTATGGAAAATAGAAAAAATAGCAGGTATAAAAGCTGATTTTTAACGTTCATCTTTCTATCGAAAATAAGCCTGTAAATATACAGCATAATCCTCATATTAACACAATATCGAACTGCATATCAGGGTGTTTTTTATAAAAAAATTATCAATCCTTATGAAATCACATCTGGTTACCAGGAAAATTATTCTATGTATATATTTGTATTCAAATTTACACTACATGGTTTCTATAGACAATTCACTGGAAAATCTCATTGTCGTCGGCGACAGGGTGCTGATCAAACCAAAATCACTTTCAGAAAAAACAAAAACAGGTCTTTACTTGCCGCCCGGAGTGCAGGAAAAAGAAAAAATTCAAAGCGGTTATATCATTAAGACAGGCCCCGGATACCCAATTCCCATTCCTGCGGAAGATACGTATGAGCCTTGGAAGAGTAAAGATGAAAACATTAAGTACATTCCATTACAGGCAAAAGAAGGAGACATGGCCATATTTTTGCAAAACCATGCTTATGAGATCACCTACAATAATGAGAAGTATTATATAGTTCCTCAGCCGTCGATTCTGTTGTTGGTGAGGGAAGACTTGTGAGTTGGATTAAAATAATTAAGATCTAAACGACACTAAACTTATACTTTCAGGTATCCAAAACACCTTAGCCACCAATCAACTTTAATTGGTGGCTAAGGCTGAAAAATCAATCTGTCTTAATTCACTACAAAATTCTTGCTTTCCCTGACACCATTGTCGGATTGCAATACAATTCTATAAATACCTTTATTGAACGTCTCTACATTGATCATCTGGGAATAATTTATAGACCCATGTTCAATAATTCTTCCCACCGGGTCAATAATTTGATAATGTGCATTTCCCCCAGGAACTTCTAAAGTAATGCTTGTCTGAGCAGGATTAGGATATAACTTAAAGAACTCCTGGTCTTCGGCTAAATAATTCCCTAATATATTTTCAGTATTAGAAATTCTGTTTGACGAAGGGTATCCTCCACATTCAGCATTCTCCATTACAGCTACGACCTTATAATAAACATCTCCTTCAGGGGCATTTATATCAGTGTAAGTTGTAGAAAAAAAGATTGAATCATATGGCACAAGGTTATTTTCACTTGTCCCTCTGTAAATCCTGTAATACATGTCATCATATCCATATCCATATCCAAAATAATCTGTCCATGACAGTGACCACCGGTTGCCTGGGCCTCTGAACATTTGAAGGTGAATTGTCTTATAAAAGCTTTCATATTCCCCGGAATATTCAACGCCGCACACATCAGTTAGTGATAATGAATAGAAATATTCCCTTTCTACAGGTTCTGAATCCTGATCAATAAAATAATTTTCAGCATTAAAGTCTACATTTCCAAGTGTCTCTAAATCGCCTGTTTTCCCCAACCTGTACACTGTAAAATAATTAACATTAGCCATGCCATCTGTATTCCAGAATATCACATTTTTTCCACTTGCTTCATCGGCTTTCACCACACAAATCTCAGGTTCTTTGAACACCACATCCGTCAGGTTCTCAATTTTGGCAACTATGAACTGATTATAATTCGATGGATTATTAAAATTCTTATTCCCAATGTTGAACCTCCAATTAAAATTACTTACCATAACGATCCCATCAGGGGATAAGCTAGCCCTGAATCCAGACCAAGACCAAGAATAATCACTATTAAATGCCACAGCTTCAATTATATCACCGCTGGGATCATATCGGGCAATTATGGAACTTCCCTTGCCAAGCAATTCAATTCCTTCATAGGTTGTGGCGGAGTAATTAATCAGCCCGGTAAAATGCAATAAGTTACCATCAGTATCCATAAGCAATTGCGAAATCCCATATAAATTACCCTCGCCCGGAAGTTTCACCCAAATTTGCGTGCCATCGCTGTCAAACTTCGCCATCGCCTGATTAGATCCGGAAGATGAGTTAAGAATTATTCCATTAAAATTAATCGAGCCATGAAAGGAGACGACCACATAAACCTGATTCTGATCATTAATCACAAAATCATTGAAATTATCATTATTACTTCCTCCGGCGGTCTGAACCCAAATGAGATCTTTTGAGGGATTATACTTTGCCAGAAAAACATCGTCGCCACCAACAGAATTGATAATACCATTACCAAAATCTATGCTCCCTGAAAAATTACCTCCCACTAAGAAATTTCCTTCAGAATCTACTCTGATTTTAAAACGGTTATTCCAATGCCAGCTATTCGACACGCTTGTATAATCCACAAACTCACCTCCGGCAGTAAATTCTGCAACAACTGTCTCGTATAAGTCTGGCAAGAAATATACTTTATCTTCAAAAGTAGCAATGGATCTGACAGATTGGCCATAACATTCTTTTACCCATAAAAGAGTACCATCATTATTATATTTACCAATAAAGGCAACTTTATCAATGTCTGCATTGATAGTTTCGCTATCAAACTCTGCTGATTCATGAAAATTACCTCCGATATAAATATTACCATCAGAATCTAAGGAAATGGCATATCCTTCATCCTTATATAATCCACCTGCACTTTTTGCCCATAGTACCTCACCTTCTGATGATAGTTTTGCAAAAAAAACATCTAAATCTCCTGCGGAGGTCATGGTATAGTCTCCCAAAGGAAAAGTCCCTGTAAAGGAGCCTACAACATAAATATTGCCCACGGCATCGCTCGTAACGTCACGAATATTAGCGGAGGCAGAACCATGAAAGGCTTCAGCCCACCAGTCGCACTGAGCATTAACATTTGCAACAGCAAAAATAAAAAAAAGCTTCAAAAGGGTAAATCTTAAATTCATAGGAACATAATCAAAATTTAACAACACAGAAACTTAAATATAATAGATTAAAGTTTTAGCAAAATATTTTTTTTAAATTTTACAAGTCATGTTACAAAAAATAATGAAACCCATATCGATAAAAATGGGCAATAAAACCCAATGAATAAAAAATATTTCCCTAATTTAAATTACTTAAACGGGTAAGTCTCATACCAAAAAATTATCTTTTCTGACGTAATTTTTATTCTTTTGTTTTAACTTACCTGATTTACAAGGATAATTTTGTATTGATTTAAAACATAAACACAATGAGAAGGCTTCTTTTTTTCCTACTAATACAACCTATTTTTTTTAACCTCAATGCACAGAAAATTATTTATGTTGACGCTGATCAGACAAACACTCCTGATGGAATCTCCTGGTCTACAGCATTTACCGATTTACAAAGTGCTATTAATTTCGCCGATGAGGGAGATCAGATTTGGATAAAATCCGGGAGCTATTCACCAGGTACGGAAAGAACTGCCACTTACGAAATTACTAAAGCTATAAAAATTTATGGTGGCTTTGCCGGCACTGAAGTTTCTCCCGAAGAACGCAATCTTGAGCTAAACAAAACCCTTTTGGATGGCGAAATTGGTGATCCTGAAAATTCGGAAGATAACATTTATCACTTATTGACTACAAATGAAACCATAGACTATTTATTTATTGATGGCCTGGTATTTCAAAATGCATTTACCAATGAAAGCGAGGAGGAAGAAGAAGAAAACACCGGAGGTGCTATAAAAAGCAAAGCCGATAGTTTAATAATTGAAAACTGCGAGTTTATAAATAACCAGGCACAATTTTCCGGTGGAGCCATACATTGTGAAGCATCTTATGCAAAGGTGGATAATTCTTTTTTTAAAGGTAATTCATCTCCAAGAACAGGATCTATATTAATGTCATGCATAAACGGTTATTTAGAGGTAACCAATTCCCGGTTTACAGAAGCAGAACAAATTCAGCATAACATTCATGCGGATTCATGTGATATGAAAGTCAGCAATTGCATATTTTATAACCAAAATAGTATTGGTACGGGAATGATCTCAAATTTTTCCAGAAATAATTTTACAAATATTAGCGATTGTATATATGAAAATAATGAAAACGTAAGCTTTGCTTATATCCTAGGCTCCATTGATATTGAAAATATCGTAATTAGAAATAATGAAGTTGGCGGACAAGGAATGTTTTTAATGGGGGAGTTTATTAATATTAAAAACGTTCATTATGAAAATAACATTTCAAGTCAGGCAGGAGCATTCTATTTCGCCACACAAGGACGAGGCAAGGTAAATATCTCAAAATCAAAATTTATAGAAAGCACAGGAGGAAGTAATGGCATATTTTATTTCCATGGTTCTAAGTTAACGCTTGACAGCCTGGAGTTCAGAAATATTTCTAGTGGATCTCAGGCTACCTGTTTCTACGCAGTCGGAGACACGCTTAATATCAATGAAACGAGTTTTAAAGATATATCTGGTGGCAGCTCAGGCATATTTTATTCTTACATAACGGAAACAATGATTACTAATTCCATATTTGAAGATTGCCAGTCCAATTCTCAAGCAGGCACCTTTACTTCATCTACCGGGGCCCTTACCATCACAAATACTGATTATATTAGAAATAAAACCGCAAATGGTTCGACAGGAACATTTATGGCATACGGAAACTTCTTAAAAATTAATAATTGCAACTTTATAGAGAATAGCGCTTCTAATCAATATGGCTGCTTTTACGCAGATTCTGATTCAATAATTATTGAAAACTCTAATTTTATAGACAATCGTGCAGGAAATAATGGGGCAGCTTTTGCATATTTCCCTGAAAAAGGTATTAAAATCAAGAATTGTAATTTCATCGGAAATGAATTGGCCAATCATTGGTCATATGGAGGGGCTATCTTTGGATGGACCCAGAATGATTTAATCATTGAAGATTGTACATTTAAAAACAATGTGGCAGGGAACGGAGCTGCTGTATATTGCAGCGGCAATGTATTAATATTTCGATCAGAGTTCATTGGAAATACTTCTACCTCTCCTACTTCTCAGGGAGGCGCCTTTTATGCCTCGGGAGACTTAACCTGCATAGGAAATGTTTTTTACCGTAACAAGGCTTTTGAGGGTGGGGCTATTTATAAAAGATCTTCTGACGACTTGAGTAATTTATTAATAAATAATACTTTTATTGAAAACAGCTCATTTGATAATAGGTCAGGGGCTCTTTATTATCCTGAAGATTCTTATGTTACACTTACCAATAATTTGATATGGAACAATGGAGATTCATCCATATACTTTACGAATAACATTGGCAACGTAAGCAACAACCAGAACGTTTCTGATGATGGTCAGTGGCTGCCATCCGCAGAATATTCAGTGGAGCTGATGGAAAATTTTATGCCGGCTGCCAGTTCAGCAATGGTGGATTATGGACTTAATCCTGACCTCGACATTGATTATTCAACAGATATTTACGGCAACCCCAGAATTCAGGGTAACTCCATAGATGTTGGTGCAGTAGAATCACCTTTCCTTCAGGAATACGTTACCCTGGCAGGAACTGTGTATTATGACAAAGACGGGAATTGTGAAAAAGACGAGGAAACCAAAGGCATACGTGGCGTCCGGATTGTAGCGAACCCGGGGGAATTTTTTACCCAAACGGGGACCAATGGCAATTATACCTTTAAATTAAAACCTGACACCTATACGTTAACTCAGGAAATTACACAAAACAGGGATCTTATAAACCCAGTCTGCCCGGCAGAAAATCTATATTCCAACATTGTGCTGGATGAACCGGGTAAAGTGGTGAGCGGCTTTGACTTCTACAATGATATGCCTGATTGCGATCGTCTTGATGTAGAAATATTAGCCGCTACAAAAAGAAATTGCTTTAGCAGCAGTACCAGGCTTACAGTAACCAACCTTTCCGGGGTTCGAAGTGATGCACAGGTCTTGAAATTAAACTATCCTTCCGGCTTCGGCATCCTTGACTCCAACCCTATTATTGAATCCATTGATGTAGAAGACGCAACGATGACTTATACTATTCCTGAACTTAATAGCCTGGAAAAATACATTATCAACATACAAGATTCCGTTCTTTGTGATCCGAGTGCTCAAAATTTAGGCACCACGCATCTGATAAAAGCAGAGATTGATGGTATTGAAACCTGTTCTACCGCACATCCTGAATGGAGTGGTGCCTGGTTAACAGTTTCAGCAGCCTGTGAAGAAGATTTTATTCGTTTTGAAATTCATAATACAGGCACAGGAAATATGGATGACCATGCCAAGGTTAGAATTTTCCAAAATGAAACAATCGTTTATGAAAACACTATATTATTGGAAGCAGGTGCAAGCGAAGCAATAGAAATAGAAGCCGTAGAAGGGCCGTTGAGAATTGAAGCTGAGCAGGTGCCATTCGCTCCTTCTCCAAGAAAAACCACTATAACAATAACGGATTGCCTGGTTACAGATATAGACAGCAGCTCTTTAGGAATTTTCACCCTGGACAATTTAAGATATGGATATGATGAGCAACTTGTCACAATTGTAGGAAGCTATGATCCGAATGAAATTACTGTTTCGCCAAAAGGCTGGGGACCTGAGGGGAATGTAGTACTTAGAGATGTGGTTTTCACCTACACCATTCATTTTCAAAATACAGGAAACGACACTGCCTTTGTGGTACGACTGATAGATACATTACCGGCAGGTCTTGACATATCAAGCCTTGAGTTCCTGGATGCTTCACATGATTTTCATTTTGAACAATCTGGTGAAAACTCTGAAACGTTGAAATGGACTTTCAATAATATATTGCTGGTAGACAGTACGACCAATGAAGAAAAAAGCCATGGCCACGTGAAGTTCAGGATTAAGCCGAAAACAGATTTAGCAATAGGGACAGAAATTAAAAATCAGGTGGATATCTATTTTGACTTTAACTTGCCTATACGTACAAATACAGTACTAAATACCATCCAGCATGAATACCCTTATAACACAAGTGCCGTAGTAGTAAGAGAGCAGGATATAAATAGTACCCTGGCACCATCTGGCGGTTCCATGTCATTTCACCCAAACCCTGTTCAGGATGAGCTTTATCTGCATAGGGACTTCAACAAAGTAGAAGTTACAGATGCTCAGGGACAGATAATCTTTTCTTCCACCGACGCAACACGAACCATCTCAACACATTACTGGAAATCCGGCATGTATCTTCTCATACTTCATTCCAATGAAAATGTAGAGACGCATAAGATCTTGAAATTCTAACAGGAAACGCTCAAGACTTAGTATATAAAAGATGTGTTTTAAAAATGGCATAGGCATTATACTCATTTGGTTACTCTTAAACCCAATTAGTTTAAAAGCCCAAGTTGCTATAGAATATGGAGGAAATGTAAATTACTATAATTCAAAAATCAATGATTATCATTTCCGTTTCCGTCAGGGAGGGGCAAGCGAATATGAATATCCCTTTGTACAAAACTTTAATCCTAATGATCCCAGATTAGCCCCATACAGTCACAGACATTTCTTACTAATACTAAAGATTGCTTTTGGAATTCAGTTTGGTTAAGTGTCCATCTAAACCTAATCAATTTTTCAACAAAACAGTCCGAAATACCTGATCTAAAACATACATCTTTACTACATAAACACCCGGCATATAGCCTGACAAATCTATTTCATCCTTTGTTGTCACTTTAAGTAAAGATCCAAGACTGTTGTATATCTCTATTCTCTCATAATCAAGATCTGTTTTGATCCTGGCAACATCTTCTGTCGGATTGGGGAATATCAGTATTTCCGAATCCTTCAATTTGTCTTCTACAGAGCTTATCAGCCTGTAATCACACGAATAATCTACAAAATGGATTTCCAGTTCATCTTCAACATAGCACCTCATTGGCATTCCGGCTTCCGGTATTACAACACCTCTAGGAGTAAACCAATCAAGACCGCCAGCTTTGTCCATATACCATTCTGATATCCAGTTGAAGTGATCCAAATCAAATAACCTATACTTTTTTAATTCTTGTTCATTAAAAACTTCAACAGCTACAGAATCCACAACTACACGGAAAGTTGATCTTGAGGAAATAGACGAATATTTATACGGAATATGTAGGGTAAGGGTATCTCCTTTGGAAGCATTAAAAATATATAAGCGGTCATATTTATGATCAATGGGATTATATAAAAAAACAGTATCCTCAATCTGCGTTACAAAATATGGCTCCCAATCCTCAACCGAACCATTGTATTTAAAATATTGCCGAGTGATTTTTTTAGCTGTTCGTTCAAGTATGATGGTATCTTTCACACTTTCATAAAGTGCATATTCAGAGTTTGGAGGAGCCATACCATCACCGTGCAAACTATAATACCATTTTGCACCTATGGGAGCAAAATCCTGAGCACAAGAAATATTTATAGAAATAGCAAAAACTGCAACTATGAGTACTTGTCTCTTTAATTTTTCCATCATAACTATAAATGGCAAATTAATTTGTAAAAATTAAAAGAATTTGGAGTATTCTAATATTGAAAAACCGCTATCCCGACATTAGCTTTAGTGCTACAGTCAAGTTTTTGACAGAAAAGGCAAATAAAACAACCAAAGCATCGCTAAGCCCTGAGTGGCCCACTCGCTTAGCGGAGGTGTGGCCGCAAGGGTTTGAGCTTGGAGCGCCCCAAAACTTATTTCTGTAATGCCGCAAATTCTTTGGCAAAGTAGGTAAGAATGATTTTCGCCCCGGCACGTTTCATGCTCAACAAGCACTCCTGCATAGCCTTGTCATTATCCAGCCAGCCGTTTTTTGCCGCCGCTTTGATCATGGCATATTCGCCGCTTACGTTGTAGGCAGCAATAGGAAGTTCGAATTCATCGTAAAGGGTTTTGATAATATCCAGGTAAGCCAGTGCAGGTTTTACCATTAGAAAATCCGCCCCTTCAATCACATCCAACTCCCCTTCGGTCAGTGCTTCTGCCTGGTTGGCCGGATCCATCTGGTAGGTTTTCTTGTCTCCTGCTTTGGGGGCAGAATTGAGGGCATCGCGGAAAGGCCCGTAGAAAGCACTGGCATATTTGGCGGTATAGGACATTATGGAAACATCGGTAAATCCTTCGTCATCCAATAGTTCACGGATATACCCCACGCGCCCGTCCATCATATCGGAAGGGCCAAGGATATCAGCACCGGCCCTTGCCTGGGCAAGCGCCATTTTCCCAAGTATGTTTAATGTCTCATCATTGAGAATTTTTCCATTTTCCACCAATCCATCGTGGCCATCGCTGCTGTAAGGATCCATGGCCACATCGGTCATAATGCAGGCCTCAGGAAAATTCTGCTTCACGTCCTTAATTGCCCGCAAATAAAAATTACGATCGCTGTAGCTGATTTTGGCATACTTGTCTTTCAGGGATTCTTCTACCTGAGGGAAAAGAACAAAGGTTTTGAGGCCAAGCTTCATACATACTTCTACTTCCTTCATAAGAAGGTCAACAGAATAACGGTGAATGCCCGGCATGGAAGAAATTTCTGTCTGCTTGTTTGACCCATCGGTAATAAACAATGGATAAATAAGGTCATTTACAGTAACCTCATGCTCTCTTACTAAAGAGCGAACAACTTCTGATTTTCTGTTTCTTCTCGGCCTTCTAAGCATAAAATGCACTTAATATGATTTACAATACCATCATCTAAAATGTACGACTGACCAAATCCAACGAACTAAAAGCCATGGTCTACGGACTATTGACCATCGACCATTAGTATTCCATCATCACCTTCTCAATAATGTCGCAGCACTCTTCCATCTGTTCGGCAGTAATAACAAGTGGAGGAGCAAACCGGATAATGTCACCATGTGTAGGCTTAGCCAACAATCCGTTTTCTTTTAATGAAACGCATACATCCCAGGCTGTTTTGCCGCCTTTTTCCTTAATAACAACCGCATTTAATAAGCCTTTTCCACGAACTTTTGTTACATATTCGCACTTATCTTTAAGCTGATTCATACGACTTCTGAACAATTCGCCAAGCTTTGCCGCATTTTCTATCAAGCCTTCTTCTTTTATTACTTTCAATGATTCTTCTGCCACGGCACAGGCCATAGGATTTCCTCCAAATGTAGAACCATGTTCTCCCGGCTTGATGGTAAGCATGATTTCATCGTTGGTCAGCACAGCAGATACAGGATAAGTACCCCCTGAAAGCGCTTTACCTAAAATAAGCATATCCGGATGAATACCTTCATAATCCGAAGCCAGCATTTTATCTGTCCTTCCGATTCCGGTTTGAATTTCATCCACAATCATTATCACATTATGCTTTTTACACAGCTCCTGTGCTTTTTTAAGATATCCGTCGGCAGGTACATAAACACCTGCTTCGCCCTGAATAGGCTCTACCAGAAATCCACAAACATTGGAATCTTGCAAGGCTGTATCTAATGCCTCTACATCATCATAAGGTATTATCTTAAAGCCCGACAGAAAAGGGCCAAAGTTCTTCCTAGCCACATCGTCGGTAGAGGCAGATATTATAGCTGTAGTACGTCCGTGGAAGTTCCGCTCAACGGCTACTATCACCGCTTTGTCAGTCGGAATTCCTTTTTTAGTATAGCCCCATTTTCTGGCAAGCTTTATTGCAGATTCCACCCCTTCAGCTCCCGAGTTCATCATAAGGACTTTTTCATACCCAAAAGTTTCTGCGATAAATTTTTCACACTCGCCAAGTCGGCTGTTATAAAAAGCCCTGGAAGTAAGGGTAAGTGTTTTCGCCTGCTCGATAAGGGCATTTACAATTTTTGGATGGCAATGACCCTGGTTAACAGCACTGTAAGCCGAAAGAAAATCATAATAATGCTTTCCGTCAACATCCCACAGATGTACGCCCTCTCCCTTTGCAAGCACTACCGGCAAGGGATGATAATTATGGGCGCCATACTTATCTTCGAGTTCCATTGCTTTTTGAGATGCATTCATTGTATTAACCATAACAGTAGTATATTTACGAGCTTAAAATTGAAACTATTTTTATTTCAATAGCGTTGCAAGTTAGCAAATAAAAATCATTTTAATTTTACCCGAAACAGGAAAAATAGGATGTACCTAGTAATAAATGGGTGAAAAATAAAAAGGAAAATACCGCTTCATCAAAAAAAGAAAGGACTGAAGAGGGCGATTATTATTTTACTGAGGCAGGCCTTATGGTGTTTACAGCCAATTACCTTAATAAAAGGGGATATTGCTGCAAAAACGGGTGTCGGCACTGCCCTTACGGATTTACAAAATAATTTTCGAAATAATTTTGTGTTTGTGCAAATTATTCTGATATTTGCAACCCAATTATCTAAAATTAAAGAGAAAAAACAATGGCAAGGGTTTGTGACATTACAGGCAAAAAGACTCAGGTTGGAAATAAAGTTTCTCACGCCAACAATAAAACCTTGAGAAAATTCTACCCTAACCTGCATAAAAAAAGGTTTTATATCCCTGAGGAAGACAGATGGATAACCCTTAAGGTTTCATCTTCTGCTTTAAAGACCATCAACAAGAAGGGAATTACTGCAGTCTTGAAAGATGCAAGAAAAAAAGGGATGAACGTTTAAGAATTAACTGATTTATAATATTTGAGTCATGGCTAAGAAAGGTAACAGAGTTCAGGTAATACTTGAATGTACTGAACATAAAAACAGCGGTATGGCAGGCACAAGCAGGCACATTACCACTAAAAACAGAAAAAACACAACTGAAAGGTTAGAGTTGAAGAAATACAACGCTGTCCTTAAGAAATATACTATTCATAAAGAAATTAAATAATTATGGCTAAGAAAGTAGTTGCTACGCTGAAAAAAGTTGATCCGGGAAAAGGATTCGCTAAAGTAATTAAAGCTGTAAAATCAGAGAAAACAGGTGCATACACTTTCAGAGAAGAAATTGTACCTCTTGACCTTGTTCAGGATACTTTGAAAAAATAAACAATTTTCATACATCATGATTTTAAAAGTCCCTTTATGGGACTTTTTTTATTATATTTATATCAAAATTTTAGAGGGAATAAATCTTTTTCGCAGGATGGCAATGTTCGATTTTTTTTCAAAGGAAAACAAGGATAGCCTTGACAAGGGGCTGGAAAAAACAAAAGACAGTTTTTTCTCCAGAATGAACAAGGCGTTGGTAGGGAAATCTACCGTAGATGAGGATGTTCTGGATGAGCTTGAAGAAATTCTTGTTACTTCAGATGTGGGAGTCAAGACAACCATAAAAATTATCCAACGAATTGAAGAGCGTGTTGCCAAAGATCCTTACGTGAGTACCTCTGAATTAAATGCCATTCTAAGAGATGAGATCGCTAAACTCCTTTCAGAAAATCAGAGTGGAGACCAAAGAGATTATGAACTGCCTAAAGTAGAAGGACCCTATGTAATCCTGATTGTAGGTGTAAACGGTGTAGGAAAGACAACCACCATAGGAAAACTTGCAGCCCAGTTTCACAAAAGGGGCAAGAAAGTGGTATTAGGTGCAGCCGACACCTTCCGGGCTGCTGCTGTTGATCAGTTAAAATTATGGGGCGAAAGGGTAGGTGTGCCTGTAATAGACCACGGCATGAATACAGATCCCGCCTCCGTTGCTTTTGATGCAGTAAAAAAAGCAGTGGACATGAAAGCCGACCTGGTACTGATTGACACCGCGGGAAGATTGCATAATAAGGTAAACCTGATGAATGAGCTGTCAAAAATGAAACGCGTCATTCAAAAGTTTATTCCGGAAGCTCCTCATGAAGTTATGTTGGTACTGGATGGAAGTACCGGGCAAAATGCCGTTAACCAGGCGCGGGAATTTACCAAAGCAACAGAAGTAACTACACTTGCCATTACCAAGCTTGACGGCACAGCCAAAGGTGGCGTGGTAATCGGAATATCAGATGAATTTAAAATCCCTGTAAAATACATAGGGGTTGGAGAAAAAATAGATGACCTTCAAGTGTTTAATAAACATGAATTTGTTGACTCGCTCTTTAAGAAATAAGCTCCTGCCTGTTGCAGTCAGCATTGTACTTGCTGCCTGCTCTACAGCTTCCAAAGAGCAGGACTACTGCCGGGGAAAGATTGAACAGGGAATATGTGGTATCATCATCAATGAAAAGGAACCGGAACTTAACAACTTCCTGGTTAGCAAAGCGGAAATTGCTGTCCCCAACTTCAAATCATTTGAGCAAACCCTGGAATACCTGAACAAAAAAGACCATCACGCAATGTATCCGGTAACAGCAGATGAAGCTGGCTATTTTCACAAGATACTTGCAGAAGGACGGTATAAAATTACCATCCCCGGTTCCGAACTAAAGTATAAAATTTTACCTGATACAATAATAACAGTACGTAAAAACTCCGTCTGCGTCATCACCATAGAACTAGAAGAAAATTGAAAACGAAGGGCATAAAAAAAACCAAAGTTAACATCGTAACCCTGGGCTGTTCCAAGAACCTTGTGGATTCTGAGAATATTCTCACACAGCTAAAAGGTAATAACATAAATGCTGTCCACGAATCTGATGACAAAGATGCCAATGTGGTTATTATTAATACCTGCGGTTTTATTGACAATGCCAAGCAGGAGTCCATTGACACCATTCTTCAATACGTTGACGCAAAAGAAGATGGACTGGTTGACAAGGTGTATGTAACCGGCTGCCTTTCTGCCCGCTATAAAGATGATCTTGAGAAAGAGATTCCGGCTGTAGACGCCTTTTTCGGCACCAACGAACTACCTCGTCTCTTAAAGCAATTCAAAGCTGACTATAAGCACGAACTGATGGGGGAACGCGTGATTACAACCCCTAATCAATTTGCCTATTTTAAAATATCGGAAGGTTGCAACCGCCCTTGTTCTTTTTGCGCCATACCGCTTATGCGAGGAAAACTTGGCTCCAGACCAATGGAAGAATTGGTGACTGAAGCTAAAAACCTGGCTAAAAACGGCACCAAAGAACTTATTCTAATTGCCCAGGACCTGACGGACTATGGGATGGATATTTATAAAAAAAGAAACCTCTCCGAACTGCTTAGAAATCTTTCCGATGTTGCAGGCATCGATTGGATTCGTCTACAATACGCCTATCCTTCTCAATTTCCAATGGATATATTGGATGTAATGAACGAAAGGTCGAATATTTGCAAATACCTGGATATGCCTTTACAGCACATTTCAGATACTATGCTGAAATCTATGCGCCGCGGAATAACTTCAAGACGCACCAAAGAACTTGTTGAGGAAATACGGGCAAAGGTACCGGGCATAGCTTTACGAACGACCCTTATTGTGGGCCACCCCGGAGAAACAGAAGAGGATTTTGAGGAGCTGTGCAAATTTGTTGAAGACACACGCTTTGAAAGACTTGGTGTATTCACCTATTCTCATGAAGAAAACACCCATTCTCATACATTAAAAGATGATGTTCCTCCTTCCGTAAAACAGGAACGGGCGAACCGGATCATGGAAATTCAGGAAGGCATTTCTTATCAACTCAACCAGGAAAAAATAGGCAAAGAATTTAAGGTACTTTTCGATCGTAAGGAAAGTGGCTATTTCATTGGCCGTACCGAATTTGACTCTCCCGAAGTTGACAATGAAGTCCTGGTAGATGCCAAAAGCCAGTATGTAAGAGTGGGCGACTTTGCACAAGTGCGCATCACAGATGCTACCGAGTTTGATTTGTATGGGGAAGTGGTGGGTTAAAGGTTAAGTGTTAAGTGCTAAATGAAAAAATTTAACATTACAGCTTTATCATTTCGATAGAAAATTTAACAACTGAAGGGGCGGGACATATCCAGCACAGGGTGCAGCCCTTTGCGACAAATCCAACTTAATGTCCCTTACCCTCTTAATGGTTCAAATCTTTTCTTAAAGTTAAAACCATTAAGGAATTAAGAATAGTTAAGGTAGCCAGGACTGGCACTATTTTAAAGAACGATAAAGTATTTAATACAGACTCTTTCTCCTTTAGATTTCTGGAACATTAATTAACATGTCCAAAATACTTTTAAGGCCTTACTTTTGGCGACACAATATCCAGCATTTAGCACAACCCTGTGTGACAATCCCTCTTAATGTCCCTTAACTTCTTAATGGTTCAAATTTTTCTTAAAGTTAAAACCATTAAGGGATTAAGAATAGTTAAGGTTGACATATTACTTACTTTTCACAACTCCTTTAGCTTGGATACAAAAATTCCAGCCTTGGACAACGTCTAAATAAGACTCCTTTTTGATTGTTAAGCAATTGTAAAATAATTGTTAACATATCCAAATTGTTTAATAGGAGCCATTCAAAACTAAGCCAATTCATCATTCCTAAAGAAGCAAATACAAGACAAAGCGCAAAAATTTACAATAAACTAACCCCCTAAATAGATTAATATTTTTTTGGCATGCCGCTTGCCTTTGTTCAAATAAACAAACTTAATCTTAAAATTTTTATGAAAAACTACCTTATTCCCACTTTAGTATTTTTTGTAATTGTACTAAACACGCACAACATTTCGGCTCAGGAAATCCCTGAAAAAAGAAATGAAATTGGCCTGGATGTTTCAAGAATTTTTGGTCACACAAGTAACAACAACATCATGTACAGGCGACATGGTGAAAAAGGAGCCTTCAGGCTTACGACTTCTTTCAATTTCAATGTAATTAACCATGAAAATGCAGAAAGCGGGCACAATCATTATGCTTCTCTTGCGGTGGGCCACCAGTTTAATAAAACGTTTAATAAATGGAGATTTTACTATGGAGCAGATGCCTATGGGTCTATTAGCAGTGGTAAAACTGTAAACATCCAGACGCATTGGTATAACGATCAACCTACTGAATTTTCACAAACATGGCAAACCCAAAGTATTTTTTTTGGACTGCGCCCCATCTTAGGTATTTCCTACTTAATTTCGGACAGAATATCCGTTAGCTTAGAAAATGCCTTAAACATTGGCTATACTATCAATGAAACCATCGAAGGTTCAAACCCCAACAGGCCTTTTGAAATAGAAAGAAGCTCGAATTCAATCGGTGTATCTTACAATCCACTGAATGTTTTAATGCTTAGTTTTCATTTTTAAAAATAAGTGGCAAAAGAGATTATAACCCCTTTTGCCACTTATTTTCACATCATTGCCACACCAATTTCTATTAAGTACAGTAATAATAATATTATTATTACCACTTAAAATTTAAATATCCTTGCATCTCTACTCGTTTCTTTATTAATTCAATGTCATAACTTCGATTCAACAAATCTATACTAAAAATGAAAATTAAAAATCTTTGTTTTGCGGCTCTTTTTTCAGCAGCCGTAATTTTTAGTGCCCAGGCACAAGACATTCCTCAACCAAGTCCAAAGGCAATGGTTATGCAAACTGTTGGCTTAACGGACATCACCCTTGAGTACAGCAGTCCAGCCGTGGCCGGCAGGGAAATCTGGGGCAAACTTGTTCCTTACAACGAATTATGGAGAACGGGAGCAAATGCCGCTTCAAAAATTACTTTCTCGAAAGATGTTAGCATTGAAGGGAAAGCAGTGCCAGCAGGAACCTATACCTTATTGACCATTCCTGCAAAAGATGAGTGGACAATTATCTTAAACAAAGATATTACCTTAGGAGGCACCCGTGGATATAAAGAAGAAAACGACCTTTTACGCTTCAAGGTTAAACCGGTAGCCAGTACCATGCGTGAACGTTTTGCCATATTGGTAACCGATTTTAACAACGATGAGGCTACAGTAAGCCTTGAATGGGAAAAGCTAAAGGTGCCTTTTAAAGTACAGGTCAACACCCATGCACAAACTCTTGCGAGCATTAATGCCACACTTAACAACAGCTGGAGGGCTTATGCAAACTCTGCCCGTTATTTATTGGACAACAACAAAGATCTTGACCAGGCACTTACCTACATCAACACTTCCATTTCTCTAAACAGCCAGTGGTTCAACAACTGGATCAAAGCACGTATCCTTGCTGAGAAAAAGCAGATGAAAGAAGCTATTAAATTTGCTAAAGTAGCTAAAGAACTGGGCGACAAAGACACCTATTTCTTCTGGAAGGCCGATGTAGAAAAAGCACTGGCTGAATGGAAGTAAACAATATTGCTTATTTGATTTAAATGAAGAGGCGGGTATATACCTGCCTTTTTTATTTCTTCTTTTTGACCAAATATATCAGCACCGGCACACAGAGAAGCAAAAGGACCAACAACACTGTCGCCAATCCCGACAATTCAAAAGTTTGCCATGTACTGCACCCGGTAAATAGTAAAGCTAAAAACGCAAAAATCACACTTTTATTCAACATCGATAATTCTCCTTCCAATTATTTATAACTCCGGAAAACATTTAAAGTTAGAAACGAATCGATCCTCAATAGAAGATATCAAATAAGACCTTTAAGAAATCTTATGTCTCCGGCGTAACTTTCGGTTTGAAAAATGAAAAAATCATGCTCAAAACTATGACATTAATACAACCTATGGCATTAAACCATAGAAAACCAATATCGGAAGTAAAATACAGGAAGATATTAAATAATTGAGCGACAATTGCCCCGTAAAAAACAGCTGAAGAGCCTATTCTTTTAATAAAAAACGCTGCTAGAAATATCCCAAGCACCGGCCCGTAAAAAATTGACCCAAGAATATTCACTGCCTGAATCAAATTATCAACCAGGGAAGCAAAAACAGCAAAAAGAATTGCCAGTCCACCCCAAGCTGCCGTAAAAACCTTAGACATTTTAAGGTAATGCTCATCGGAGCCGTCTTTCTTAATTGTCCTTTTATAAAAATCAACAATCGTGGTAGATCCCAGCGCATTGAGTTCTCCTGCCGTAGAAGACATTGCGGCAGACATAATGACCGCCAACAACAAACCGATGACACCCTTGGGAAGGTAGTTCATAATAAAGGTGATAAATATATAATCAGAGTCCTTTGTTTCGGCATCCGGTCGCACTTTCTCATGCATTTCTTTCACCTTATCCCTGATTTTCTGATTCTCCTTTTCCAGTTTGTTTATCCGCTGCCTCTTCTCTTGTGCCAAAGATTCCTCTCCCTGTTCGGAGGCAATTAGCAAGCCTTGAATATGCTCTTGCTTTTTATCAAAGTTTAAGGCAAAACGGTTTTCATAATAAACCAATGCGGCTGAATCTTTACTGCTACGGATTTCAGCAAGTCCTGCATCGTTAAAATAGACCGGAGGTTGAACAAACTGATAAAAAATAAAGACCATTACTCCGGTCAGCAGAATAAAGAACTGCATGGGTATTTTTAGAAGACCATTGAAAAGCAATCCCAGCCGGCCTTCGGTAACCGATTTGCCGGACAAATACCTTTGTACCTGCGATTGATCAGTACCAAAATAGGCCAGAAACAAAAAAACACCTCCCGTCAATCCCGACCAAAATGTGTATCGCTCCTCAATGTCAAATGAAAAATCAACTGCGTCGAGCTTTCCCATGTTTCCGGCTATATGCAAAGCATTCCCAAATGAAACGTTTTCGGGCAGCATATAAACGATTAAAACAAAGGCAGCCACCATTCCCGCAAAGATCACGGCCATCTGCTGTTTCTGCGTCTGACTTACTGCTCTTGTTCCTCCGGAAACGGTATAGATAATTACCAACACACCAATGATCAGATTCGTCAGATTGAGCGGCCACCCCAGAATTTTTGAAAGGATAATAGCAGGAGCATAAATAGTTATTCCTGCAGCCAGTCCTCTGTGCAGGAGGAATAAAAAAGCAGCCAAAAGTCTTGAGCGCAGATCAAATCGCCCTTCCAGATACTCATAGGCGGTATAAACTTTAAGACGGTAAAATATAGGAAGTATGGTTACAGAAAGTATTACCATGGCAATAGGAAGGCCGAAATAGAACTGTACAAATCGCATTCCGTCTTCGTAAGCCTGTCCCGGGGTGGAAAGAAAGGTGATGGCACTTGCCTGCGTGGCCATAACAGATAGTCCAATGGTATACCATTTCATGTCATTACCCCCCATGAGGTAGCCTTGCATGGTATTGCTGCCCCTGGTCTTCCAGGTACCATAAGCAACGATAAAAACCAAGGTACCGATTAAAATAACCCAGTCAATTACACTCATCTAAAAATCTGTCCGAAAAAATAAAACAGCACGATCTGAAAAACCAGAAATCCCAATACAAGCAGGTAAATATTACGCCAACTCTTCAGGATAGGAGGTTTTTCTTCTTTCTGTTCCTGCATTACTTTAGTTAAATTTTTTGTTTTTTAAAGCCATTACTCTGCGGTACGATTCATCAATTCGCTGAGCGCTTATTTCTCCATTCTCAACCATTTTTTTTATGATGGCATGAATATCCGAGGCAGAATTATGTTGTTTCAGGACGACGTTGTTTCCAAAAATAAGTACGTCCACGCCCGCCAGTATAGATAACCTGATGGCATTCTCCAGTCCGTAGTTTTTGCTGATGGCATACATCTGCATGTCATCGGAAAATATAACACCATCAAATTTCATAAAGTCCCGAAGTATCCCAGTAATTACCGACTTTGATAAAGTAGCAGGAAGACAGGTAGAATCGAGTTTACAGTTCACAATATGCGCTGTCATAATCGCATCAGCTTCACCGGATTCAAAAATGTTTTTAAAAGGGATGAGCTCCTTTGGATCCCACTGGTTTGTCACATCAGTCAACCCAAAATGTGAATCTGTTGTGGAGCTTCCGTGCCCCGGAAAATGCTTTAATACAGTTCGAATCTTATATTCATGATGCGCTTTTATACTGCTGATGGCTTGAGCAGATACTACTTCAGGATCGTCAGAATAACTTCTGTCAAGTTTAGCAATAACCGGATTATCTTTGTTGGTGGCAAGATCAACATCAGGGGCAAAATTCAGGTTTATACCCAACTCCTGCATCAGGGAAGCCAGTTGTCGGGTATAGTACAAAGTGGTGTCAAGATTATTGGTTTTCCCCAGCCAGGCTGCGGATGGCATATTTATAAGCCCGTATTTTGCCTTTAAGCGGTGGACACGCCCACCCTCTTCATCAATAGATACGAACAATGGAATAGCTGCTTCCTTCTGACTTGTACTAATCAAATCTTTAAGTTTTGCTTTAGTATCTTTTGCTGCAAGATTCTTCTCAAACAGAATGATTCCACCGACCTTATTCTCTCTTATTTCTTTCAAAAGAACATCATTGGAATCCAGACGGGTTTTTTCTCCAAGGCCGATCAGGATCATTTGCCCGATTTTATAATCCAGGCTATCCATATAGTCAATTTCCCGGACAAACTCCTCCTTCCTTTCTTCGGTTCTTGCTTCCGGAGACGCAGCAGGTTTCTTCGCTTTTTCTACTTTACAGGCTGACAAAGCCAGCAGGATTAAAACAACAAACTTGTACTTCATAATTATTTTTTTCCGTAAGAAATCATGTTAATAAAGAGCTTGTAAGCTCCGGGAACACCTGCAGGCAATTGCCTGAAAAAAGAAATTCCCGAATAAATAAATTTACCCTTGCCGTAATCAGCCACAATCAGACTTCCTTCATTCATCTCCTCCCCCGGATCC
This sequence comes from Cytophagaceae bacterium, assembly GCA_046313675.1. Classification (GTDB taxonomy): domain Bacteria; phylum Bacteroidota; class Bacteroidia; order Cytophagales; family Cytophagaceae; genus JBKBXU01. Next base: position 24,248 of record JBKBXU010000006.1, read on the forward strand.
TGAAAAGCTAAAATACTTTCATACTCCTCTGCCTTTTCTCCAACAAAATAAAGCCCCCGCTCCTGCACCCAGCCTTTAAAATCATTTTCCGTTATTCTATTCGGCAAATGCAATATAGGGTGAATGGTGTTGACAAACTCAACAGGCGAAGCCTCATCCGTCACCCGTTCACGGGTAATAGAAAATGGATAAGGGCCTATGTCTTCCGTCACTAACCCTCGACTAACATTATATTGCACCAATAAAGTGCCGCCATCTTCAACAAATTTTAATAAAATTTTATTAAAATGCTGTAAGTCGCTATTGGTATTATACGCTCTTACGCCAGTAATGATTACATCGTAAGCAGATAAATCACCACCGACTAATATATTCTGATCTATCATTTTTACCTGATATCCAATATTTCTCAACATCTCAGGCACTTTATCACCTGCACCCATTATATATCCTATACGTTCGTCATTTCTTTTTATATCCATACGTACAAGGCGGGCATTGGCCTTTGGAAATAAAGTTTGCGTGGTAATATGAGGGTATTCCAGACTCACCATACTCCGGTTTGCCAAACCCTTTGAATTACGAAACTCCGCTGTAAAACTTCCTTCCGAATTGCCTTTGGGAGGAAAAACCATAAAGGAGAGAAGACGTTCATCGCCTTTATTTTCTATGCTTAAACCCACGGATTCCGGCTCAGACCTCCACCCTTCCGGTAGGGCCAGCGATACAATGCCTGTTTGCATTTGCCTGAGCGCTCTAGCTCTAATAGTTACTTCCTGTCCCTTATCTGAGCCAAAAATATATGAAGGCTCTGAAATATTTAACACAACACTTGGCGTTATTTCTACCGGCCTGAATCGCTCTCCATCTACCGGATCATTCCACTGGAAAAGAACCGGAACAGTATAGGATAATTTTAGCCCCTCAATTTCCAGGTCAAAAATGGTTTCCATGGAAGGGCTACTTTCTGGCAGGCCTCTCATTGGTAATTCCGGAATATCAAACAACCCGTTCATCCTTTCTTGCACTAGCCAAAAAGGCTGGGAAAATTCGGCATCTTCAGGCAATGAAACAGACAAAAGGAATGAATGTAACTTATTTGATTCGGTAACCAGATTTAAAGACGTGTCTCTTCCTGCCTGCTTGATTCGTTCCAATTTCACCTTACTTCCTGACCGGTTTACAAGGCCGGCCTGTATTTCCAACTCATCACCGGGACTCACGTAATACCGGTTAGTGAATGCCTGCATCCAAACGCCCGAACAGGTCCGGATAATTTCTTTTAACTCTCCTAATTTATAATCCACTAAGGGGTTCCCCTTTAGTTTTTGCAATTCTCTGTAAGCCTTTACGAGAACAGGAAGGGATTTCTCCGGATTGCGGGTATCAAATTCTTTATAGGCCTTTTGAAGAAGTTTATTAGCCCCCCTGGCACCTTCCACCCTGTTCCAACTCACATCTATTCCATCGAATATCCCTTTTTCCATAGGTGCACCGCTTGTGAGTTCCAGGAATTCTATAAATTCCCCTCGCTTCGGTGTTGTCCCAAAGCCCTGGCTTTTATGTTGGCTGCGGCTTTCAGCAGCTATTTCCGTGTAGCTGTTACCCAAAAGGCCGTTGTATTTCCCCACATCAACCCTTATATGATTTTTTCCGGTCTCCGTATAATATTCTTCAAGACCTTGCTTCCACCACCTGCTGGAGTTATAAAGCAATCGTTTTGCCTGCCAGGGCTGCACATAATCCAACTGTTCCGGAAACATTGTTGGATCGGCTGCTGCAGTAAAAGCCAATTGCGCAAGTAATGCAGAAGCCGTATGATGTCCATGCCCATAGGCATCGAACGAGGGAAACCTAGTTATAATCACATCCGGGCGAAACTTGCGGATAACCCAAACCACATCTGCCAGGATAGTGTCTTTTCCCCATATTTCAAAAGACTCTTCCGCGGATTTAGAATAGCCAAAATCATAGGCGCGGGTAAAAAACTGTTCTCCTCCATCTCTTTTCCTTGCCTCCAGCAATTCCTGAGTCCGGATAAGCCCTAGCAACTCCCCTTGCTCTTTTCCAATAAGATTTTGGCCTCCGTCACCTCTTGTAAGTGAAAGGTAGCCGGTACGCGCCATTAGCTCATTGGACATATACGCAATAAGGGACGTATTTTCATCATCCGGATGAGCTGCCACATATAAAACAGACCCTGTATGGGTGAGTTTTTTCAACGCATGCTGAATCTCCGAAGCATTTGGTTGACTCACAGGTTGGGCAATTGACAGGTGGCTTAAAAATAAAAAAGCGGTGAAAACTCTTAGAAAATTCATGTGTAAAAACTAATATATGTTATCACGTAGAAATGGTGAAATTAGTATAATGAGACGTGAAGAACAAAAAGAAGAACATTCCTTTGGTCAGAGAAGAGGAATGTATAAAATAACAACACCTGAACAGGCATCTAAGAACACATATCTCTGTAAAAAAATATCTAAAATCGGATTAATAAAACCTCTGATAAAAATGAACTCAACAGACGTAACTTATGGTTACTAATTCAGCAATCAGTAACAACCAGTAAACTTTGAGTACATGAAAAAATTCAGACTAAAAAACTTTAAAACCCTCATCCTTTTTTCTCTTATAGGTATCATGCTAATTCCTGCAGTAATTACCATTGGCCAAAGCCCTCAGCAAAAAGGAGAAGTTCAGCAACAAACTGTAAAGAACTTTGGAGATAAGGATCTTCAACATTTTGTGGACACCTATGTCAAGGCAAATGAATTACAGGAAAAGCATCACGCCAAAATCATGCAAGCACTGGAAGATTCAAAAATTGACATCGAAAAATATAATGAGTTTCTTTCTGCTCAATTAAATCCTGATGCAAGTGTAACTTCTATTGAGGAGATGACAGCGTTTAACGAAGCCCACAATACCATAACCAAGGTACAGGAGCAGGCCCAGGTAGAAATAGGCAATTTTATTGAAGAAGAAATGGGAATTAATAAGTACCAGGAAATCATTTTTGCATACCAGCAAAATGAGGATGTCCAGAAAAAAGTAGACGCCTTACTTGAAAGCCTATTGGGTGAATAATTTGAATAGTATTAACATAACAAAGGGTCAGATTCCATGAATCTGACCCTTTGTTTATATGAGCATGTATTATTTAAGCATACTTCTTTTGTAAACGGCAGTTTTTGAAAGCATGTCATGAAAGGCTTGCCTTTTATCCCCTAATACAAAGAAACAGCCAACAAAAATAGCAAAATTAGCCAGGCCTCCTAAACTTCCAAGAAGCTGAATTCCAATATAAAGGTTTAATAAACTAAGAATCGTTCCGCTTGATTTTAATAAATAGCGCAAGAAAAGATTACCAACCTCACTTTGTGTTCCTTCTTTGGACCCTACTTTAATTCCAACAATTAATTTACCAAGCGTTAAACCGGTAAGCCCTTCCACCAGGTGATAAACCATATCGATAATTGGAATCAATAAAACCGCTCTCATAAGCGCACCCATCCACCCATCCAAATGCACAAATTCCGGGTTTTGACTAAATATCGCAGAAATATATTCATTGGAGACTCCACTTAAAAGTGGGGCAAGCGCAAATGTTATCGCAATTATAGTGACTATATCCAGTAAAGAAGCTCCCAAGCGAATACCAAATCCAACCCGCTGAACATCGGTTGAAGTTGAATCCTGGGCATCTAAAATATTTGGTTCCATGTAAAAGGTGTTTGCTGTTTATAAAAAAACATGCTCAATATGCTGAAAAAATTTAGAAACACAAAGAGTATTTTTCCTCAAAATGAATAATTGACCCCCATCCGGACAATTGGATTTTCGTTTGGAGAACTGGGTCCCACCAATATATCGTAAAGGACCATCGCCTGAAACATTACCCCCGGCCCAATTTTATACTGATAACCTCCTCCAATAGGAAGTGAAAGTATCCATATACGACTACCCATTGTCCGATCATTATACCCTGGAACATTTAGTAAATTAATTTCTGCGTGTGTAAAAAAATCCTTTGTAACCAAATATTGCCCAAAAGCCCTGCCTCCATAAGAATACCTTGCCGGACTGTCATAGACGCGGGAATAAGAAACCACCGGAGCCACACCCACGTTTACATGGTATTCCTCCAGTTGATATCCTACAAGGGGTGAAAAATCAACAAAAAGGCCATTCCTATAATTTACACCTACATTACCACCCGTATAAACCTGGGCTTCTGCCACTTTGAAAACAAAAAGTAATAATAGTAAAATGAAGACTTTCATAAATCCTGGATCCTGTTTTTTAAAAAAGCATATTTAAGGCAATAATATAAAATTAACTCGTTGCTTTTATATAGTAAAAAATTTTTAATCTGAATTATGCATTAGATTTCGTCGTGAGTCCTAATGCATATTTCAGGTTTAACCTTAAAATTTATCTGATGATCAATTTAAAAGAGAAAAAAAACATCATTTTCTTATTTATGGTATTTATGCTTCCCATGGCCGCTATAGCTCAGGTTCCGGAAAAAAAGAAAGAAGTAAACTATACCGAACAAGAATTGAAAAAATTTGTAGAAGTATACCGGAAAGCCACCAAAATACAGGAAAAAAACCAGGATAAAATGGTGGAAGCTATAGAAGCCGAGAAACTGGACATTGACCGTTTTAACACCATACTCACAGCGCAGCAACAGCAAAAAACTGATGAGTTAGAGGCAAGTGAGGAGGAGCTGAAAGCATTTAATAACGCCGTACAGAAAGTAGTAAAAATTCAGACCAAAATGCAGGAAGAAATTTCTGACTATATAGAAGAAAACCTCGGAATTAAAAAGTATGACCAGATTGTACTGGCTTATCAGCAGGATGAAAAAGTCAGGGCAACCATAGATGGTATAATGAACCAATAAATCAAAAAGTGCTTCTGAACCCAGAAGCACTTTTTTTTCATATCAGGGTTTACCTTTTTAAAAAAATGGAATATACCGGCAAAAAATGCTGGTATGAAAAAGAAACTAACTTATACTCTCCTTGCGATAGCATGCATTTTCACCTTCGAAACAGGCTTTGCCCAAAAATTCAACAAAAAATTCAGATACACTTCTGTAGGAGTTAATGTAAACTCTATGAATTATGTAGGAGACCTGGATCCAAATCCAAGTTTTTTAAGCCCCGGACTAAAATACTCCAGACCGAATATTGGAATATCACTAACCCAACGACTTTACCCTTCATTATCCCTTAGGGGAAATGTTTCCTACGGCCGAATCCAGGCCAGCGATGTGAATAATGCAAACTATAACCCACAAAACATTCACAGACGCATTCGCAACCTCTCTTTTCGGAATGATATTTTCGAAATTAAATTTGATGCCGTATGGGACCTGCTTGAAAACAGAAACAACTACTATCGAAGAGTGGACTATACCCCGTACCTATTTACCGGAATTGCCTACTTTTACCATAATCCCCATGCCAAAACTCCGGAGGCCATGGGTGGTCAATGGGTGGATCTCCGGCCTTTACAGACAGAAGGTACTATGTATTCACTGCATCAAATAGCCATTCCACTTGGTGTAGGCTTTCGTTACAAGCTTAATAAAAATTTTGATGTAGCCTTTGAAATTGCATGGAGGTTTACGTTCACAGATTACCTCGATGACGTAAGTGACAGCTATATGGGCCGGGAATATTTTGGACAAAACGAATTGGCAATAGCCATGCAGGATCGTTCTATGGAAAATCTTGAAAATGATCCTTATCTTTCACAATGGATCAGAGAAAACAATGGATTTATTAATGATGGCGAACATACACTGGTTAACGGCTTTGGGCGGAAAGGCGATCAGCGTGGGCAACCTTCTCGCAAAGACTGGTATGTCGTGGCAGGATTTCATCTTACCTACATTATACCACCAGCCATTAAATGCCCACTTCCTAAATTCAGATAAATGAATGATCAGCAAATCATATCACTTATAAAATCCGGACAGCGAACAAAGGCATTTGAACTGATCTATAATAATTTTACTATGGTCAGGAAAATGATTTTTGAAAAAGGAGGGAATACCGAAGATGCCAAGGATATTTTCCAGGACAGCCTTATTGTATTTTATCGGTATGTACTTAAAGATGACTTCAACTTAAAATCAAGCATAAGTACTTTTATATACAGCATTTCCTACAAACTATGGATGAGAAAACTAAGGAACAACCCAACATATATTTCTTACCCGGAAGATTCGTTATCAACTGATAATATCCCTGATGAAGAGCATTTAAACGAATTTGATACGATAAAAACCGCTGAGCGCATCGTTACAGAACTGGGTGAGCCTTGTAAAAGCATACTTCAGTATTTCTATTATGAAAAAATGAGTATGAAAGAAATCGCTCAACAAATGAATTACGCAAACGAGAATACCGTTAAGGCTCAAAAATATAAATGCATAGAACGGAGTAAAAAACTACTCGGCAAAACCCTAAATTTTGTAAAATCATTCATCTAAAAGCCCATGAGACCGGAATATAAAATCACAGAATTAATTGAGAAAGTGCTGATGGGTACAGCCAACAAGAATGAAATGAATGAGTTTGTCGTTCTTTCAGAACAGACAGGCTTTGAGGCCAGTGTAAAATATCAGAAATGCATAATGGAAGGCGTAAACATCGCCGGAATAAGACAAGAATTAAATTTTATTCATTCTGAGAAATACCCTGAAACAGCTCCATTCTTTTATCGCAAGTATTTTTTATGGCCACTGTTATCCATTATGATCGGGTTAATAGTTGTTTTCTTATATCAAAACAACTTCAATAAAGATAAAAACACCATTCTTGCACCCATAGTTAAAAAAGAAATAGTTAAATCAGAAGAAATTGCAGAAGAACCTATAATGACGAATGATAGTGAGAAAGACATTAAAACCAGCAAAGAAGAACCTCTTGCCAGCCACACCCCAAAACTACAGGAGAAAAACACGTCCGTAGATCAGAGTAAGAATTTTGGTGCACTGCATGTCAATCCTCACCATGCCACCCCCTCCAATTCAAAGGCGGAAGTTCAATATTTTAAGATCTTTAAAGATTTCCCGGAGAAAAGACTGGTATGGCTATCCATAACTACCCTGGACTATGACCTGAACTATGCGAAATTTAAAAATCGTACGCAAAACGGGCAAATAAAATCGCTGCTGCTCCCAAAATATGAAAACACCTTTGTTGCCAGTATCCCATTTCATAAGAGAATTGAAGGATGCCTGATGTATAGCAACGATGGGGAATTATTAAATCTGTATCTAAACAATACCCATTTAAAACTATACCAGGCAGATTCACTTGTAGCTGAACATCTTCTAAAAAAAGCTGAAGCGGATTGCCATAACTATATGTTTTATATGAAAGCTTATGAATTTTTCTGTTACTTAAAATCTGAGAGATATGGTAAAATTTTGAAGGTAAAGGAATTAGACGGCAGGAATTTCAGAAAAGGAGGCATTTATAAAAACATTCCCAATAAGAAAGAACAAGAGTACCTGGTGGAGATAGGCCTAACTGAAAAAGAAGCGGATGAAGTATTGCGGTATTTTGAAAACATATACAAATATGTATCTGATTTTAAACTTGCAAGAAAAGAACAGAGACATTTAGATTACTACTATTCAAACCACCAAGAGATGGGGATATTTAACAAGAAATGTAAAAATTGAGCTAATCCCTTTTAAATTTATAGTAATAAGAAAAAACAAACATGAATAAGCCGTAGCAAATGGTTCCGATACTAACCAAAATAAAGAATACGCCACCTATTCCATCACCAATAAAATCAAAAGCCGTATCGGTATCACCAACAGCTCCGGGTTCGGCTTTGACTGCACCATAAATTACAAAGTATCCGAGAACCAGCAATATTATCCCTCTGGCAAAATAGCCGGCATGAGCAAGCGCCTGAATAGCCTTTCTCTTAAAGTTGGACAAATGCCCGATGCTTAACCTGGGGTTATGGTCACCCTGGATTACGTACTTAAATTGAATAAAGCCAACGA
>JBKBXU010000007.1:0-31180 GCA_046313675.1 Cytophagaceae bacterium
TATCACCGTCGTTTTTGTATTTAAGCCATTGAGAGAAGCTCAAGGCTCCTTCCAGGTTAAGCTTTACATACCCATCCCAATAAAGGGGTTTTAAATGGGCATACATAGTAGCTTTGCCTTTATACAAGAGCTTATCAGAGATTTCCATGGAATCCTCAGGCATGACCAATCCTGTTGCTACTGTATGACGATCTTCCTTCTTTTTAGGTGTCTGGTCGTAATTAAAATCTTTGAATTCAAGTACTAGAGTTTTTTCCGATGGATTTACATAATCATACAATGCATTTCCTGATAATTTGAATCTGGAGTTAATGTCAATTTCTCCATTATACAATTTGTGAAACGTGTTGATGGTGTCCATTTCAACACGGGAATTTTTTAATGTTACCATTTTGGCATTTTCAAGAATGGTAACCTTGTTACTGTCAGGATATACCTTCGTGTCAGCGACCCTGATAAATGGGACACCATTTATATTTAACTGAAGCTTTTCAATGTCATAAGTTGCTTCTGATGCATTGAAAACAAGAGAATCCTGGTCTTTTTTGGTTGAATAGAAGTAAGACTGATTAATGTCTCCATCTTTTGGCATGGACATAAATACCTTTTTCTTTCCCATATCCCAAACACCATTGTCTATAGAACTCTTGTATTGTGAGTAAGGGAATTCATTACTTGCAAAACCTTTTATCTCCGGACTAAAGAATGCTTTCTTTTTGGTAAGGTCAAATTCAAGTTTAACATCCGTTCCTTTAACTGCGGGCTTTGATGGGTTGTCTGACTTTATGATGAATGTAGAGTTTCTTCCTTCGTATTGAGTTTGCTCGAAATGGAAATTGGGTGAGGCGGTTTGAGAATCATTGGTTTCCAAAACTCCAAAACCATAAAGTCCTTCTTCTGTCACAATGGAAGTACCATTAAAGATGGCTAATTTGTTGTAAATCCTGAAAGGTTCTTCCATCCCATTAGAGATAAGCATGCTGTCTTGTTTTACCAGCCACCGCATTTCGTAACTATTTATGGAAAAGTCAGCAAAGGTTATAGCCTGGTCAAGATCCGGATTAGGACCTTCCTGGGTAACAGCTGTTGTTCCAATGGTTATCACAGAGTCGGGATAAAAATGGAACTGACCGGATTTACATGTGGTATTAAGAAAATGAATTTCGCCGTCTCCCGTCAATCCATTATTATTCATCCTAATGACATTATAAAATCGTCCTTTACCCTCATATAGTTGATAGCCATCTTTAGGTGCCGGATGTACAAAACCCAGGGAGTAATCAGGCATTACGACAAGTTTTTCTTCGAATTCCGGAAAAATGCCCCCTGACGAGAATGTTCCGTCAAACCCAATAGCATGAGGGTCATCACTACTAAGACTATCTACGACAAAAGGAGGTATTTTAAATTGAAGTGTTGTGTCGTAGGCTCCACCGGCAATTTCCTGCTTATCAAAGAATACCGTAGCACCTGTAGTGGCATCAAAGATTGGATATTGGGCCAGATGTTTACGGGCTGATTTATTATCTGGCTTATTGATATACAGCGTTCCGGAAGAATATTTTAATTCGTTTCCCAAAACTCTGGTACTTTTATCTTTGGAGTCTTTGTCCGGATTTGCTGCAGCCAGCTTAATTTGGTCAATACTGGGCATGTGTACCAGGAAGCTGTCATAATTAAATACAAAACCTTCTCCTATAAACTGGAAGTTTGCGGTATTGATTTTACCATTAAAGCTAAAATCTCTGTTTTCTAAAATCGTCACTTCATTATTATCAGGAACAATATATACGCTAAGGGAGTCGCTTACCTTAATTTTATCAACACCCCTCACCTTTAATTCGTTGGTTTCCAGGTTGAAAGTGGCATTGGATCCACCATCAAATAATGAAACGAAGGTAAGGTTGTCATAGTCTTTTTTATCTCTACGGGCCAACACATAATGTTTTGCTTTATCCCTTAACTTAATATGACCGGTTTTTATATTATAGTCGATAAACCCATGTTTCATCATAGCAGTCATCGAACCCCGGATGGTGGTTTCTTCCAGCTTATAGGTTCGTGCAAGCTCATCGACGAACATTTCATCGGTTTTTTTCTGTTCTGAATACCCGATAATCATTTGTAGAGGATGAAAGCGGTAAATTCCCTGGAGCAGAGAATATTTATTATATTCATAGTATTCTTCTGATTCAAATACAGCAGGAATATGGTTTTTTGCATTCAGGATGGTAAAATCAATTTGAGTAGAATTCAAATCCCATAAAAGCGCATCGGCGGTAATGCCCATTTTGTGGTAAGTGTCTATAAAAGGAGCATGTCTATAACCCTGAGTTTTGGTAATTCGCAAATAGGAATTGGTACGGTTGTATTTGAACTCTGTACCCGGATGGTAAATGGAATCTCTTTCGGTATAAAGAGTAATTCTTGCATATTCAGAAGTTATGAGCGAATCACCCAGGCCAAATCGGTTAGACACAGCCCGTAATTTCGTTTGTCCGTTTTTCTTGATTTCTATAGTTGAAAATCCTTCATCCAAAGAGCTGCTGTTGATGTTTCTTCCTGCAAGTGAAATCCCGCCGTGATAAGAGATGTCATCGCCCAGCCCTTTAATATTTACCTTGCTGTTGTAGGACCGGAAACGAGGATATTGTCGCTCGTTTATATTGCGGGTTTTTTTACTGGTATATTCGAAAACGCCTTCCACCTCCTGGTCTGTTTTATCAGGAAAATGGAGTGTTACGCCTTCAGCGGAAACCTTTGGAGATTTTACGTCGAAATTGTATTCTTTAAGCTCAACATAAAGTTCTTCCGGTTGATATCCTACGCTGCTCCAGTCAAACCTTCCTCCGCTACCAACAAAAAGGTTGTTTTTAAACATGAAAGAGCCACTGGTTTGCGATAAACTTACCGAATCAACCCCTGATTGGAAGCGGAATGATATATTTTCAAATTCGATAACAGGGCCATCGATGGCGGGTTGTGGTGCGGCAGCATAACCAACATCATATATATTAAAATCTTCAGCCGGAGCGGGTTCATCCTCCCATACAGACCCCCATTCATCTTCATAATTCACATCCCAATCGCTAAAAAAATCCTGTTGCCGGTCCACCATGCTTTTCTCTTCAATTTCTGCCCATGGATCTTCCTCTTCCTGTGTGTCAGAGCCGCCATAATTGTCGTAGGGATTATATTCTGGTGCGGCCTCTATGTATTTGAACCTGAAAGTGCCCCCGTCAACAGAAAGCGTATTGTATGTGCTACTGTATAGTTTGCGCTCAGAAAGCAGGGTTCGTATAGTTGTAAAGTATATATTGATCTGCTTGTTGTCAAGGTTCTCAAGCACCTTTTTTGTTACTATTAAAAAAGTATCAACATCTGTTGCCGACATTCCCTGAGCCAGGGCTCCATGTATGGCAGACATAAAATCATTAAAGTGAGGGCTGGCTCGCAGGCGTTTTTTTGCCATCATTTTAGAAATATCTATAACGGCAGCCTGGTTGGATGAATTGAGGGAGTTCCAGGAGTTTAAAAAGTCTCCCGCAGTTTTTATGCACTTGTCATTTTTTGTGTTTTTCAGAAGGTTGCTTACTTCCTGTACGAAACTGCCCGGGTCATCAGAAAATTTGATTTGCCCGACGGCTGTATGAGAAATAAAAAGAACAATAAAACTGATCTTTATTAACTTTTCGACCATGCTGATAAAATGTTTTTATTGGTTGAGGTATACCACAGAACACCAATTGTTGTTAACTATTATTTTGTTTTGTGACAAGCCAAGTTCCCGGGCTTTCACATCAATATCCTTAAGATCGGATTCATAAAATCCGCTCATGACAAGTATTCCTTTGTTAGCGAGTAAATGTTTATAGCCGGAGATATCATTTAACAGCACATTTTTATTAATGTTTGCCAGTATGATATCATATTTATCTGTCTTTATTTCATTTAAACTTAAATCTCCCTGATAAACCTGAATTTTATTCGCACACCCATTAAGATGTATATTTTCGAATATATTTTCGTAAGCCCATTCGTCTATATCAAAAGCTATAACCTCTGCAGCATTTAATTTGCAGGCCATAATGGATAATATGCCAGTTCCGGATCCGGCATCTAAAACACGCTTACCCGAATGGTCTATATCCAATTGGTGGCTCAGAACCATTGCTGTTGTTTCATGATGCCCGGTACCGAAAGCCATTCTTGGGTTAAGGATGATTTCGTATTCGAATTTCTTTTCTACCTGGTGAAAGGGAGCTCTGACGATGCAATGTTCATTTATTATGACAGGGTCAAAATTTTTCTCCCACTCCTGATTCCAATTTTGTTTCTCCAGTCGGCCAATCGTTACTTCCTTATCACAACCGTATTTTTTCAAAATCTCATATAGGCTGTCCTTAGAGAATTTTCCTTCCTCAATGTAAGCATCAATGGTGGTTTCATGCTCTGCAAAAGAATCGAAACCTATGCCATCCAGTTCTGCAATAATTATTTCCGATAGCTCCTTGGCTACACCAATCTTTATCTCAAGATATTCCAACGTAATAATGAATTATTTATATTTTTTATTATACAAAATCTTGAAAATATACTTGATTTTTAACTTTAAATGAAATTAATGGTGGAAAATAATTCCGGCTGCCAATGCTTTTTCAGAGGTACAACGAAAAGCAGGGCCTACTTTGTTAGTAAAACCCTTTATTATTTGAAGCAGCCGGAATTTATCAGAATGATTTTGCTATATCAATGAAATCTCTTGATTTTAAGGAAGCTCCTCCAATCAATCCACCATCAACATCTGCACAGGCAAAAAGCTCTTTTGCATTATCAGGCTTACAGCTTCCACCATAAAGAATAGCTGTTTTGTCTGCTAATTCTTTGTATTTAGACTTTAGGTGCTGACGAATTTCCTTATGCATTTCCTGAGCTTGTTCTGAGGAAGCGGTAACTCCTGTTCCAATAGCCCAGATGGGTTCATAAGCAATAACAACCTTTGCAAAATCTTCATTGCTCAGGTGAAACAGGCTTTCAGTTAATTGTTGTTTAACAAAATCAATATGAATTCCTTTTTCTCTTTGTTCTAAAGACTCTCCGCAGCAGAACAGAGGGGTCATTCCATTGGCAAGAACGATGTTTACTTTTTCAGCCAGTTCTTTATTGGCCTCTTTAAAGTATTCTCTACGCTCACTGTGGCCAAGGATTACAAACTGAACACCCGCAGACTTCAGCATAGATGCTGAGATTTCTCCGGTATATGCACCGGATGCCTTGGTATGGCAATTTTGAGCACCTAAAGCTACTTTGTTGTTTAATAATTTCGAAATGCTTACCAAATGAATATAAGGAGCACAAATTATAAGTTCAACATCAGATGTTACTTCATCGCCAACCATATTAACAATTTCTGAGGTTAATTTCTGACCCTCTTCGAGGGTATTGTTCATTTTCCAGTTTCCTGCAACTATTTTTCTTCTCATTGATATAAAGGTTTTTAATAAAAAATTCCTGAAATACAAATTTACACTTTAATGGCAAAAAAGCGCATATGTTGTGATTTTTTAGCGCTTAGTATTAAATCTTTGTTCTTTTTCTGACTTTGAATTCTGTATAAAGATCCTAAAAATTAAAATGTTAACAAAAAAATAGCACAGGAGCAGCTTATATAACAAATAAAAATATTAATTTTACAGTCTAAAATTTTTGAAACCATTTAAGCTGTTTTTTTTGGTTTAAAGATCGACCTTAAGGTTGATCATGTTCGTTATGTAGAAGTAAATTTCTCGGCCTCTTATAAATCATCAGGTACTCCTATAACACTCAGCTATATGGTGTATCTGAAACCGTTCACTAACAGATTTTCTTTTAGCGACAACGATGCAAGTATCACAGCTAACCTGTCTTTATCGAAAGATGGAGAAAGCACAATTTTTAATGCAGGAGGAACGGCTAACTATTTAAACCGTACCTCAGAAGATATTAAGAATATTGAAGCTTTTGCTCAATATCGTGATTTGAAGGCTGATATCAACGTTGATATAGCTGGCTACAACCGCGATAACAGCGATGATGAGGCGTACCTGAATAACAGGTATATGAAGATTGAGTTAAAAAATGCGAAGAACAACAGTAGAATAGGCCGAATCTTCTGGGAGGCTGATGAGTATGGATATGCTGTAGCCATGATGAGGTATTCAGACGGATCAACAGAACCACTATCAGCCTTTATGTCTCCTGTTAATGAAGATATGGAAGGATTCTTTAGTGAGGACGATTCTGAATTCTTCAGAAGAAAAGCGAAACTTAAAAGAAGCAGATAAGATTTTTAATTTTAAGAAAGCCCGGTTATTATCCGGGCTTTTTTGCAATATCCTGAAAATTGAATTATTTTCAGGATATTGTCGTTTTAAATCCTATCCTCCGTATGAAAAACTACCTTATACTATTTATTCTGCCTTTTGTTTTTTTTTCTTGTGGGACAAACCCGGAACAACTTATTGTGGGGGAGTGGATCGAGGTGTGTTGGGAGTATGAAGATTACTCAAGAATTAAGTTTAAAGAACATGATCACCGTAAGATCATAAAGCATGAAACGGAGAAGTGGGTATTTACCAAAGATCGGTTTGAGGTTAAGAAAGCGAACGGAAGGACTATGTCTGGAAAATGGCTCTTATCCGGTCGGGGTAATATATTGAAGCTTATTTATGATGATGACAATAAAATGGAATTGTATGACATCAAAGAGCTTAATAGAAGTGATCTGATCTTAAATGTCAATATTGGAATGGAAATTAAGGGAATTGGAAATTTGCATTTAAAAAGTCCTAAACCATTATAATTTTTAATGCGTAAATGAGAATGGTAATGCCCTCTAGTTATTTGGCTCACCTGTAAATCAATGTGAATTTATGTTTTGGAAAGTTGGTAAAAAATTATCTTTTAAAAAGACTCTTCAATTGGCTTATCTACTGTCCACTACGGCCGGCATAGTAAATGTTGCGAGTTTAATTGCTTTTTATGTTCTGACAACGAATATTACAGGGCACATGGCCATTTTATCTGAGGAGATTGCTAAAATGCATTGGTATCAGGTGCAGGTTGTGGTTATTTGGTTTTTTATGTTTTTTGCCGGGGCTTTTACTTCCACCATCATTGTTACAACCTATGGATACAGCAGGCCGAGAGTGTATAACTCCATAGCTGTTTTTATTGAAGTCGTTATTCTGGTAGGGGTTGGCTTTTATGGGTTGTACTATTATGAAGGTCGGCTTAGGGAAACCGAAGTACTTGCCGCAGCTTTGCTTTTTGCCATGGGTCTTCAAAATGCCCTTATAACTACGATTTCCAATTATGTGGTACGAACCACCCATCTTACGGGTCTTTTAACCGATATAGGTATTGATGTTGCCCTGCTCTTTAACCGCCGGATCAAGGATAAAACTGAACTAAAAAAGAAATTGCATTTACGGTTTACCATTATGCTTTTTTATTTTATAGGAGGCCTTGTTGGTGCTGTGCTTTATCTTCGCATTGAATTTCAGGTATTTTATCTGGCAGCGGCAATCCTGTTAGTGGCGCTTTATTATGATTTTATGCGAGTATCTGTTTATAAGATAAAAAAACGTATTTTCAAGCTATTTGGTATTTCAAAATCAGGGGGTAGCCTGAAAAATACTGATGTTTTGGAAAAGTAAAAGAGTTGGAACAGGGTAGGTAAATCTTAAAAGCATTATAGGCAAAGAGGAGATTATCCTTTTACAAAGCGAAATGTTATCATTAAAAAAAACAGGCCATCATTATCTCAATGATGGCCTGTTTTTTTTGACGAAGCTGCTAATTCATAGGATACCCTTTATTTGTCCAATCTGTGCTAAGGTCAGTTTTTATATTGAGAACCTTCGCATTAATAAAACCCTGAGAGATCAGGTATTCCATTGGTTGGCGTATGTTAGGGCAGTTATCCATGGTACAACATCCACAATAAACTACGACGGTTTTGGATTTGTCTATTTTGGATGAATATTCTTTAAGTTTATTCATGCCGTGGGTGCTATTGCCAATACCAATCATTTTGGCATTTTTTATTGGAGGCATGGTACCCATGTTAAGAATTACAGGTTGTTTAGAGGCTGGGCCGTCTAATAGTTCTGCCAATTCTTCCGGCTGTATCACCTGCGATGCATTCCAGGGATTATTCTGAAATGTAAATGCTGCCAGGCATATACATACAAATCCGATACTAAATGCTTGAATTAATGTCGGTTTTTTCATATTTCTTAGTGTTTGTTATAAAATTAATAAATGATTTATAAAATGTCACCTTCTGGCTCTGATTTCTGCAAATTTCCTTTCAGACAGTTGCAGATGAGCTATACCGTAAAGGTAGGCTCCCAGGTAGCCACTTCCTATAGCGCCAAAAACGTGCCAAAGCCAATGAGATCCCATGGGAAGCAGGAAAGTAATTTGGTGATCTATGTATCTGCACAGCAGAGAGAGCACAAAAAAGACCATGCCTAGTATAAGCATCTTTGAGTTTTCAAAATTTGTTTGAACAAGCAGGATTAAAGCAGGAAAAAAGATCATTGTTCCTGTGACAAAATAGGCTGCATTTACGGCTATAAATGACTCGAAATAGTTAAAAGTCATAAACTTTACGATCAATAAGGGGAAAAGTATCGGGATTATGTAATACCAGCGCCTTAAAACTTTTAACCATAGGTACATGCTTACCAATAAAGTTAATAACTGTATAGGAAGTACATCCATCATCAATAGGTATGGGCTGGTTCTGAAAGCATGATAAAAAGTACTCCCCAATCCTCCTATAAATAAAAGTGCCATACAAAGGGTAAGAAATGAATATTCCTTATGCCTCCCTCTTATTTTTAAAAACCAATATATAACCGGTATCAGGAATGCAAGAGATGATATTGCATTCCAAGGTTCCATAAAAAGCCAATCCATATTTGTCTCAGCATATAATGGGCCTCCATCTACCGGCAGTTTGTGTGCATGGGTTAAGTGCATGGATGTTTTTGCGGATTATTGTCGATAATTTTACAGATAACTTATTTTTTGCTTAATAAATTCCGTTTTGGTCCGACAATTCTATCCTCCTACAATTTCACCGCCATTTGGATGCAATACCTGTCCGGTCATATAAGATGCATCATCAGATGCCAGGAACACGAACGAAGGTGCTACCTCCGAGGGTTGTCCGGCTCTTCCAAGAGGCACTTTTTGTCCAAATGTTTTAATATAGTCTTCCTGAAAAGTTGCAGGAATTAATGGTGTCCAAATTGGGCCAGGTGCAACAGCATTTACCCGTATGCCTTTTTGGGCAAGATTTTTTGCGAGTGAGCGTGTGAAAGCCACAATGGCCCCTTTTGTCGAGGAATAGTCAAGCAGATGGCCGCTGCCTCTGTAAGCTGTGACGGAGGTGCAGTTTACGATGGCATCGCCTTTTTTAAGGTGTGGCAGACAAGCTTGCGTTACATAAAAGAAGCCAAATATATTAGTTTCGAATGTCCTGATCAGTTGGTCGGGCGTGATTTCCTCCAAAGAGTTTTTTTCGTGCTGTTCTCCAGCATTGTTTACCAGGACATTTAGCTTTCCAAAGGTTTTGACGGTTTTGGAAACACAACTTTGGGCAAAGGCCTGATCTCCGATGTCTCCGGATAGGAGCAAGCATTTTCGCCCCTCTTTTTCGACGAGGGTCTTTGTCTCTTTTGCGTCTTTGTCTTCGTTAAGGTATGCTATGGCAATATCAGCACCTTCACGTGCACAATGCACCGCAATGGCTCTTCCAATGCCGCTGTCACCTCCGGTTATGAGAACAACTTTATTTTTAAGCTTATCGCTTCCCTTGTAATCCTTCCTGATAATTTCAGGTTTTGGATCCAGGACGTGTTCTTTACCGGGTTGCTCCTGATGTTGGGCAGGAAATTCTGAAGGTCTGTAATCCATAATAGACAAAGTTTATGTTTGTCCTAAAAAAACAGATCTGAATTTAATAGGTTTAAAAATTCCTAATAAAAAGTTTCCTGCTCTTGATGGAGTAGACATCCAAAAACGTGCACAAATGTGCCATAGTATACAAACAGGCCAAAATTATCCTCTATTGAAGACATGGTAGACTAACAGGATTTTTCTTTGAAAACCACTTTTGCAATTGATAATCTTTAAAAATATCCTGCACCTGCAAGAACTAAAAAAATCAGGAAAAATTGGCAGAGCCCAAAATAAGACTCTGCTATATTTCTTTAATCTATTTTTAGTTTCTTTGGTTTTTTTTGCCATTGTCACCGGCACGACTCTGACCATTACCTTTTTCTATGGTTTCAGTCTCTGTAATTGTGTCGGATTCAATTTCCGTTTCTCTAACCTCTCTTTCAACTTCATACTCGGCTCCAACAGTATCTTCTCTGATAACTTCAGTTTCCGTTCTGGTGCCGTCGCCATTTCCATTACATGAAGTGAATCCTATAACACCAAATCCAAATAATAATAAGAATACCTTTTTCATAATTTTATTTTAGGTTTTTTTATAAAACTTGGAAAGAGTCGAATTGTTTAGATTGGTTAAATTTATTTCTACGATCGACTACATTTTGCTGATAAACAGCACTATGCACTCTTTGTTGGAGACTAAATAATTTCATTGATTAGTATTTATAACAGGGGGAAATTAAAATGTATGAAAATTCTGAGCTTGTCTTATTATCATCGTATTATCAGATCCGTTCTCGGCTGCCAAAAAAGCCGGTTTTGCGCTACGTATCTGATGCTATTCCCGGCTTTTAGCTGCCAGCAGAAAAACCAAGACTATGTGTAATATGATCAAAACAGGGATCTAATCCAGAATTATTTACGGTTGCCCAATTAAAAACTTTACATATGTTTAGGAGGGCCTGGTTTCCTGGTTAAGTAGGGAAGAGTGAATTTTTTTGAATTACTAATGTTTAGAATCTGAAAATATGGCCTATAAATTTTCAAAAAAAGTTTATTATTTTTGTACCCAAAATAAATTCTTGCGTATTATATTATATTTAAGTAAAATATATAAGTTTTTTAGCTATGAAAGAATACAAAATTGAAATGGAGGATGCCTTGGTAAATGATTTAATTAACCAGGCATATAAAATTTTGTCTAAATCAGATATTAATTCTGAAAGGGAGAATTTAAGAAATATTTTTCAGCAGATTGCATGTTGGAAAGGCGATGGAAGTAAAGATGAGGAGTTTTATGAGGCTTTTCAAAAGGTAATTCTAAGTATGGCAAGCCTCGATTTTTCGGCCAGACTTCCCCTTTCAAAGGAGGTGAAGAGCGTTCAGAACCTTATTTCCTATAGCATCAACATGGTCAATGAGGAGCTTGAAGAAAGAGCTTTTCCCAAAGCATTGGTTGAGTTGATGCTGAAAGAACTTCAGTTGCGAAATACGGTGGTGATTGGTACCGACGCCAACGGAGAAGTAAAGTTATTTTATACTGACAGAAAGGAATTGTTTCCTGCAAAACCGGCTTTTAAGGGTCTTAACATCAGCATGTTTTTTGAGAGTATGGATGATATAAATGGCTTGATAAGAAAGGGAGGTATAGAAAAAGGGATTGAAGTAGCTATGGTTTTTGGATACAAGGGCAAAGTTACCCTCCGGATAGCTAATCCTTCCTGGCTTAAAATTTCAGAAGGATCGGTGTACATTGTTTCTATTCCGGAGGATAACATCAAAAAGTAATTATAAAGATTGCACTTTGGCTTCGTTTGGTATTAGGCCAATCATTGCCATTTTAAAGTTATCCTTTAATTGTACATATCCTTGCCTTGGCACTGCCTCTGCTCCAAATTTTCTTTTATTTTGTGAGGCAGTAAAACCAAAGTTTACTTTAGAAAGCTTAAGGTCTTTTGCTCTCAAAATAGTTTGCCACAGAATTTGAGGGTAAATGTTGTATTCAATAAACTCGTAGTCCAGGCCAACGTAAAGCGGAATGTACCTATGCGGATTTTTGAAGCAAAACATAACGGCTACAGGCGCTTTATTTTCACGATTATCCACTTCCGGCTTTATTCTTAATTCAATGATTTCCCAGTTTGGGTCGTTCATAATAGCCTTGAAAAAGCTTTTTGGTAGCATGAAGGTATTTAGCTCACAGCTTTTTTGGCTAACGTTGGTATACAGCTTATACCAATAATTCAGATCCGGACTGTCTTGGGTATGTATTGTTGTTTGGAAATCATCTTCATAGGTAAATACTTTTTGTTTTAGATATTGCCTGCGATGTTTGTTGAACTGACTGATAAAGTCTTCTTTGCTTGTCCAATCCTTCATATTTAAAACATGCACATCCGGAAAGTTAACTTTCATAAATCCGTGACTTAACAGGAATTCATTTAAATTTTCGTCATTTGCATTAAAATCCCTAAGGGATAAGACTTCTGTTCCTGCCTTCTCATGTTCTTCCTGTACCTGATCTAATAACAGCATAAGCACCTCTTTCCACTCCGGATAAGAGTAATCTATGTGTAAATGATTGCCTTCGCTTACCATTGCACCCATTAGCATTGTTTTCGATGTCAGGTGATAGGGGTCTTTTTTTCTAAGTTCTTCTATCTGGAGCGAAACGGATGCAGGAGCCAACATATCATCTTTCCCAATTACCACAGTAAAAAAAGTAGCAATCAAGGGTTTTCCGCTTGAATCCCGGATAATCCAATAATGGAAATCCCAATTATCCTGTGGCGCGCTGTTCCCCTGAAATGCTTTTTCTAACAGCTTTAATCCATCAACATTGAATACCCCTCTTTCTCCCAGGAGTCTGTCCCATTCCTTTGGTTCAATGTTGTTGATGGTTCGTTCATGTTGGGTTTTATAGTTGCTTTGAACGCTAGAAATATCTCCTTTATCTAGAAAATCCAGGTTGGCAAATTTGCGAAAAGCTTTTTGTATGTCTTTAACGGTTCTTCCCTCTTCTTCCAAAACCTTAGGAAAATTTTTAGCCAAAGTTTGCACCATGTTTTTTATGTCTTCCATGCTCAGGTGTAGGGTAATTGTAAAACGAATCCCGGTGCAGGTCTCCGGCACGGCTGGAAACACCGCCAAATTAACAAAGTAGCCATCGTCCAGCATTTTTTTTACCATATTGGTTCCCACACTCATCATTCCCAACCCTATAAAAAATATGGGTGTCTTTGGGTCGGAGATGTCTGGCAGGTTAAATTCCTTTAGCAGCTTGTGGCAATAGGCTATTCGTTCCGCCAGCCTCTTTTGACGGTCATAAATTTCATCGGAGAGGTGGATTTTTGCAGAAGCTATACTAGCACTCAGCACAGGCGTGGCCTGTTGTCCTGAAAATATTAATGGGCCGGCACATGTCCGTACTTTCTGCGCTGTTGCTGCGTCGGGGATCACAAAAATTCCCCCTACCGTGCCGAAGGCTTTGGCCATTCCGGTGCAAAGGATCATTTTGGGGTGGAGGGGGATCTGATTCAAGACAAAACCTGTACCGTCTTTGCCAAAAGAACTCATTCCATGGGCATCGTCAACGTAAAGATGAAATGGTTTATATTTATTGACAAGAGAGATCAGTTCTTCCAAGGGTGCCACATCGCCATACATAGAGTATACTCCATCGCACATGTACCAGATTTTATTATAATGTGGTATAAGTTCTTTTAGTTTAGTTTCCAGTTCATCCATCCGGTTATGCCGCACTATGGTTAGGTGAACCCCGTTTAGTTGCAGTTTTCTAGCAGCGTCCTGTACCGTAGAATGAACCTGCTGATCCATTATTATGGCATCACCCTCTTCTACAAGAATTGGCATTACCCCATGATGGCCCGTGCAAAGGGATGCAGTGAGTACGATTGGGGCACCAAACATTTTCTCTACCAGCTCTTCGAGTGTAGCATAGAGAGGGTTTGAAATATAGGCTCTGGAGAAGGGATATTGAATTCCATATTTTTGGATTGAATCTATGGCTGCTTCTTTTAGGCTGGGATGTGTTTCTAATCCTAAATAACTGTATGAACCAAAATTTAATACCGGTTTGTTGTTTATAGTAAGTACTCTTCCATCGAAATATTCATCCTGGGCGGAAAGCTGGGTGATACCTATATTTTTAGTTTTTTGAAGAATTTCATTAATTAAATTATATTTTTTTTTCATATTACGTATATATTACTGGTTGGGAAAAATGAACGTTGTTCAATATGAAGGAAAATTTTACAAAAAGCAATTACTCAGAAACTTGGATCGAGAATGGCGTTGTTGTTCAAAATATCAATGAAGCTATACATGAAATAAACAGGGAAGCTGCCCAGCAGCTTATTGAAGATAGGAAAAAAGCATCAGGTGGGGCTGTAGGGCCGGTTTTGGTAATTGCGAATAATGCGGTTAATATTACCAAGGATGCTAAAAAGTTTTACGAGGAAAATGAACCATACGAAAACATAAGCGCTGTGGCTATGGTTATGGATAATTTTATTACAAATATTATTACAAATTTTGTTTTTAAAGTAAAGCGCAACCCAATTCCTATCGAAAGTTTTAATGATTATGAGAAAGCTTATCGATGGTTGGAGAAGTTTAAATAAAATCCCTAATCTGATATTAAAACAAACATTCTTTTTGTGTCCTTGTGAATCAATGAATCAAAAAGAGGTGTGACAAAGATTAAACTTGCGATTGTTTACTTAAAACTATGGGAGAAATCCCATCCTATTACACCATTAACTTGAAATGGCAGCCATTTAAACTGTTGCTGATTTTGATCTGGCAGGCCAGTCGGCTTTCTGATAGTGCATCAGGCAAAGTATCCAGCATATCTAATTCGGCATCTGAAGGTTCAGGGAGTTTTTCTGATCCGGAGTTTACGGTAACGTGACAGGTAGCGCATAAGGCCATACCCCCGCAGGTTGCAAGTACCGGATATTCTGATGCTTTCAACACCTCCATAAGGCTCAGGTTAATATCATCCGGAATTTCTAGTTCCTGAATATTGCCTTCTTTATCTTCAATGTTAAATTTTACCATTATTTAAAAGGTATTTACCCCATTTACGGTTGTGTATTTGAAACTTAATTTTTGGTCAGGATATACATGGCCAAATGCGCTTTGTGCCATGAGGGCTGCTTCATGAAATCCGCAAAGGATCAATTTTAGTTTTCCCGGATAGGTGTTAATGTCCCCTATAGCATAAATGCCTGGAATATTGGTGCTGTAATCTAAGGTGTTTACTTCAATGGCACATTTATCAATATGTAATCCCCAATCGGCCAAAGGCCCCAATTTAGGACTTAAACCAAACAAGGGTATTACATAATCGGCTTCCAATTCCTTGGATGTCTTATTTTTGTCCGCTACTGCTACAGATTTTAAGGTTCCGTTTCCTTTTAAGGACTTTAGGTTGGAGCTCAACAATAAATTAATCTTTCCTGCATTGGCAAGTTCAAAAACTTTTTCTGCAGAATCCGGGGCACCACGAAAGGTTTCGTTTCTGTGAATTAGCGTCACTTCTTTGGCCACATTCGAAAGAAATATTGTCCAGTCAAGGGCTGAGTCCCCACCGCCGGCTATAATTAGCTTTTTATCTCTGAATCTTTCAGGGTCTTTCACCATGTATACTACACCTTTTCCTTCAAATTGCTCAAGATTCTCAATTTCAGGTTTGCGAGGTTCAAAGCAACCTAGTCCTGCCGCAATGACGACAACTTTTGCATGTATTTCGGTCTGGTCTGAGGTTGTTAGTAAAAAACTTTTATCGTCAAGCTGCTTGAGTGATTGAACCCGTTCTCCCAATGTATAGGTTGGCTTGAAGGGTTCAATCTGCTTTTTAAGATTATCAACTAAGTCTTGAGCCAAAACCTCAGGGAAGCCTGGAATATCGTATATGGGTTTTTTAGGATAAATTTCAGAAAGTTGTCCTCCAATTTGAGGGAGCGCATCCACTAAATGGCATCGCATTTTTAACAATCCAGCTTCGAAAACAGCGAATAATCCAACGGGTCCGGCCCCGATAATGCATATATCAGTAGTTATCATTGAAATAAGATTTAATATGAATTTATTTTTTGATGGTAAAGATTTTATATGCTACAACAACAGCACGAGGAAGTGTTTGCTGTAGAATATAGTTGCTTTATGTATGGGGTCTCTAAAAGCATATCTTTTTAGAATAAAATTTTATTCTTGTGATTTACGTAAAATAATATTTGGCAAATATAATATTTTTTCATCTTTAACAAAATATTATTTCAAATAATTGCTTTGTAATGTTTAATAACAAAAGTTTCCGGTTCTGGTTTTAAATAAAATTTTACAGCTATGTTTAAAACCTTATTAAGAAAAATTTCCGGAAACTTTAAGTCTGATCCCTCAAAGGTAAAATTAAGTAATGGAGCGAGGAACCTTATTCAAGCGGCATTCGAAGGTATTGAGGATGGTAAATTTTTTGATAATCATGTGCATATATTAGGCATGAATACAGAAAAAACCGGATGTTGGACAAACCCATCCATATTAAACTGGAAACATCCCCTGGATACTATGAAGACCAATATTTTTATTAACGCTTCCGGTATTGATGATGTAGAAAAGGCGGATGAACAATACCTGGATCGTTTAAATGAACTTACTTTTGGTTTTCCTAAGAAAGGAAAATTTTTGCTTCTGCCATTGGATAAGTGTTATAATAAAGATGGAACGGTAAATCAGTCCGATACAAAGTTTTATGTTCCAAATGAATATGTTTATTCTATTTGCAAGGAGCATCCTGAAGAATACGTACCGGCAGCATCTATCCATCCTTATAGAAAAGATGCCGTGGCAGAGCTAGAAAAATGGGCAATACTTGGTGTCCGTATAGTAAAGTGGATACCTAATACAATGGGAATGGATCCTTCTGATTCGATTTGTGAACCATTTTATGAGAAGATGAAAGAGTATGATATGGTACTTTTGGGTCATGCCGGCAAGGAGAGTGCCATGGAAGTGGCGAAGTTTAAAACGTTAGGCAACCCCCTTCTTTATCGTAAGCCCCTTGATCATGGAGTTAAGGTTATTATAGCTCACTGTGCAGGATTGGGTTCAAATATTGATTTTGATTGTCCTCACAAAAGACCGGTTAAAAATTACAAGCTTTTTCTTCGACTTATGAAAGAGAAGAAGTACGAAGGTTTGGTGTTTGGAGATATTTCTGCCCTTACGCAAATGAATCGTATGGGTAAGCCATTAAAAACCATGCTTAAGAGAAAATACTTGCATCACAGGTTACTCAATGGGAGCGATTATCCATTGCCTGCCATAAATTCTGTGGTTTTAACCAAGGCTTTTGTTGCCTATGGCTATTTGAATGAAGTTGAAGCTGACCTTTTGAATGAGGTTTATAAAATGAATCCCTTGCTGTTCGATTTTGTTCTTAAAAGAACCATCAGGCATCCTGAGACAAAAGGAAAGTTTTCACTGGAAGTCTTTATAAACAATCCGGTGCTTAATATTGTTAGCTTGTGATTATTAAGCTTCTGTTTTTAGATCTAAATTATTTTACGCTTTGCTTTGTTAAATAGTTATATACCAAAGTAGGAGGGAATACTATGATTGATCCGGATAAAAAAGTAGAAGAAGGCAAAAAGAAAAGAGATGGAATTTATCAGAGTTCTCAACATCCGGAGCATTTTCAGAATGAAGGAAATGAACTTCTGGATCAGCAGCTAAGTGGCAATAATGACATGGCAGAGAATGCTAATTATGATAAAGCACATGGCTTCGAAAATGAATTAGAGAAGAAAGAATCCGATGATAAAAAATTAGAGCCTTCAGAAGCAGAATTGTTGAATAAAAGTGAATTTTAAACAATAAAAAAGCCTCCCGGAAAAGAGGCTTTTTTACTACAATAAATTAAACAGGGTTATGAATTCGTGTTATGTACCTATTTATACTGCTCAACAAAAAAAGGTAACCGGATAATTCAATTTTTTTATAAATTTTTTTTCTTGCTATGAGAAGTTACTGCCTATCATGCCTTTAATTTGTTCACAGGAAACAAAAATTGGCTTTTTGTCAATATAAAGTTTTACTTCAGATTCAGAAATTTCAAACCTTCCCTCTACGGACATGCCTAATTTTGAAATGGAGAAATTTCCATGCTTTTGATCTCCGTTAATCTCGCCCCCGTTATCTTCAATTGCTGATTTCGCTTTTGAATATATTTTTTCCGGATCTTGAGTATGATCAAATTTAAATTCACAGTTAGCCATAGTAAATGTATTTAATGAATAATAGTTTGAGCGAAAGTTAAGACTTTCTCTCGTATAAATAAATAACCCCTTGTTAGAAGGAAGTTTTTCTTAAAGATATTCCTGATAGGTGCTTCATCAGTTCTTTGGTTTCCCAATGGGCAAATATGCCTATTTCAGGCTCATTAAGGTTCATTAGGTTTGATGGCTTATAAAATAGCACAGGGCATCTCCCTGGATTATTGAGAGATGCCCTGTGCCCATTTAAATATTCAAAATGGGTTCTGTAAAAGGTCTAAATGCCAACGTTTTATGAAGCCCTGTTCATAGCTTAAAAACAAATAATTTCTCTTTTTCTCTCCGAACTTTTGGCGCTTTGCTGAGCCAATCATTTTCTGTATCTCTGTATCCCAAAGGCAATAAAGTTACACTTTTTAGCCCTTTTTCCTGTAGGTTAAGCAGTTTGTCCAGAGCAGTGCTGTCAAAACCTTCCATTGGTGTAGCATCTATCCTCTCCTCTGCTGCAGCTGCTATGGCTGTTCCAAAGGCAATATATGCTTGCCGGGCAGCCCAGTTAAAATTTTCTTCTTGCGGCCGATTGACCAATGAAAAAATGTTTTTCTTGAAACCATCAAGTGAGCCCAGGGGTACGTTTCTGGTTTCGGCAATGGATGCAATATATTCCTCTACCTGGTGAATATGAATATTTTCCCATGCAGCAAAGACAAGTAAATGAGACGAGTCTATGACCTGAGCCTGCTTGCTGACATTGAAGATTTCTTTTTTTAAATCCTGGTCCGTGATTACCAATACCGTATAAGGCTGTAATCCCATGGAAGAAGGTGCCAGACGTATGGCCTGCAATACAGTTTCAACCTTTTCATCAGGCACGATCTTTCCATTCATTTTTTTTGTGGCATATCTCCACTCTAAAGCATCAATTAGGTTCATACTATTTCGGTTTATTTAGAGGCAACAAGGCTTACATTTAATTCGAACGTATTGTTAATGGCTTTATCTCCCAAGCCATCAAAAAAGCTTCCAGATCCATATTTTATTTCGTATTGAGTTCTGTCAACCAATATTTTAGCTGTTGCATTTATTTTGTTATCTAAAATCTTAATCGTGGCTGGAAATTCTATTGGTTTGGTTATGCCCTTTATTGTCAAATCTCCTTTTACAGAATAAGTATCCGTTCCTGTAGATGTAACTTCTTTGACTTCCAATGTAGCTTTCGGATGTGCGGCGGTACTAAAAAAATCTTCTGAATTTAAGTGCCCAACAAGTTTGGCGTTGGTCTCTTTATCTTTAAGATCAGTACATTTTATAGAAGTCATGTCGATGGAGAATACTCCTCCGGTAATCTTTTTCCCATCTGTGATGAACTTACCGTCCGAGATTTTAATATTCCCGGAATGTTCCCCGATGACTTTCCTGCCTATCCAGTTTACGGAACTTTGTTTCGTGTCAACCCTGTATTCATTAACTGACAAGGTAAAGGCCATCATGACAGATGCGAATAATACTAATGAGGTAATTGCTAGTGTTTTCATGTGTAGGTTTAAATGAGTTAACTTAAGTGTTAGTACAATATATGTTATAACGTTTAATAATGCAAGTATGTTCTATACCTTTTTAAGCGAGGGCGCTACTTTTTGGAAAACAGGTTTTTGATTTTTTCTATGGTAATTGCGTATTTTTCTGTGCCTCTGTCGCTAAGGAGGAATGCCACAGGTTGCAGGTAGTTGATGTGTTCACAGGTTATTCGTAGCATTGCAATGTAGGGGACGATCAGGAACATTCCCGCCGGCCCCCAGATCATGCTTCCGAAGATAAGGCTAAGAATGGTAATTAGAGGATTCAGCCGTACTTGTCCCCCGGTAATATTAGGGGTGAGGATGTTGTTTTCAACAAATTGAATGATAAGAAAATAGATCACCACCCACAGCATATAGCTTAAGGAATCCATAACGAAAAAGGTATAAAATAGTGGGAAAATAGCCCCTATTAAGGTTCCAAAATATGGGATGAAATTAAATATTGCTGCTATAACGCCTAAAAGAATGGCATGCTCCACTCCAATGATTGTAAAACTTATAGAGTGGGTAATGGATAAAATTATTACTACAATAAAGACTCCCGTCATATATTTTACGGTCACGGAATTTACTTCATCAAGGACTTTTTCAGCGTCTTTATTTTTTCCATTAGGAACCATTTTAATCACAAAATCATGAAACTTTGTCCGGTAGTACAGCATAAAAAACACAAATACAGGCATTAGGGCTACATTGACGAGTGTGCTCGTGGTGGCCATGAATAAGGTGGTAAACATTTGACCTGAATTTTCCATCAGGCTTAGAAAAAGGTCGCTAAGCCCGGTGTCCAGCCGTTCTCGGGAGACCCCAAAGGATGCCGATATCCAGTTCCTGACTTTATCGATGTTTGTCACTGCCTGTTCTCTTACCTGCGGCATATCACTTGCCAGTATGGCAAGTTGATTTGAAATAAATGCGATGGAGCCGGTAACGATTCCCAGGCCTATCAATATCGCCACAAGGTTTGATATGATTCGGGGGATCTTCCTCTTTTCCAAGAAATTTGCTATGGGGAAAAGCAAGTAGGTAAAAAGTACTGCAAGTGCCAGTGGAATAAGAAATTGCTGAGATTTTACCAAGCCATATATTACCACTATGATAAATATGATATAGACGGTGATCTTTTTTATCAGTTGATAAAGGTTGTTCATTTGTCCGGGGGGCTTGGTTTTCTATACAGTTCTCTGAAGTAGATAATTATAAATTGGGTGGAAATGTTTAATGATTTTTTGGGGGGTGGGAAAAGAAAAACCTCTGTGGAGATCTAAGGGGAATTACCCGATTCAGACTCAGTACTTGATATTCATGCTTAATAACTTCCTTTTATTATATTCTATGAAATTA
Source organism: Cytophagaceae bacterium (assembly GCA_046313675.1). Taxonomy (GTDB): domain Bacteria; phylum Bacteroidota; class Bacteroidia; order Cytophagales; family Cytophagaceae; genus JBKBXU01. The sequence goes on from JBKBXU010000007.1 coordinate 21,176, forward strand.
TCTTTCTTCGCAGGTTTAATTGTTTTTTTGGAATGACTTTTTATCAGGTTGGGGGCATCCTTTTTAATTAGAGCCGGAACCTGATTTTTTTAGCCTTGTATGACTAGCTTGTAATATAAAGAATTCACCCTTTCTGCTCACACTTTATTACAAATTTTAAGTAAGGCAAAGAACAAAAGGTAAGCTGGGGTGTTTATTTCAGTTCATTAATAGGAATTAAATTTTTAAAAATGGCAGATGAAAAGCAAACCTCCCCAGATAGCCCTGTTTCAATACTTATATTTGCAGCTTCTCTTAAAGAAAGCTTAATCAATAAAAAGCTGGCAAAGCTGGCGGCTATAATTGTTGAAGAGCATGGTGGCATAGTTGATTTTGCAGATATGAGCGAATTTGATTGCCCCTCATTCAACCAGGATTTAGAATCAGAAGAGTTTCCTGAGGGGGCTCAAGCGCTGTTAAAAAAGTTGAAAGCTAATGATGCTTTTATGATAAGTAGTCCTGAGTACAATTTTTCGATGCCGGGGGTATTGAAAAACGCCATAGACTGGGTCTCACGTTTCCGCCCCCAGCCCTTAAATGAAAAACATGGTTTGCTGATGTCTGCTTCTCCTTCCATGGCCGGAGGCAACAGGGGGCTGTGGGCATTAAGGGTTCCTTTGGAACATTTGGGTGCTCATTTATATCCGCACATGTTTTCTCTGGCCTTAGCGCATCAGGCTTTTACTATGGATAACCGACTTAACAACACCACATTGGAAGAGCGATTTAAAGAAAATATTATTGCTTTTATGGATCTGGTTGAAGCGGCAAAGCATTATCCGTGTATGAAAAAGCATTGGGTGGAATTTCTTGGTGAACCCGAGAATAAAGGTGACAAGGCTGGATAGGGATTATATCAATGTAAGAACCTATAAAACCCGGGATACAATTAAGGCCGGAGGCTAAGATGATTTTAAATAAGTATCTGGCCATGTCTAAATTTTTACCGGTAATTACTAACCAAAATTGAATGATTATTTAATAGAGCTTCGAGAACTGACGGTTAATAACCTTACTGTTATTCTGGTAAAGCGCCGGGGTTGTGAAAGAATAGAAAATAAAACAGCCTAAATTCTTTTTTATCTAAACATCTAAAAGTAGTATAAGCTTTACTATTCCTTTTTTTCTAATTGTTTACTCTGAGATGTCTTGCCAATTATAAAGACAGAAACAAGGCCAACAACGGTCGTTCCTCCTATTATACCTGCTACTGCATTATGCCCATTGATTGCTAAATGCCAAGCAGCCAACAGTGCAACAATGCCAATAGTAAATCCAAATATTTGTCCTAAAAAACTTTGGTTTGATTGACTTTTTATCGCTGATTTTTCAATCGCAATTCTATGCGAATTTTGATTCTCTGCCATTTGCATAATTCTCTCGGCCCCATTAGGAATAATAGCAGAATATTTTTCCAATACCTCAGGGGGAGGTAAAGGCCCCGAGTGTATTGTACGACGGGTAAAAGAGGCTAATTGAAATACTGCGTCTCTTCGTTTATCTTGCGGAACATTCTTTAAAAGGCCTTGAAGTTCAGGAGGGAACGAATCTTCTGGCAATTTATCTTCTTCAATATTAGACGTTCTTTTGTGTCTGCTTTTGGCACTCATTAAAATTTTAAATCTAATTGATCTCCATTTGCTTTAGAAACCATTTTAATATAGTTGTCTAAAGCAACTTTTACATCATTTCCCACAGTATTCCAATCAGACTGCAATGCTTTTCTGTCTGCTTCTTCATGTGAAATAGAATAGTTATAGGAATAATAATTACCAAAAACATTAATAGAGGACGCTACACCTGAAAGAAAAGATGATGTCGAAAACAAACGAAATGTACCTGATTCCTTTTTCATAGTAGTAAGCTTTACTTGACCATATATATATATAATACTTAAAAAGTAGTAACAAGTTTCAAATTGATAACGAATTATTATTTACTTTATTTTAAGGCTATTATTTAATCTCCTTTTAATTAACTTGTTGTAAGTCAAAAATTAATACTTTTAGTTTTGTGTTGACTTGTTATTAGGATTAGATTCCTAACTTTTAATGAATAGAATTTATGCAAATATATAAATTTATTTAACCTATGTTGATAAATTATCAATATTAATTACAATTATTAATTACTGTTAAAATTCTTAATAATGATAGCCTATTCCCGGCTATTAAATAGGTAGATAAGCTCCTAAATTTTAAAGTGACACCATTTTTATTCTTAAATTTCGGTTATTTTTTTGGCTAAATGGAAAAAATAAAGGGGAAATCTCTCCCCCTTCTTTATTTCTCAACAACCTCTAAGCCGTTCGCTTTTATTCAATCAGCAATTTTAGTTGTCTTTCTTAAAATGCGGTTTGTCCTATTTTCAATACTGTTTTAAAATTCTTTTCATCGGCAAAGGAAGATCAGGAAAATTTATCGAACCTTGATGGATTTATTGACTTTTGCCTGCTAATTACCTTTGGCTTAAGTATTTTATGGGATGAATTAGACTTTGAAGACAGACAATTATTGCAAAAATCCATCTTTCCGGAGAAAATCATCTATGATAGTGAAAAACACTGTTATCGAACCTCCAGAGTAAATGAAATTTTTAAGTTAAAATATTTAAAATCAGAAGAAAAAGAAGGCAAAAAAAAAGGACGAACCAACAATAATGTCAGTTCGTCCGGCTTAGTAGCGGGAGCAGGACTCGAACCTGCGACCTTTGGGTTATGAGCCCAACGAGCTACCAACTGCTCCATCCCGCGATGTGGTATTTTTATTCTTTTAAATTTATACTCAATTTTCTAATAAAAAAAACTGAGTCCAACGAGCTTCTCCGATAACTATCGGGACTCCGTCCCGCAATGTGGTGTTTCCCGTATTGGGAAGGCAAAATTAACTATTTAATAACATAAAGCAAAACAAAAGGTTCGAAAATTAGAATTTTTTACTTAACCTGCTGCCATTCAGTAGGACTAAAAATAAATCTTTTTTACTCTTATGCATTGTGCATGCCTTTTATATCAGGATATGAATATAACACTTGAGCATGGATTTAGTTTTACTTTTTTTAATTAGAATTTAATTTGACTATTCATTCTGAACTATATCTTCGCATGCGTTTTAACCACTAAATTTTCATTTTATAAATATGTTTACTTTAATTAAAAATCTATTTTATGTCTTGGACTTTTATTTTCTTGGCAATCCCTTAATTTTGCCAGTTGTCTAAAACTTTGAAGAAAGTATGAGCGGTGCGCGAATTTTGAGATTTTTGTTTATATTTTACGTATGCCTGATTTCCTTCTCTTCCAAGGCACAGACGGATACCATCAGCATTGACAGTCGTGTGACAGACAGCCTTTATATCCATGAAATTCAGAAACAGGAAGGTCCGATAAAACTATTGCATGCCGAGCCTCTGTATATTGACCTTATCCGCGACCTTGGTGCCAGGAAAGGCGAGAAGGAGTGGAATTTTGCCTTCGGGATGACCGATAACATCAATTATGATGAATATGAAGCATTGGTGGAATACGAATGGGCACCAGTTGATCGATTGGGATTTGAGGTTGAGGTGCCTTTTAGAATTGTTGGTACACAACGGGGAATAACAAGGGATACAACCCCTGGGTCAAAGATGGAAAGCTTGAAACTTGCTACCCAATGGACTTTTCTCGTGAATGAGCATTGGAAAACTTCTATGGCATTGGGTTATATAAATGAACTGGAATTTAGTGAGTTTAGGAATTTTGCAAATCCCCTGTTCACTGGTAATGTCTACAATCCGTTTTTTGTTGCGGCAAAACGCTGGGGCCAGAATTATCATACCCTGATTTACACTGGACCTATGGTACATCAGCATTTTGGAGAACAACATCTTACCATTGATTATCATGTCAATTCCAACTTTCACTATATGTTGCCGGGAACCCGTAATTTCCTGGGTGTAGAAGTTAACAAGATCTGGCGGCATAATGATTTTGATATGACCATCCGGCCTCAGATGAGGTTGGGTATTGCTGACAATTTCCTGATAGGGGTAGTAGCAGGAATTCCGGCTTTTAGGGAGAATGAAAGACTCAGTATGTTTGCCCGAATCATATGGGAGCCGGGGCATAAACACCAGCCGCACATCATCGTTATTCCCGAGTAGGTAACAACTTTATTCTTTATCCTTTTCTACCATGTTGTCCGGTATTGGGTATCGATCTTTCAATTGCACTGGTTTGGTTTTCTTTTTTGCCATACGCAAATTCAGAATTTCTACAAATAGAGAAAAAGCGATGGCTGAATAAATGTATCCTTTGGGAACGTTCTGGTGAAACGCTTCTGCAATCAACATAACCCCGATCATGAGCAAGAATGATAAAGCCAGCATTTTAATGGTGGGATGTCTGTTGATGAAGGTACTTATGGCTCCTGCAAATACCAGCATAACCACCATGCTTATTATTACCGCAACCACCATAATAGACAAATGATCGGCAAGTCCGATGGCCGTCAGGATGGAGTCAAAGGAAAACACGATGTCTAAAAGTATTATTTGAAAGACAATGGCTGAAAATACGGCTTTAACCTTGCCTGAGGTTTCTTCTTGTTCCCCTTCGAGTTTATGATGGATTTCGGTGGTGCTTTTGTATATCAGGAAACCACCTCCGGCCAGCAATATAAGATCTCGTACACTTAAATCAATTGGGTAGGTGATGATAGGGCTTGTCCATGTAACAATGTAGGCAATGATTGAAAGCAGCCCCAGGCGTACAATCAATGCAAGTGATATCCCAAGGTTTCGGGCTTTTCGTTGTTCGGTATCAGGCAACTTTGCCGCCAGTATGGAAATGAATATGATGTTGTCAATGCCTAGGACAATTTCCATCAATGAAAGCGTCAAAAGGCTGATGATGCCCTCGGTGGTTAATAATATAGAGAAGTCAAACATGGTTTTCCTGAGATTACAAAAAGCAGTAGTTGGTTAAACAAACTTTAGGAAAAAAGTTTAATATTTTATGCATTTATAATAAAAAAAAGTGGGGCCGTCAAGCCCCACTTTTTTTATTATAAATTAGGAAGAAATTTTTTGAATTTAAAACCAAACCTCTTGCCCGCCCATTTTCTAAGTTCGCATATTTCTTCCCTGGAGAGCCAATTTTTGGACTTCTTCAACTCTTTCTCAAAAAGGGCTTTGTCAAAGCTTACCTTTTCAAGAATATTTTTACAATATTCAAGCATAAAAAATTTACTTATAAGGTTTTACAATGATTTACTTTAAGTTTAACCTGACCTATGCAATAGTACTTTCTATTGATTATTCAAGGCTAAAATTTCTCTTATCCTAGTGTGAAGACCAGTAAAAACATAATTTTTAAATATGCTATTACAGCTATAAGAGGAAGGTACTGGGCCCATTCGTTTTTGATGTTCATTGTTTTAAAAATTTAAGATTAGGAAAATAGTTTAAGCGGAGTTTCTTAATCCTATATGATCAATGAGCAGTATAAAATGAAAAGATGGGTTTTAAGAGAAAATACTTCTTTATAAGAAGTAAAGTTTATAAAGTTATTTAGGGGGAGATTAGATTTTTTTTCAGAGAACCGACTTGTTCTTTCTTCTTTTGAGATACGGGAAATAATTTCTTCTTTAGATTCTTTCCCGTCTGGAATAGAACCTTCGAAGTTTTCTACCAATACTGCAGCAGTATCAGTTAATACCAGTTCGGTACTAAGTTGAACGATTAATGTAAGAGATAAAAATAATAGTAGAAATCTCATATAAAATATTAATGACAAATCATGCCAATTCTATGTTTTAAACTGCATAGAACCATTATTGTTTTTATAACGACGGTTAATGATTTTTTATTTCATTAAGGCACTCATTTACCACCTGAACAGCCTTTTTATAAAGTTCCGGGTTCCCTTTATCCATTTTTTGAAGCAGTCCTTTACACTCTTGTAAAAACACGGTCGCAAAATCAAGGTCATTCTTTGCTATATCTACTGAATTGTCGATTAGGTCAGCGTATTTAACTGTTTGTGCCAAAGGGTCAATTTTCGAAAGTCGTTCCGCTTCTTTATTTTTGCGCACATTTCTGTTTAGTTTCGGGAAGCTGTCTTTTACATATACATCGGTCAGATCTACTACCAGTTGAAGGGTCTTTAAGGCATCGTCTTTGCTCATTATTTCAGAAAGAAAGCCTTCGAGGTCTTTTTCTGTCACAGCCGTGTCTTCCAATACATCATGTAATAAAGCTGCAGCCAGGGCAGGCAGTTCCTTGGTATATTTTTGGGTTAATTTCATGACACGTATGGGGTGGACAATATACGGGTCTCCGGAATATTTCCTCTTCTGATCACCATGGGCTCGTTCGGCATATTCCTGTATTGTAAGAAGGGTTTTTTCCATTAAACTAGTAGGTTTCCTTTGCAGTAACGTTTCCTTTGTCTTATAGGTTTTGTAAATTTATAGTTTTAAGCATAAAGTGGAATGTGTCCATATCCTTTGCGTTCTTACTGCTAAAGCGTACCTTTGTCAGGTAAAAATTCAATGATAGGTGACGGAAAATACGAATCATAAAGCAGGATTTATCAGCATTATAGGTAAGCCAAACGTAGGAAAATCTACCCTCATGAACAGCCTGGTTGGAGAGAAGGTGTCAATTATAACCTCCAAGGCTCAAACAACTCGCAACAGAATTATGGGGATAGTTAATGGGGATGATTTTCAACTGGTTTACTCTGATACACCTGGAATTATTCTTCCCAAATATGCTTTGCATGAATCCATGATGAAGTTTGTGAACTCCTCCCTGGAAGATGCGGACGTGATTTTATTTGTTACGGATATTTATGAAAAGTTTGACGAGGATGATGTCCTTAAAAAATTGAAACATGCAGAAGCTCCCGTATTTATTTTAATAAATAAAATCGATCAGGCAAAGGAGGGCGACCTTGAGGAAAAATTGAAGTACTGGCAGGAAAATTTTAATGCCAAAGAAGTTATTCCTATTTCAGCCCTGGAAAAGTTTAATGTAGATAAGGTGTTTAACCTGATCATGGAAAACATGCCGGTTCATCCGCCGTATTTTGATAAAGATCAGTTGTCCGATAAGCCGGAGCGTTTCTTTGCCGCAGAAATAATCCGGGAGAAGATATTTTTATTTTATAAAAAAGAGGTTCCATACAGCTGTGAAGTAGTTGTTACGGACTTTAAGGAAGAAGAGGATATTATTCGCATACGCTCTGAAATTTATGTGGAGAGGCAGTCCCAGAAAGGTATAATCATTGGAAATAAAGGGGAGGCCATTAAAAAAGTAGGCATAGCGGCCCGTAAAGATTTGGAAGATTTTTTTCAGAAGCAGGTTTACCTTGAACAGTTTGTTAAGGTAGAAGAGGATTGGCGTACGAGGCCGGCGAAATTACGGATGTTTGGATACGACAGGGAATAGCAGTTCTTACTCAAAGACATTGCGGGGATGATATTTCTTTTGGGTCTTTTCAAAGGATTTTTTCTTTTTGGTATTCATCTTAAGTTTTTTGTTCTTGTTTTTTTTGGCATCCTTGCTGGAGCCTGGATAAGAAGCTTTGGCCATATGACCCTGATTGCCACAACCCGTAAAGAAAAATAGGGAGAGAGAAAATGATATAAAGAACAACAAAAAGCTTCCTAACTTCATAAACATCGATATCGTTAAAAGAAAAGTAAATACAATTTAGGCATGGTCTTTGTTTTATTTATAAAACTTTACTTTTATTCATTAATACCAATTTAATTTCCGGTGGCTTCTGTGCAAAGCTACCGGATTTTTTTTGCCTTAATCTAAAACGTTTAACTTGTTGGCAAATATATGATAAAAGCTGTAATTTTTGATATGGATGGTCTGCTTATTGATTCAGAACCATTTTGGAGAGAAGCCGAGAAAATAGTTTTCCGTGAGATTGGTATAGAGCTGACTGATGCCATGTGCGAAAGCACGATGGGGCTGAGAATTGATGAAGTTATTAAGCACTGGTACAGGCTCAAGCCCTGGAAAAATAAATGTCTAAAGGAGGTTGAAGTGGATGTGCTTAACCGGATGGATGAACTTATCAGAACATCAGGCCAGGCAATGCCCGGAGTGTATGAGGTCATTAAAATGTTAGATTCAAGAGGAATTGATATGGCGATTGCGTCATCATCGTCCTTCAAACTGATACACGCAGTTGTAAATAAGCTAAATCTAAAACCATACCTTAAGTTTGTACATTCGGCAGAAAAGGAAGATTATGGGAAACCGCATCCTGCTATATATATTCATACCGCCAGACAATTAGGCAGAGAACCTCATGAATGTCTTGTATTTGAAGATTCCTTTAATGGCCTTATAGCGGCTAAAGCTGCTCGTATGCATACTATTGCCATCCCTGATGCAGCGTCTTTTGCTCAAACCCGATTTGATATTGCCGACTTTAAGCTGGCCTCATTAAAAGATTTTAATGAGCAACACCTGGAATTTTTTGCAAACAAATAAGTGTTAAGCTTTTGATATGGTTAATCCATTCAATTATTTCTATATATTTAACTGTTTAAATTAATCCTTAAAATATTCTTTTATAAATGATCAGGAAATTATTATCAATAAGCCTAGTTTATACAATCGTTTTATTTGTACCGGGTAAAATAAACGCACAACAGGATTTTCTTCCCCTGGATGACAAATTGCCTACACCGAATGAGTATCGCACCGGAGCCGGAGCTCCCGGGCCGAAGTATTGGCAACAATGGGTGGATTACGATATTAAGGTTGAGTTGAATGATGAAAACCAAAGCATAACAGGAAGTGAGGTAATTACCTTTCATAACAACTCTCATGAGACACTACGTTACTTTTGGGTGCAGGTGGATCAGAATATTTATGATCCACATTCTGTAACAAATGAAACAGAGCACGGTCATCTTACAGAAAGCATTAACATTAATGCCCTTCGTAAGATGATGGTGCCTTTTGACGGAGGCTGTAATGTTTTGAGTGTGAAAGATAAGTCCGGAAAGCCTTTACAATATACCTTGAACAACACCATGATGCGTGTTGAGCTACCTAAACCATTAACGCCCAACAGCAAATTTGTCTTTAGCATCGATTGGTCTTATAACATCACCGATCATGCCGTATATGGCGGCCGTTCCGGGTACGAATATTTTGCCAAGGACAAGAATTATCTGTATGAAATTGCCCAGTTCTTCCCTCGTCTGGCGGTATTTAATGATTACATGGGTTGGCAGAATAAGCAATTTTTGGGAGAAGCTGAATGGGCTTTGCCATTTGGAAATTATAAGGTAGAAATTACAGCACCTTCAGATCATATTGTGTCTGCTACGGGAGAATTAAAAAATGAAAAGGCTGTTTTAAGTGCAGTGCAGAGAGAGCGTATGGCTAAGGCAAAAAATTCTGAGAATCCTGTACTGATTGTAACGGAAGAGGAGGCTAAAGCCAATGAAAAATCTCGGGCAGCAGGGAAGAAGACCTGGGTTTACCATGCAGAAAATGTTCGGGACTTCGCTTTTGCAAGCTCAAGAAAGTTTGTTTGGGAAGCCATGAGTGTCCAATTGGATAGCCGTAAGGTAATGGCTATGTCTCTATATCCAAAAGAAGGAAACCCATTATGGGGTAGACATTCAATTGCGTCTGTTGCTCACGCCTTAAAAGTATATAGCAAATACACCCTGGATTACCCTTATCCTGTGGCTATTGCGATTCATGGGCCGGTTTTTGGAATGGAATACCCTATGATCAGCTTTAACGGTGCAAGGCCTGATGAAAACGGGAATTATACCGAGCGGCTAAAGCAAATTATGATCTCGGTGATTATTCACGAGGTTGGGCATAACTTTTTCCCTATGATCATTAACTCCGATGAGCGCCGTTGGGCCTGGATGGACGAAGGTTTGAACTCTTTTGTTCAATACCTTGCAGAGCAGGAATGGGAAGAAAACTATCCAT
>JBKBXU010000008.1:0-30870 GCA_046313675.1 Cytophagaceae bacterium
ATTTTGGATCAGAGTAACCTAAAAAATGTTTACCACATGCGGCTACTCTGTAAGGGTCTGCATCGGTACATTGCTGGATTCCATTAATAAAAGCGCTGCCGAAAACTGAGACAGTGTACGGGTCTTCTCCAAAAGTTTCATAGTATCTGCCCCACAATTTATTTCTTCCCAGGTCTAAAACCGGAGCAAATATCCAGTTATGTCCTAGATCGGCGGTTTCTCTGACAGTAACCTGACCCATATGCCAGGCGAAAGTGGTGTCAAAGGTAGCGGCAATGTTGATGTTGTGAGGAAATATCGTTCCTCCATTTAAATAGTTGCTTCCATGTACATGATCTACTCCATATATGATAGGTATTTTTAGTCTGGAGTACTTCATATTGGTTCTTTGCAGACCATCCATGTATTCATACCAGTTCTGAGGTTCTACGCCACGGCCGTTCAGGAATGATCCAACATGATATTTGGAAACAAATTCAATTAGTTTATTCGTATCTAAAACAAAAGCTCTTACTGAGTCATAATTAGCCTCTACGGAATCAGTCATTATACAGGAAATATTAATCTGGGTCATTTGCCCGATTTTTTCTTCCAGTGTCATTTTCGACAATATATCTTCAACGGGGTCTGTTTCCTTTTTTTCAGAGCAGGAAAGCATGAAAGATGCTGTGCTTATGAATAATACAGCTAAAACTCTGCTAGATTTCATTTAAAAGTATATTTTTTAGTAAACTTAAATTTAACCGTTATAATTGTATGTTATACGTAAAACCACAAAAAAATCCGAGAAGCCTCGGATTTTTTTGTGGTTAAAGAAGATATTTCCTTGTTTTTTTAGTTTCCAGACATTTTAATAATCTTTTTAGTGATTACAACATCATCTATGGAAAGCTTTACTATATAAGTTCCTTTTTTGTCAGACTGGAAGGTATAATTATATGCCCCTTGTGTTTGTTTGGTTGAAACCAAAGTTTTAACTTCTTTTCCTGTTTCATCAAATATTTTAAGTTTGACTCTGGAGTTTTTTTCCAGGTTGTATTCAATATTAACTGTTTCTGAAAAAGGATTTGGATAGATTTTAAAAGACTCTGCCTTCAAAACATCGGATATAGAAGTTTCGGTTTCATCTTCATCACCCTGAACCTGTGCTGTAATTAAGGTGATGTTTTTGTTGACATCTTTAATAATGGTAAAATTATCAAACACTTCGCCATCTGTGTTTATAAATTTTGCATTAAGTGTGTCTTTATGGACATCTATTATCATAGATCCTAATTGGGTATGATCTGATTTGTACATAAGGGCATTGGTAATTAGATTGTCAGGTTGTCTGTTCCATCGTGGACTATTAGATTTTAACCCTGAACAACCGACAATGGGATAAATGGTGCCGATGTTTGCATGGTGTTCGTGCTCCGGGTTTTTGTAATATTCTTCTCCTGCTGCCTTATCTCCGGAAATTTGTGCATTTACAATATGTGGTGCATCCAGAAATTTGTCTGAAGTTTCATAGTGGCCATGAATCAAATATGATCTTTCATAGTTGTGGCTATGGCCTGTTAAAATAACGTCAGCACCTTCTCTTTCAAGAATAGGAAGTATTTGTCGTCTTATTTCCTCCATTCTTCCGCCACTGTCGTTGATGTCATCAGAGTCATGAGATCCTTTGGAATAGGGTGGGTGGTGCCAGTAAGCAATGATCCACTTTTGTTGATTTTGGGCAAGGTCCCTTTTCAGCCATTCACCCATTTGTCCAATAGAGTCTCTGGGAGTGCCGTGTGAATCCAAAGAAATAAAATGGATATTCCCGTAATCATAAGAATAATAAGCTTCTGTGCCCGATGGCTCACCGCCTGCTTCGCCATTTACAGGCATGGTAAAGATTTGATAATAAGGTGCGGTTTCAGACATTCTCTGGTGGTAATCCAGGTCATGATTACCAGGTGATGGCCAGCAAACAGTATTTTTTAAAATATCTTCGTACATGTTTTCAAACATGGCGTTTTGATACTCTTCGTCAAATCCGTCGTTGTAGGCATTATCACCCAAAAGTAACCATACGTCGGTATGGGTATTCCCTTTATAATTAAGGTACGAGTCCCTAACAGAAGTCTGGTCTATGTTTGCCGTACCGAAATCTCCAATAGCCCAGATTCGTATTGCTTGTTCCGTTCCTTTCACAGGACTGGTAATAAAATATTGGTCCTCGGCTACCTCAGTCAGGGTATTTTCTTCTGATCCTATTGTATAATAGTATTTTGTATTAGACAGAAGCTGAGTAAGTACCACCTCATGTTCGGTGCGTTTCTCGGTGCTGTCGGTTGTCAGTTCAAGATTATCTGTGGTTGTGCCATACATAACCCTGCTAGAAGTTGGTTCGGTAGTCCGCCATCTGATTACCATGCTGGTATCTGTTCCTGATTGTAGGTAAGGCCCACGTACCAAGCCAAAATCATAGGCACTTCCTTTTAAATCAAGGTCAAACAAAAGCATTTCTCCACTTGGGGAATATCGGTGGATTTCTGCTGCAAATATGTTTTTTCCTGAATCAAGGGGAGGGATATGGGAAACATAAATTTTGGATTTTAACAGCTCATCTAAACTAAGTTCGCTCAATGCCAATGTATTGTGGTCAATTTCCCCTTCAGGCATGTTAAAGCGGTAAATTTCTTCTTCATTCAGGTAAATTACACCTCCATCTCCTGCAGTTATATTCATTATCCACGTTTTAAAGGCAGTGGTATCTGAAATTTCAAATCTTTTTCGGAAATAGGTCGTTATGTATTTGTCGTTTTCAGTACCATAATCAGTAATTTCGGTGTTTTCTGAATTTGTTCCGTATCCTATAGGTGCTGTACCGGATTGCCAGTCAGTATCTTCAAAGTCATATGTTTTCCAGTCAGTGGGGACTTCATTTCCAGAAGTATGGTATTTCCATTCAGAGCCGGCAGTAAGCATGTTTGGATGCTGGGCTCCTTCAAGGTAAATATCGTCCAGGTAAAAAGTACCTGTCCAGGGATTATTTGGCCCGTCGTTTATGAAAAAATAGATTCTGACAATTTTTTCAGGGTTTAAAACTTGTGCTGTAGGCCATGAGCTAAAAAATCTATTGTTAAAATTAAATCGGTAGGTATGAAATTCTCCGTCCACGGTGGGTATAACCCGTATGGGCATGCTATTTGATTCATAACCGTTGTTATCCCTTACGTCCATTCGTATTCTTGGCGGAACGGTTCCTTCAGGAACCTTTATTTTTAAGTTGATCACAGTGAATGTACTCATGTTCAAGGGGAAGAACACTTTTCCAAAACCTTCATACCCTGGCCCGACATCTGTAGCTTCTACTTTTAATGTTCCGTCTACAGGGGTAATAACGATTTTTGATGATCCAGGTACCCACCCCAATAATTCCGGATCCGAAAAATCATCAATTGTAATCTGGGCTTTGGTGATAGTCCCTATAAAAAAGATAAAAATTATAAAGAACAAATAACGGTATAATTTTTCCATGCTAAAATTAAGATTTCGTTTACAATTCAGTTAGTTACAGGTGGTCTAAAACAAAAAATACTTGACAAAGTTATTCATTCCTTCGATGATTATGAATGTTAAGGAATTGTAAATTTAATATTATTTTGTACTTTTATGTGAAAAAATTTAAGTTTTTTATTAATCGTTCCACATGAGAAGACTTTTCCCCTTTCTTATTCTGTTATTTTTTCTTCAGCCCGGTTTCAGTCAGGTTATAATTAATGAAGTTTGTTCGTCAAATGGATCTACCTTTCCGGACTCGGATGGAGATTTTGAAGATTGGATCGAGTTTTATAATACAAACCCTGCTTCTTCAGTTAACATACACAATTGGATGCTGACGGATAATTTAAACCGTCCGGACAAGTGGCGTTTTCCAAATGTGAGCATTCCACCTAATGGCTATTTAACTATATGGGCATCGGGAAAAGACAGGGTTGAGCGTGTTGACCAGTGGGAAAATGTGATCAGAGATACAGATACCTGGAGATACCTTGTCCCCAGTGCTTCAGTACCTACAGCCTGGAGAGGACGTGATTTTGATGATAATAGTTGGTCCCAAGGGCCAGGTGGTTTTGGTTTTGGTGATCCTGGTGTAAACACCATCCTTCCAAATGGAACACGTTCCGTGTTTATCCGTCGCACCTTCAATGTAACAGACATCAATCGGATTGAGCAGATGATCTTTAGTATGGACTATGACGATGGTTTTATTGCTTATATAAATGGTGTTGAAATTGCTCGTGAGAATATGACCAGTACGGCTTATAATGCCTGGGCAACTACCTATACCGACCCGGTTATGAGCAGTGGGGGAGTTCCCGGATCTTATACCATAAGCAGAGGCCAGTTAAGAGAGATACTAGTTGAAGGAACGAATGTATTGAGTGTTCAGACCCATAATGTTTCCGCCGTATCTTCAGATTTGGTAGCCCGGCCTTTTTTGCATGCCGGAACCAATGGTGTACCGGTTTATGGAAGGAATGTTGAAACCTGGTTTGAAGTTCCAGTTACTGGAATTGCTATTCATACGAATTTTAGTATAAGTGCCACTGATGGCGAGCCCTTATTGCTTTCTAATGCCAGTGGCAATCCTGTAACTCAAATTGAGGTTCCTCCAATGGGTAGGGATCAGACATGGGGACGGTTTCCTAATGCAGGCCCTAATTGGAGAATATTAAGTCCTCCTACACCCAATGCCTCCAATGGTACAGCTACTGCTTTTCAAGGGTATTGGCATGATGTAGTTACATTTTCTGTTCAAGGTGGTTTTTATTCAGGTAGCCAAACTATTACCATGACTGCCGGAGATATTAATTCTACGATACGGTATACTACAGATGGAACAAAGCCCGGGCCAAATTCACCAGTATATACCGGACCTGTGAGTGTGGGATCCACCAGAGTAGTTCGCGCAGCAGCCTTTAGATCCGGCTATATTACCACCCAATTCACCACCCATTCGTATTTTATTAATTTTAATACCACACTTCCTGTCATATCATTAAGTACTGCCCCTAACGATCTTTTTCATCCTGATACAGGAATGTATGTGCGTGGGCCAGGCGGGTGGGGAGAACCGCCTCATAGGGGGGCTAATTGGTATAATAGGATTGAGAAAGAAGTTAACTTTGAATATTTTACTAAATCTAAAGAGCGGGTTTTATCCCAACAAGTTGGGTATATGCTGTTTGGTGGATGGTCCAGGGCAAATCACATGAAAAGTGTGCGTATTCATCCCAGAAATGCTTACGACGATGAGAATCGACTTAACTATAAGTTTTTCGATGAAAGGCCTTATGATGTTTTTAATACCCTTCACTTACGTAATGGAGGAAATGACTTTGCAATATCCCATCTTCGAGACCATTTGAATAATAGGGTTTTAGGAGGAATTAATAAAACACACATAGATTTTTCTGCTTACGAACCTGCTCTGGTTTTTTATAATGGTCAATATTGGGGTATTCATCAAATAAGAGAGCGTTATAATCATGGTTATTTTACCTCTGTACATGGGCTTGGCCAGGGAGAATTTGATATGGTTGAAATGGATGGAGATGTGGTTCAGGGCGACAATTCAGGATATTTGGATATGTTAAGTTTTGTTGAAAACAACGATATGTCTAATCAGGCCAATTATGAGGCTGTAAAGGAAATGGTAGATATAGAAAACCTGGTGGACTATTTTACTGCTCAAATATATCATACCAACTGGGATTGGCCACATAACAATATTAAGTATTGGAAACCTAAGGCTCCTGGTGGTAAGTGGAGATACCTTTACTATGATACAGACTTTGCCTTTGCGTTATTTAATATGAACGATGCCAGTGGGAAAATTGGAGGTAGTTATAGTGCTACTTTTAACGAATTCAGAAGGGCAAGAGAGGATGATCGAAATGTACATTCACCATTTTTTAAAAAACTCTTTGATAATATAGAGTTTAGAAACTACTTCTGTAATCGATTTGCAGATTTGGTTAATACAACCTACCGGCCGTCTCATTATAAAAGTGTTTTAAATGAGCTGAAAAATGAAATAGATCCTGAGATGGACAGGCACATGAACCATTTCCAAAATACCAGCAGTGATCTTTTTGGGTCGGTAAGGGCAGTGTCAAACAGGTCAGATTGGGAGTTTAACGTGCAAAGAATTAGGGATTTTATGGATGCCAGACCGACCCCTGCAAGAAACCACATTGTTGGTGAATTTGGAAGTGTAATCAAAACGGTAAATATAACCCTTCAGGCTTCGCCTGTCGGTGCAGGTGAAATCCGCATAAATACCATAACCCCGGAAAGTCTACCATGGAACGGTGTATATTTTGATGGTGTTCCGGTAACTATAACCGCATTTCCTAATGAGGGATATGAATTTAGTAACTGGACTTCATCGGATGTAAGTCTGCCAAGCAGCACCGATGAAACTGTAACAGTAAATGTTAACACTAATAATACCTTTACAGCGGTATTTAGTTCCACGCCGAATTATCCAAGAATCACAATTAGTGAAATTAATTATAATTCTCACAGTAGCCATGACACGGAAGACTGGATAGAGTTTCATAACTATGGTGGTGCTCCTGCAAACATGAGTGGTTGGTATTTTTCTGATCAGCGAGATTATCATGTGTTTACTTTTCCTGAAGGAACAACTATTCCTGCCGGAGGCTACTTAGTAGTGGCCAGAGATCTGGCAATGTTTAGTGCTCTTAATCCGGATGTGCCGGCAATAGGAGATTTTGGATTTGGATTGGGTAACAATGGTGAACTTATACGATTGTATAATTCACGATCGCAACTTTATATATCGATGACCTATGATGACAGTCCTCCATGGCCAAGCTATGCCAATGGAAGAGGAGGGACGCTTGAATTGCTCGATCCGGAAGGAGACTTGAATGATCCTGCCAATTGGTTTGATGGCTGTAGAGGTGGATCCCCGGGAGGCCCTTATGTGGAATGTCCTTGCGAGGATGTTGATTTAGGTGAAGATGTCATCCTTTGTGCAGTTGGAGGAAATGCAACCTTAGAAACAGGTATGGAGGCGCATGTTGACAGAGATTTCAGGTGGTATAGGAATGGAAGCCGGATTTCCGGTGCCGCAGAGCCTACCTTAAGTATAATAGAAGCCGGTGAATATGAAGTCAGGGTGGATTCTATGGGCTGTTTTAAAAATGATTTTGTAATAGTTTATCCGGATTTAAGCGTTGATCTTGGCTCTGATGGAGAATTGTGCGATCCGGCGGTTCATCTTTTAACAACAGGATTAACCATGCCCGGAATCAACCATGTTTGGAGTAGGGATGGAGAAGTCATTGCAGGAGCAAATGATCATGAATATATAGTTACTGTTCCCGGTGAGTATTCGGTAACGGTTTCCTCTTCCGGATGTGATCCGAGAACAGATGATGTTTTAATAAGTTCGGCAGCAGCATTGCCTAATCATGGTGAGCGATGTGGACCAGGAACTGTGGATTTGAGTGTGACAGGAAATGGAAGTAATTATGGCTGGTATACTGCAAACACAGGAGGATCTCCTATTGGAAGTGGACCAACATTTACAAGTCCTATAATAGAGGAGACTACAACTTATTATGTTCAGGATGATGGAGCATTTGCATATACCGGAGGAGCAGCCGACTTATCTATCGGTACCGTTTGGGGAGCTAATGCATCTGATCGTGCAGAAAGAAAATTACGATTCAATGTTCTTCAGCCATTTGTTTTGGATGCTGTAACGGTTTACACCAGACGTCCTTCTACAAATTTAGTTATTAGAGTTTTGGCAAACGATGGCACTACAGTTGTACACTCCTCAAGCCAGCAGGTTAATGTGGAGGGTATGGCCAGAATTCCATTAAACTTTGAAATGGAAACAGGGAATGGTTATTACATGGACCTGGTAGGCACTGATGAGTCAATGAGTATGAATGGAGGCGGTGCCACTTATCCTTATGTAATTCCTGATTATTTAAGTATATATAGCTGTACACCCTCTCATGGAGCAGACCAGGGATGGTATCCATTTTTTTATAATTGGGAAATTTCCTCAGGAACGATTCCATGTTCCAGAGTTCCTGTTATTGCCACAATAAACGCTTTACCTGCCGCTGCCGGTCCTATTTCCGGAGCAGAAGTAATCTGTACAGATGCTACGGGTATAGAATATTCTATTGAAGAAGTTGATAATGCTATTGAATATGAATGGACAGTACCTGATGGGGCAATTATTTCGGGACAAGGCACTAATGTAATTTTAGTAGATTTTGGTTCTTCCGGTGGTGAAATAACTGTTACACCAAAAAGCCCTTGTGGTGATGGTGAGTTTTCATCAATTAATGTCGTTACAGGTTCTCCTGGAGCAGCAGGGGAAATATCGGGTTCGCTAGAAGTATGTGCAGAACAAAGTGGGGTTGCTTTTTCAATAGAACCGCTTCCTGGAGTAAGTAATTATATTTGGACTGTTCCCGCGGATGCAACTATCACAAATGGAGAAGGTACGGAATCCATTCTTGTAACTTTTGGGAATTCCGGAGGAGCCATAACGGTTGTTCCTACAAGCGACTGTGGAAACGGGATTTCTTCTGAGATGATTGTGACAATGTTGCCACTTCCGTCCGATCCGGGAGTAATTACAGGCCCGGAATCTGTCTGTGCTAATCAGAACGGAGTTGTTTATTCCATTGAAGAGATACCTGGTGTTACCGAATATCTTTGGACAGTTCCTTCCGGTGTAACTATTACAAATGGTGCCGGAACAAATGAAATAACGCTGGCTTTTGGGGCTTCCGGTGGAAATTTAATTGTTGCGCCGGTTAATTCCTGTGGTACAGGAAATGAATCGTTTTTGGCTATTTCTATTGAACCCGCTCCTGAGGCTCCCGGCTCTATTAGCGGGGAAACTTCCTTGTGCGGAGGAACAGTAAGTTTGTATTCAATCGATCCGGTTCCGGGTGCTCTTTCTTATACATGGTCATTGCCGGATGGTGCTACTATTAATGCCGGATCAGGAACAAATTCAATAGAAGTTTTAATGGGTAATAGTTCAGGTACAGTTACAGTATCACCTGTGTATACTTGCCCTACCATACTTTCTTCAGAAGTAGACGTTACAATTAATCCTATTCCATCAGAAGCAGGAGATATTTCCGGTCCTTCAACTGCTTGTGAAGGGGAGGAAGGTATTGTCTATTCTATTGAAGCAGTTACTAATGCCGACACCTACACTTGGAGTGTTCCCGGGGGGGCAAGTTTTGTAAATTCTTCACCTACTGAAATCATAGTAGATTTTGCTACGTCAGCAGGTGACATAACTGTAATACCTGAAAATGCCTGTGGAATAGGACAAGAAGCTGTTTTAGCTGTTTCTTTAAATGAAATTCCGTCTTCTCTGGGAACGATATCCGGACCGGCAGAAGTATGTGTCGGTGAAGGAGAAGTTCAATTCTCAGTTGTACCTGTAAGTGGTGTTGATACATATCTATGGACAGCACCTGATGATGCAGTTATTACCGGACAAGGTACAGCAACTATTACTATAGATTTTGGAAGTGAGGACGGCATGGTATCTGTTACTCCTGAAAATTCATGTGGATCAGGTTCTGCAAGTCAACATGAAATTACCATAAATCCAACTCCTGAATTAGTAGAGATCAGCGGACCTTCTGACGTTTGTTCAGGAGAGGAAGCGATATCCTTTACTATAGATAATATAGTACAAGATGTAATATACACATGGGAAGTGCCTGATGGGGCAAACATAGTTACCGGACAGGGAGAAGCGACAATTTCTGTTGATTTCAGTGCTTCTTCCGGTTTTGTTTCAGTTACTCCTTCTAATACTTGTGGTTCCGGATCTATAGTTAATCATGAAATTACTATTCTTCCATTACCGGATGATGCCGGATCAATTACAGGTCCGTTAAATGTATGTTCTTCTGAGACGGACGTTATTTATTCTATTGACCCTGTTGATAATGCAAGTAATTACATCTGGTCTGTTCCTGGTGATGCTGTTTTAAGCGGACAAGGTACAACAGAAATTTCAGTTGATTTTGCTACTTCGCCCGGTGAAATTACGGTAATAGCAGAAAATGCTTGTGGAACATCTGAGGCTTCTTCTTTAAGTGTCACTCTTAATTCGATACCTGGAGATGCAGGAACAATTTCAGGCCCAGCCACAGTATGTGCAGGTCAGTCTGTAGCATATACCGTTCCTTCGGTAACCGGTGCTTCGGCATATAACTGGCAAATACCTGCAGATGCTTCTATTTCAGGACAAGGGACGAGAAATGTGACTATAACTTTCGGCATAGAGTCAGGAGAAATTAGTGTAACACCGGAAAATTCCTGTGGAAATGGCAATTCGTCTGTTCGTAATATTACAATTAATTTGTTGCCAACATCAGCCGGGACTATAAACGGTAACCAGGAAGTTTGTTTAGGCAGTGAAGGAGTAGTGTATGCTATTGATCCTGTTGATAATGCCTCATCTTATACCTGGACTTTACCTGGAGATGCTGAAATAACCTCAGGAGTTTCTACGAATAGTATTGAAGTTTCCATAGGGTCTACGGGTGGAAGTATTTCTGTAATTCCTGTTAATTCATGTGGTGAAGGAACTTCCTCATCCATAGAGGTTTATTTGGTTTCTCAACCTGAACCTGTAAGCATTGCCGGAGATGCTAATCCTGCTTGTAATGAATCAGGGGTTGCTTACTCAGTGCCTGCTACAGCAGGTTCTGAATATACATGGTCTGTTCCTGATGGGGCTATCATAACCTCAGGGCAGGGATCTTCAGAAATTTTTGTCGATTTCGGATCGGTGAATGGTTTTATTCAGGTTATTGAAATAAACTCTGCTGAATGCGAAGGCTCTCCAAATGTTCTGAATATTTCATTGGCAGGATGTAATTTGTCTGCCAATTTCCAAAGTAATAGTCTTAACCCTTGTCCGGGAGAAGCAATTGAGTTTACAAGTATTTCTACCGGAATTTCAGAGAATACTACGTATGAGTGGGATTTTGGTGCTGATGCTAGCCCTGCTACCGCTGAAGGTATTGGTCCTCACGCAGTTTCTTATTCAAGCCCGGGATCTAAAACTGTATCTTTAATAGTGACCGATGGGGTTTCTGACGAAGAGCTAAAAACTTCTTATATAAATGTACGAGAGTTGCCTCAGGCTGCTGGCCCTATTGCAGGCCTTGTAGAGCTATGTGAAGGAGAAACCGGGCTTGCTTATTCTATTGAACCTGTAACCAATGCTTCACAATATCAGTGGGCCTTGACAGGAGGAACTATATCAAGTGGACAGGGAAGTAGAAATATTACCGTTAATTTCTCAGCTTCAACAGCGAGCCTGTCTGTTATTCCGAATAATGCCTGTGGAAGTGGAATTGTTTCTGATTTGGACATAACGATACGATCAGCTCCTTCAGAATTCATAGAGATTTCAGGTCCTGCGGAAGTATGTTCCGGAGCGGAAATTCAATACAGTGTTGAGCCTGTTTCCGGTGTAGATGAATATATATGGACAGTACCGGAAGGCGCAAACATTTTATCGGGTCAGGGATCAGCATCTATAGAAGTAACGTTTGGAGTAACCAGTGGCACCATAACTGTAGAACCAGTCAACTCTTGTGGAAGTGGAGATGTTGAAAGTATACCTGTTTCAGTATATAATACCGGTGCATCCGCAGGAAGTATTAGTGGTCCCGGCTCACTTTGCCCTGAAGAAGAAGGAATTCAATATTTTGTAAATCCTGTCCCTGGAGCTAGTTCTTATAGTTGGAATCTACCTGTTGATGCGGTTATTACAGCAGGGGAGAATACCAATGAAATCACGGTTACCTGGGGCGAGACGACAGGAGACCTGTCCGTTACTCCTTTGTTCTCGTGCGGAACAGGTGTGGCTTCGTCAATATCAATTTCATTACATCCGGCAGCATCACTTGCTAATGCTGGTACAGAAAGATATATCACTACAAATTCAGTGAATCTTGATGGGAATACCCCTGTTTCCGGCACCGGACAATGGTCTTTAGCTTCAGGCAGTGGCTCTATTCAGAATCCGGCAAACCCCGGCACATTGGTGACTGGGTTATCTGAAGGTGAAAACATATTCCATTGGACGATCTCAGGTAGCTGTGGATCAAACTACGATGCGGTTTCCATTTTTGTCGGATCAATACCGACACTTACAGAGATTGACGGCCCTGATTACGTAGAAGCGGGAAATACCTATGAATTTACTGTTCCGGCTGAAGCTGGTACAGACTATACATGGACAGTGCCGGATGGCGCGACTATTGTCTCCGGACAAGGAACCAATAGTATTTCAGTTACTTTTCCTGCCGGGTCGAGCGGTACCTTAACAGTGGTTGGAGAGAATGCTTATGGCAGCAATTCCGCAAGCCTTACAGTTAATGTAGGTTCTGTTCCTACTGTGCCTGTGATCACCGGTCCACAATTTGTAGAAGCAGGAAACACCTATGAGTTTACCGTGCCTGCCGAAGTTGGTACAGACTATACATGGGCAGTGCCTGATGGGGCATTGATTGTTTCCGGACAAGGTACCAATACACTCATGGTAACATTCCCTGAAGGGACGAGTGGTGATATTTCTGTTACAGCCAGCAATAATCACGGATCGACATCTGATAACCTTACGGTCTCTGTAGGAAATGCTCCAGCCTTGACTGAAATTGACGGCCCTGATTACGTAGAAGCGGGAAATACCTATGAATTTACTGTTCCGGCTGAAGCTGGTACAGACTATACATGGACAGTGCCGGATGGCGCGACAATTGTATCCGGACAAGGATCAAATACGCTTACAGTTACTTTCCCTGCCGGGTCGAGCGGTACCTTAACAGTGGTTGGAGAGAATGCTTATGGCAATAATTCCGCAAGCCTTACAATTAATGTAGGTTCTGCTCCTGCTGTGCCTGTGATCACCGGCCCACAATTTGTAGAAGCCGGTAATACCTATGAATTTACAATTCCTTCCGAAGTTGGTACAGACTATTCTTGGGCAGTGCCTGATGGGGCAGTGATTGTTTCCGGACAAGGAACAAATACACTCACTGTAACATTCCCTGAAGGGACGAGTGGTGATATTTCTGTTACAGCCAGCAATAATCACGGATCGACATCTGATAATCTTACGATCTCTGTAGGAAATGCTCCAGCCTTGACTGAAATTGACGGCCCTGATTACGTAGAAGCGGGAAATACCTATGAATTTACTGTTCCGGCTGAAGCTGGTACAGACTATACATGGACAGTGCCGGATGGCGCAACAATTGTATCCGGACAAGAAACAAACACGCTTACAGTTACTTTCCCTGCCGGGTCAAGTGGCAATATTTCAGTAACAGCGTCCAATAACTATGGTTCTACCACCATTAACCATTCGGTAAACGTAGGAGCAGCTCCAGTGGCTACTGCGATTACAGGACCAGCCTATGTAAGACCTGACATACTTTATACCTACTCAGTACCGGAACAAGCAGGAGTAGATTATGTATGGAATATACCTGTCGGAGCTAATATTGTAAGCGGACAGGGTACTAATTCAATTCAGGTTACCTTTCCTTATGGGACAGACGGAACAGTTTCGGTGCTTGTTTATAACCAATATGGATCCTATGAAGATGAGTTGACAATATCTATTGGCAATCCTCCTGTAGCGCATGATATTGTTCGTCCAGAGGAGATTTTCCCTGAAGAAGAATATGAATTCAGTGTTCCATTTGAGGAGGGTGTAGATTACAACTGGATCATACCTCCGGGAGCAACTATTGTTAGTGGAGAAGGAAGCAATGCCATTATCATTATTTTTGAACCCGGAACATCCGGCAACGTTGTAGTTGAAACGACCAATAACTATGGTACTACATCTTCAAGTACAGCGGTTAACCTTACACCTACCGGGCCTGCCCCTGAATTGGAAACCATCGATGGCCCTTCGGTTGTAAATGCAAATAATTCCTATGTGTTCACCGTACCAAACGAACCTGGGGTTAATTACAATTGGACTGTACCGGCAGGAGCAGAGGTAATAAGCGGACAGGGGACTAATTCAGTTACCATTCGATTCCTATCTACCGGCACGGGTAATGTGAGCGTAATTGCAACAAATGAATTTGGGTCGTCAACGGAATCTATTTATGTTGATGTTAACCCAATTAATTTTGTAATAAATGGCAGCGCAGAGGTTGAATCCGGAAATACCTATATTTATTCAGTGGAATATGAACCGGATGTCTTTTATACCTGGACGGTACCGGATGGTGCTGTTATTATTTCAGGAAATGGAACAAACAGAATTACCGTGTATTACAATTCTACGGGAGTTAATGGAAACATAAGTGTTCACAGAAGCAATCCTCCGGCGCAGGCAACCCTGGCTATATCTTCCATAGATGATGATGAAGAACCAAACTCAATAATCGGTGCTAATGTTGATTCGTATGAGGTATACCCTAATCCATTTCATGATAATACCAATATAAAAGTTGAGAGTGGAACAGTATCAGAAATATTTATTAAGGTTTTTGATATTAAAGGTGTTTTACGATACGAGTCGGTAGGTGAATTCCGTACCAATGAAAGCTTTGTAATAGGGAATGAATTAAATGCCGGCATGTATATGGTGCAGATAAGCTACGACGATAAGTTCATAATGTTAAAGCTGATTAAGCTTTAATTTGTACCGATTAAAATTTTTTAAAAATCCGGGAGGCGTTGAGCTTTCCGGATTTTTTTCGTCTGAAACTGAATTTGCAGGATGGGTTACTTCCAGGTTTAATTACTATAGTGCAATAATTTAACCCATTGAGGTAAACCACATATGAAAATAAAACGTTAACTTTACTGTATACCAAATGCGACACTCAGACATGAAGCCGGAAATAAAGTACAAACTAATAGAAAAACTTATCCAGACAGAGGATGAAGAGATATTGAGTAAGATACAGGAAATTTTAAACAGTAAGAATATCTTTGCTGCCTCAGACGAAGACCTTGTAAAGAGAGCAGAAGCATCATTAAAATCAGTTGAATCAGGCCTTACCAGGAATATCAGGGATTTTAAAAAAGACTTTGAAGCATGGAAAGCCAGCAAAGCTACCTTGTAGAGATTACCCCTGAGGCCGAATACCATTATCTGGAATTAGGTGAATACCTTTACCAACACCATGCCCCATCAGCAGCAGACAAAAAGCTGACAGAGATATTAGATTTGGCAATTTCTTTGGAAAATCGCCCTAACCGAGGACGAGTAGAAGAAAAACTTTCGCTTTTAGGTAAAGATCACCGATTTTTAGTTTATTCCTATACCTCCCGTAAGTCCATTAAGGTCATTTATTTTGTTGAAGAATCCATAAAGAAAGTGTATGTAACAGACTTTTTCCCTACAGAAATGAATGATGACAAAATATTAAAAAGAACCGGTCTTTAGTTTTTTAATTAAAAAAACAAGTGACGGGTTCAACACACACACTCCCTATGATTAAAAAAAAACTGATTTTCAAGCTACTTTACTATTCAGGAATGCCTTCTCCTTGATTAGAGGAGGTTTAGCAACAAAGTCTCCGTGGTTGCGTCACTGACCAACCACCAAGAAAAGTTAGGTTTAAAGTAAATATAGAAATCCGGTAGGTGTTGAGCTTTCCGGATTTTTTTCGTCTGAAACTGAATTTGCAGGATTAAAGAATTTTTAGGATGGGGGATAGAAGATAAGTCTGGGTGTGTGGAGTCAGCTCGTTCTCAATAATCCTTATTGCAAACGAGGACTTTTGAGGGATGTAAAGTCCATTGTTAAGATAAAAAACAAAAAAGACTCCGCTAGTCCGAGCCAGTAATTTTAAAGTTGTACAATAGTATTTGCTGGTGCGAGCTTGCAGCTCGTACCATGAATGCTTTCTTCTTGGTTGGTGGTGGTTTAGCAGTAAAGTCACAAAATCGCCCCTGTTTGCAATGGGGGCGGCTGAGAATGGCGATTGCATCGCCGTATAGAATATAAAGAATGAAATCCGGGAGGTGTATTCCGGATTTCATTCTTTATATATTAGCTAGTTCGTGCTATTTGGCGATATATTCGCCGTTCTCAAAAATCCTCGTTGCAAACGAGGACTATTGAGGGTCAGCTCGTTCTCAATAATCCTTATTGCAAACAAGGGCTTTTGAGGGATGTTAAGTCCATTGTCAGATAAAAAAAAGGTCCGAACGGACGTTCGAACCAGTTTTGGTTTTTATCAAGCTTTACTACCATCTTCGCGCCAGTGGAACTTTTATTTTATAACTTAATGGCCAAGATATATAGAAAAATGGCTATTATAGATCTTTTAAAACCATAATAGCCATTTTTTACCTTATAAAATGTCCTTATCAGACATTAAATTTATCTGCGTCTAGCATTTTGGTTATTTTCAGTAAAGAACTTCTCAAGTTCATCCATTGATTCTTTGAAATAACTTTCAATGCTTTCAGAAGTACCATCACTAAATTTGATCATTGCATCTACATCGCCATCAGCCTTATCAACAAAATATATATCGCCAATTTTAGAATTACTTGGATTTTTGTAGAAGGCAAGTTTTACATGCTGATTAAGTTCGGCCGCATTTGCATCTACATCACTTTCGGATAATTCTTTTGCATTTATTTCCCCGCTGAGTTTTAATTCGCGGTAAGAAACAGATCCTGATACTTTGACCATTGCATCTTTATTGACATTATCAAATTCCATTACAGTATTCCATGAAAAAATATCAATAGTACCTTCTTTCAATAAAGAGGCATTAATTTTTATGCTTGTTCCTTCATCCTCATAGGAAAAAATATTCGTAAATGGCTTTAACAACAGTGTGTAATTAATTTTGCTGACCTCGCCATTTGATTTATATTGTGCGCTAAAATCTAAATTCACATATTTAACACCATCTATATAAACATCCGCTAAAATTTTAGTGGGCAATGAGTCTCCTTGTATTACAACTTCGGTATATTCATGAAGGGTAAAGGTTGCATTGTTTACGCTCGGATTATCTTTGTCGGCAGGGAAAATAATGACGATTTTATTACCAGGTGTACCTGATTCGGTCTCCCAGCTTTCTGTAGAATGATTCCAGGTATATGTTCCTGCATTACCGGCAAAGTCAAAATTTGTACGTGCATTAGATGGTTGTACTGATTTGGCGATAAACGTTTTCCTTAAAGTTTTTGCTTTGTTTTTATAGTAAAGTTTAGCCTCTTGCCTTTTTTTGAGGGAAATCCTTCCATTTTCAAATGGGGACTGGTCGTCCGCAAGTTTATCGGATAAACTACCCACGGCTTTACTTCCTTTTGATTTAACTAATTCAACAATATCTTCGTGGAGCTTGCCGGCTGATTGTTGCATGACTTGTTTGCTCTCAGCTGAGTTGGAAGGGTTTGGCTCTTCTTCTTTTTTCTTTTTACATGCAGAAAAAATTAACAGTAAAAGGAAGGGTAAAATTAAAAAATTCTTTTTCATTTGTTTTTTAGTTATGGTTAATCATTATCAAGATTTTATATGTATAAAATTAGAAATTTTATCGAAATAACCATAACTTTTTTAAAATTAATTATTTAAAAAATACTTAAAATCAATCTATTGCACGAATAACTTAAAGTATAAGTATTGAGATGTGCCCCTTAAACCAAACTACCCGTTGAGTTCCGAGGGCTCTACAGATTAAATAATACAGAAGAGTCTTTGACTTGGTTTTTGAGGCAAAAGGCAGAAATAAGAATCCGGGAGGTGTGTGCTGTCCGAATTTTTTTAATATATTAGCTTAGTTCGTGCTATTTGGCGATACAATCGCCGCTCTCAATAATCCTCGTTGCAAACGAGGACTATTGAGCTATTGAGGAAAAGTTAGGTTTAAAGTAAATATAAAAATATGGGAGGTGTGAAACTTTCCGGTTTTTTTTTGTCTTAACCAGGCCATGATTTTCAGGATGGGCAAAAAAAAATAGCGTTCAGGTAATACCTAAACGCTATTCTCTAAATTTCAGAAAGTTTATTCAAAATGGACTTTAACCGTTTGGGTTAAATGGGTGTTGTGTTCCTTAATACTTACTATATAAAGGCCTTTTAAGCCTAAATGGGTTACATCAACGTTGACATCTTTTAAGGATTGGTATTCCTTGGTATAGACCACAGATCCCATGGAATTAAGGATTTCAATTCTCCCTGGTGCATTGGAAGCAATTGACAAGTTGAACATTCCCTGGTTAGGATTTGGATATAGTCCAATGGTTGATGCTTGAGCATTTATTCGGTTCATTATGCAATCACTGAAATTGCCATTATCCCTGCCTGGGTTGGCAAACACAGGTACGCCGCTGTAAAGGTCAATGTAATCATCAAATGACTGAGAGGTTTTCCAGTTGCCAGGCATAAATCCTGCAGCATTGGGATGGCATAACATCAGTGATGAGCCATTCCCTCGGGCTTCCTGGGGCCATGGTTCCTCAACTCCATAATTAACAGAGTCAATAAACTCTCCAATAGAGTTAATTATAGCTACTCTTTCGCCATCATTGCTTAATCCTCCCGTAGTCCATTGGAAGGTACCGGTGATGCCATAGAATTGTTCAGCCTCAGCTTTATTATACACAAGTACTACATAAGCATGAGCCCCTATTGTTGTCATGCTTGGAAACTGATATCGAACCCCTCTCGTTTCGTATCCACCGATATTTGCGGCCTGGCTACTGTTGTTATATATCTCAATAAACTCAAGCTCATCAGGGCCGGGGTTATCATACATAATTTCAGTAATTCTGAGCGATGCCTTTGTATCGTTGAAAACAATGGTGTATTGTGCCTGAGGCATCACATTGCCTGCCATGTCCTGAATGTTGGAAATGGTGAGGGTGTAGAATCGTCCTGTTTCAAAAGTATTTTGAATTTGCAAACGAACTGTTTGTCCATTATCAAGTACACTTGCCGAGGTAATGGTTCTGTTGCTTATGGAATAGTTACCTGTGTTTTCAGCGATAAATTGATTTAAAGGTTCATCAAAGCGAATTTCCACCCTGATATTTGTTGTCGTAATGACAGACTGGATAATCGGTGGGTATATGTCACCTTTAGCATTACATTCCGTTGCAGCTCTTCCCGGGGAAGCATAGATTGGATCATTTCTTCCATCGAGCGTAAAGTTTCCGGCAAAATCTGCCTCTTCTGAAATGCCCCAATTATAGCCACGCGAATTGTCTGAGTCATAATCGCATAAAATCAGGGAAGGCCCTGTGCCGGCCGCTGAGGGATCCCAGGGCCAATCGGTTCTATAGTATACCGAGTCGACCACATTGCCCTGTGAATCAATTATTTTAATTTCTTCGCCATCGTTGCTTAAAGCCCCTTCTGTCCATTGCAAGGCTGGGGTTGTAAGGTTAAAGAAATTATTGACATAATTAGCATGTCGGGCAAGGACAAGGTAGGCTCCTGGTTCAAGGTTATAATCGGGGAATACAAAATAAACACCCTCTACAATTTCATATCCTCCAAGGTTAATCGTTATATCACCAGGGTTATGAATTTCAAAAAATTCTAAACTATCGGGTCCCGGACTGTCATAAAATATTTCACTTATTACAATCTGAGCTTGTGCAGAATAAGAGATTCCTATCAGGAAACAGAGGTACAAGACTAGTTTATTTATTGGTTTCATGATTTAAAATGTAAAGCTAAGCCGGAATAAAATTTTGTTTCTGAAAGCAGAGTATGGTGTATGTGCCAGGTCTGCCAGTACAGTTAAATATGCGTAATAATCTTTGTATAACAATTGTCGGTATCCTGCTCCAATGAAGAATGAGGAGGTTGACACCGGATAGAATTCATACGTCAATTCATGGAGATAGGGTACCCTTGAAAATAAATATTCGGTATGGAAAAAGATATTGTCAGAAGCGTAGATGCGTGTAAATATATTTGCAGCCATGCTATTTCTTCCCTGCAGGTGGCCTGTACGATAATAATGAATATAATTAAGTCCTATACCTGGAGAAACTCTTTTATGTACGGGGAAATTTATAGTAGGGGAGATTTCAAAATATGCCAGTTGTAAATTGTAATTAAACCCTGGCGTAAATTTCTTAGGGTTTGAGTATCTGATGGTATCGTTTGCCGAAGCCTGTCCTAAATATAAATATGTTAATAAAATTACAAGTGAAAACCTGGTCATTTCGAGGGTATTATTGAATTATGAAAGTTAAATGATTTACGAATTTATAATTTTTCTTAGAAAAGTCTGTTAAATTTTAAGATATCTTAAAAAAAAAATTTAAATTCGCATCAGGGTTATGTTATGTTAATGTTAAATTTGTGTTATATACATCTTAGGACAAAAGGTTTAATCAGTTTTTTGTGCATTTGTGCCTTGATGTTTGCTTGTCATTCAAAAAAGGGATGCACCGATCCTGGTTCCTTAAGCTATGATCCTGAAGCGAAGATCAGTGATGGAAACTGCCAGTACAACTCTAAAGAGCTGGAGTCACAAAGATTGGTGACTTTGGATGCATTCTTCAGAGAGAATTCCGCTTTGCTATACCTTGAAAACAGGTTATGGACCATAAATGATGATCCGGGAGAAAACTATCTTTACAGTATAGATTTGATCACCGGCAAACCCAGAGAAATTATTGAGTTGGAAGGGGTGGACAATCACGATTTTGAGTCCCTTGCTTCGGATGGTGAATATATTTATATATGCGATACAGGAAATAATCCGGGCAACCGTACAGACCTTGCCATATACAGAATAAAAATTATACCTGAAAATCAGCTAAAGCCACGAATGTCCGTTCCGGCCGAAAAGATTTCTTATCATTTTGCCGATCAGACTGATTTTTCCAGGAATACAGATAATAACCTGGATGGCGAAGGCGTAATTTTTTACAAAGGCCATTTATATATTTTTACAAAAAATCATGGAAATAACCTTTGTCATCTTTATAAAATTCCTGCGACCCCCGGACACCATGCAGCCCACAGAATAGGTGTTTTTAATTCAAATGGGCTTATCACTGGAGCCGATATAGATAAGGATGGCAAAAGGATTATTTTATGTGGTTATGATAAAGATATAAACAGAACCTTTTTATGGCTGTTAGAAGATTTTGAAGAAGATAAATTTTTTGCGGCCAGGAAGAAAATATGCTATGAAACGGGGCCTGCCTTAAAAATGGGACAGGTTGAAGGGGTTTGTTTTTTTAGAGACAATAGGGTGTTTATTTCCAATGAGCAATGGAGGGGAGTGCCTCCTTCTGTTTACCAACTTGATCTGAAGAACTGAAAATGAATAGAAAACATATATACATATCGTCAATAATTGTAGTAGTGGTAATTGTTCTTAGTTTGCCTTTTGAAGTTCCTTATACTGTTTATTCAACTGGCAAGGTCTATACAATTAATGAATGGGTGCTTGGCCGCTCCAGTGATGGACGTATTGTGTCGATGTTAAAGAACAATCAGACTGGAACGGTCAATTCTTATGGCGGCAGGGATTTTTTGAGACAAGATGCATTTGATTTTGTATTGGATCCTAATCTGGGATTCAGGCAGTACATAGAAAAAGGGGAGGTGATAGGCCAGCTTACTTCTAATGAATTAGAGCGATTAATAATTAAACTGGAAGGCGATCTGAAGGTGGAACGCGGCAATTTAATGGTGGTTTCCACAGGAGAGAAGCCTGAAACGGTACGGGAAGCAGAAAATGCACTGACCCTGGCCAAAGAACGTTTTGCCATACAGGAAAAGCTTTTGCAAAGAACCCGGAAATTATATGAAGACTCTTTAATTGCACCTCAGGAATACGATATTGCCTTAAATACCTATGAAATGAGCCGCATCAGCGTTTCTCTTGCTCAGGCAAACCTTGAAAAAATCAGTACAGGAGAAAAGCCTGAAGAGGTTATTTTTTCGAGACATAAAATTGCAGCTCTGGAGAGCCAATTGGCAAATCTTAAGGAGAGAATGGAGTCCTTTAATATTACCGCTCCGTTTTCCGGTTACTTACAGCATAAAAAAGGCATTTCAGCATCTGTAGGGATGGATGTCATTGTTAATATACTTGATACCTCAGCATATGTTATTGTAACCCCTGTTCAGGTAAAGGATTTGAAATACGTTCAGACAGGGCAACCTGCCACACTTCACCTATTTAATTCCAGCGGAAAAATTTCAGGTACGGTAAGTAATATTGATAATACCATTCAAATCGTTGGAGGTAAACAGGCAGTGTATGTAACCTGTATTATTGACAAAACAAATGATGAGATAATGCCTGGAATTTTCGCCCAGACTGTAATAGAATGTGACCGACTGACTATACGGGATTATTTACTTAGAATTGCACAGAATATAATGTATAGATAATGAGCAATCTTCGCTATGAAAGAAAATATTATGTTCGAAATGATCAACTGGAAGCATTAAGGAATAGGTTGTTGCCCTTTGTTAATCCGGATGTTCATGCTAAAACTCAAAGTGGAGGATTAAGTCAGTATACGGTAAGAAGCATATATTACGACACTCCTCTTATGGAGTATTATGACGAGAAAATGGAGGGCTTAGAGCTCCGGAGTAAATATCGTATCAGGGTATATGATCAGCCTGTTGAAGGTGCAATTGCTTTTCTTGAAATAAAAAAGAAACTGGGAAACAGGATTAAAAAACACAGGGCGGTATTGCCATATACTAATTTACTAGACCTCGTTCGGACAGGAGATGTTGAAAAATATGTGGAGAATACAAAGAAATTTCCCAATTCGGTACAGGACGCAAAGAGGTTCCTCTATTATTTCTATAAGAAAAGTTTGAGGCCGGTTAACCTTATTACTTATGACAGGGAAGCCTACCATGGTAAATTTGACTCAGGGGTAAGAATAACGTTTGATAAAAATGTACGAAGCAGTATTTATCCTTGCCTTGAAGAATTGTTCTCTGAAAACAGAGCAAAAGTTATTACACCCGGATATTTTATTTTAGAAGTAAAATATTTTCATGTTTACCCTTTATGGGCGCACTCTATGATTGAAGAATTTGGGCTAAGGCATGAGGCTATATCAAAATTTTCAACAGGTGTTGATGTACATTATGTAAATTCATCGAAAAGGTTTTCTCCCATTAGTTCTGCAAGGGTGCCTTTTTATAAAAGATAAAATTATTTGAATCGCTATACTAATGAATGAAGAATTAAAGGATATCTTTTTCTACTCTCTGACATTCAGGGATATATTTAATCACCTGGTGGTAGCCTTAATCTGTGGATTATTGATTTCCGTTTTATACCGGATGACCTACAGAGGTTTGAGTTATTCTACCACTTTTGTTAATACCCTCATACTATTGACAATGATTACAGCTGTTGTAATTATGGTTATAGGAAATAATCTTGCAACTGCATTCGGATTGGTTGGAGCAATGTCCATTATACGATTTCGTACCGCCGTTAAAGATTCCCAGGATATCATGTTTATCTTTTTTTCCCTGGCTATTGGCTTAGCCTGTGGTGTAGGATTGTTCTCAGTAGCGATACTTGGTACCTTAGGTATAGGTTCTGTTTTTTATATAATTGTACGGGCAAACCTTTCTGCTCCGAGAAAAAGAGATTTCCTTCTTCAGTTATTGATAAAAGGATCAGAAAATGATACGGTAGAAGTCGGTAAGGTAATCTCACGGTTCTGCCGAAGCCATAAAGTAATTAATATAAAAGCCATTGGTGAAGATAATCACGATATGCTTGAAGTATCTTATTATATCAGATTTAAAAATGAGGAAAAAAGCCAGAACATGATGCGTGAAATAAAGCAACTTGAAGGAGTTCAGCATGCAAATCTGTTCTTTGATGAAGAATAAACAAATGTGTAGAACGAAATTTTATAGTACATTTTTTCTTTTAATTTTCAGCTCTTTAGCTGTTTTTGCCCAAGACGTTTGGAACCTGCAGGAGTGTATAGAGCATGCACATAAAAACAACCTTGCTGTAAACAGGGGGTTTCTTGAAACAGAAAGTGCGGCCGTGCGTTCCCGCGCAGCAAAAAACAATTATCTTCCTGAGGTTTTTGGAACAGGAAGAAACCTGTATAACTGGGGACTTTTTGTGGATCCGGCAACTAACATATTAGTTGACAGGTCTGTTGAAACCTATATGGGTGCCGTACAAGGGGAGCTTGTCCTATTTAATGGTGGCTACAACTACAATTTTATCAAACAAACCACTGAAGAGTATAATGCAAGCTTTGCAGACCTCAAAGCCAGAAGGAATGAAATTACGCTTCTTACAATGACTGCTTACTACCAGCTTCTGCTGGCTAAGGAGCAGTTAAGCATTGCCCAAAGACTAAGGGAACAATCCGAGCGCCAATATGTACAAATAAAAGGTTTAGTAGAAGGTGGTGTGTTGCACAGGAGAGAATTGATAAATGCAGAAGCCGATCTTGCTTTCAGAGAGGTTGAGATAGTGAATGCAGAAAACACCAAAAGGAGATCTAATCTGATGCTTCGTCAGACTATGGGTATTATGGAAAATGTTGAAATGGCCATAGTGGACGAGAATGAACTTGAAATTTCGTTGATTCCTGATGAAGAGGATTTTGCGGAATTATGTGAGAATGCACGTGCTTTTTTACCTCAGATTACTGCAGCAAAACATAGGGCTGCTGCAGCACAGTATGAACTTAAGATCATGCAATCTATCAGATACCCCAGGCTTTCGCTAAATGGAGGGGTAATTACACGGAGTACAAGTCTTTTGGAAGTGGAGCAATCTGACCAATTTAGACGCAATGTATCAAAGTTTGTTGCTTTTAATCTCTTTATTCCAATTTTTAGCAGGTTCAATAACCTGAATGACATCTCCTTGTCCAGAATAAATGCGCAGATAAGGGAAAACGAACTTCAGGAAATCAACCTGGAGATAGAGAAAGAGATACAGCAGGCATACCTTGATGTAAACGCTGCCCATAAAAGGTATCATGCTGTTAATAAACAATTGGAGGCATTAAGGCAACAAAATGACTTTGCTGAACGGTCTTACCTGGCAGGTGTTATCAACTTTACCGAGTTTAACAACATTTCGATTCAATATTCTAATGCTCAGATCCAGGTAGTTCAGGCTCGGTATGATTTTTACCTGAGAAAGCAAATTCTGGAGTTCTATAAAGGTAATTCTATTTGTGAGCGATAATTTTTGTTGATTTTCCCTTTTTTTTGTTGATTAAAACCTTTTATAATAGTTTTTTTGTACCTCACTAAACAGTTAAATCATGCAATACAGAAGATTTGGAAGAACGGAATGGCAAGTAAGTGAAATAGGTTATGGAATGTGGGGAATGGCAGGCTGGACCGGATCAGATATTAAACAATGTGAAGATTGCCTGGACATTGCAGTAGGTATGGGTTGTAATTTTTTCGATACTGCCTGGGGGTATGCAGAGGGAGAAAGCGAACGTATTCTTGGAAGACTTCTAAAGAGGTTTCCCGATAAAAAACTTTATACTGCTACAAAATTACCTCCTAAAAATCTGAAATGGCCATCAAAAAGTCACTATAGCCTTGATGAGGTATTCCCTCCTGAACATATAATTGAATACACGGAAAAAAGCCTGAAGAACCTTAATGTAGAATGCATTGACCTATTGCAGTTTCATGTGTGGGAAGATTCATGGGCAAAAGACGACCGTTGGAAAGAGGCCCTCGAAAAGCTTAAAAAGGATGGCAAAATAAAGGCCACGGGTATAAGTATAAACCGATGGGAACCTGATAATAGCCTTGAAACTATTAAAACTGGCCATATCGATGCCGTGCAGGTAATTTACAATATTTTTGACCAGAACCCTGAGGATAACCTTTTTCCTTTATGCGAAGAGTTGGATATAGCCGTAATTGCCCGTGTTCCCTTTGATGAAGGAACCCTTACCGGAACACTGACGAAGGATACCAAGTTTCCTGGAGATGACTGGAGAAGGACCTACTTTGTTCCTGAAAACCTCATATCCAGTGTGGAACATGCGGAACTTCTAAGGCCGTTAACTCCTGAAGGCATGAGCATGCCGGAGATGGCCTTGAAATTTATTCTTGAAAATAAAACGGTTAGTACTACTATTCCCGGAATGCGTAAAGAACACCATGTAAAAGCCAATTTAGGTGTGAGTGGAGGTGAGAGTCTTTCTAAAGCACTCCTAAGCCAGCTTAAAGGACACAGATGGGATAGGACTCCTACTGAATGGTCTCAATAATAAATAAAAAAAGGTTGGTAAAACAGCCTTTTTTTATTTAAAGATATTGTTTTTACCAATCATCATCTGACTTCAACTCACCAGTTTCAATAGCCGTTTTCAGATCTAGTTGAAGTTGTTCAATTTCTTTTGAGAAATTACTGAACAGCTCGGTTTTATTTTGTTGGCGTTGCTTTTGATAAAAAGCTTCCAAAGGTTGAGCCGTCTTTTCTCCGTTTCTATTATCATAAATCATAAAGTCGGTGAGGATGTACCGATATCTGCCATCTTTATGTTGAATTGAAATATTAAAGATCAGCGTATGTTCATATTTATACTTATAGTCAAAAGTGAGGATTACAGAGAAGTAGCCGTTTTTATCAATTTTTCCTGTTGCTTTATCTTCTTTTAATTTTTTGTCCTTGTTAAAGTAAGTGATCAACCATTTTTTTGATCTTTCAAAAAGCTCATTCTGAGAGATACTATCAAGCGATACAACTTCCTGGTAGGTTATTTTCTTTGTTTCAGGGTCTATAGGGAAATTTTGGGCCTTAGCCATAAAATTAAAAGACAATGAAATAATTGCTATAAAACAGATTTTTTTAATTCGCATAACTCTTTTGTTTTATTACCACGTTAACGCTTCTAAAATACAATTTTTTACTCTTATATTAATGTAAAAACTAAATTATCTTAAAGCTTAACGTTTAATATAACAAAAATTATACCTAAGCTTGTATTTCACAATTATTCACTCAAATTGCAAAGAACTGTATTCAAAGTAGTAAAACCGGGGTCCTTAAAGAGTTTGAAAATTGAAAAAGAGGATTTCCCTAAGCCGGGTGCAGGTGAAGTTTCCATTGAGGTAAAAGCCATCGGGTTAAATTATGCTGATATTTTCCAGGTTTTGGGATTGTATAAGGCTGCCCCTAAAACCGCTTTTATTCCGGGGCTGGAGTTTTCCGGTATTGTTACAGACGTGGGAGATGGAAAGTCAGAATTTACTATTGGAGACAGGGTAATGGGAGTGACCAAGTTTGGGGCTTATGTTTCTCACATTAACATTGATGCTAATTATTTGGTTTCTATACCCGGTGAATGGACATTTCAACAAGGTGCAGCTTTTCCTGTGCAGGTATTAACGGCCTATTATGCTTTACGTCCTTTGGGAAATCTTCAGGAAGGTCAGACCGTCTTGATACAAAGTGCAGCAGGGGGGGTGGGTTTGTTGGCTAATCGAATCGCCAAAAAATTTAATGCCTATACAATTGGTGTTGTTGGTACTGCTGACAAAGTGCCTTTGCTTCAGAAAGAGAGGTATGATGCTGGTATTATCAGAAGTAAAGACTTTAAGAAGGATGTGTTAACTGCCTTGGAAGGAAGGGAACTGAACCTTGTTCTTGAAGCAACCGGAGGGAAATTACTGGAAGATGCATTGGATTTGTTAGCTCCTTCCGGCAGGTTAATTGCTTATGGTTCTGCTCAATATACCCCCAGTGGGAATGCTCCAAATTACCCACTTTTGCTATGGAAATACCTGCGAAGGCCAAGAATAGACCCACATGCCATGATTTCACAGAATAAATCTGTGATGGGGTTTAACTTGATTTTTCTTTACGAGCGGGTTCATCTTATGAAGGAGATGATGGAAGAAGTAATGAAACTTAAACTGGAACCACCTTTGGTGTCGAAAATTTATGAATTTGATGAAATTCCTCAGGCTTTAACAGAATTTAAGTCTGGTAAAACATTTGGAAAACTTATCGTTAATTTATAATAGTAAAACCTTTTTGATTCCTTTTGCTGTTATCCGGATAATCTAAGCTGACTATGTTAAAAGATGAAATCAGGCATGGGGAATGTGAGACCCTCGATTTTAAGCATACCATTAGTAGTGCGAAAAAAATAGCAAAAACCTTGTCGGCTTTTGCTAATACAAAAGGAGGCAAGCTGCTTATAGGCATTAAAGACAATGGATGCGTGGTAGGAGCAAATATTGAAGAGGAGAGATTTATGCTGGAAGGAGCAGCAGACCTGGAATGTAAGCCTCCTGTCGAAATAGTTTTTTCAGAAGAGGTCGTGGAGGGTAAAATGGTCTTGGTGGCATATGTTCCTGAAAGTAATTGTAAACCACACTATGCCAGAGATGAAAACCAAAAATGGTGGGCGTATCTGAGAGTCAATGATGAATGTATATTGGCTGGAAGGATTATGCTGGAAGTGATGAAACTCGAAACAAAAGAAATACCCTCCAGAATAAACTATGGTCCTGCAGAGCAGGTACTGCTTCAGTATCTTATTAATAACGATGCCATAACTATAAAGCAATTTACAAAGCTTGCTAACATTCCTTATTGGAAAGCAGGAAAGATTCTTGTTAGTTTAATAAGAATGGGGCTTATTAAAGCTGTTTTGGATAACAACCGTGAGTGTTTTATTTCCAATCATTAAGCAATCTTCTTAAAACAATGATCTGTCCGGTGTGATAGGAGGTATGGTCGATGATTAAGAGTGCTTCCTTTAGCAGATTTTGTCCTGTACCATGTTCAAAGATTTTTAATAGATCAGTGTCAGGGTTGGCAAGCAGCTCAATGAAAGAATCCCTATCGGATTGTAGCACCCTTACGGACTTTTCAAACTCTTCGAAAGATGAGGGAGATTTTTTTGATGGCCAATATTCTTCAGGCCATTTTGGTGAAACGTGGTGTGGGTTCTTAGAGAACTCTACTATATCCCATTGTGTTATACGAATGTGTTCGGTTAATTGCCAGATGGTATAGGGAATTCCCGGTACTTCCTTTCCAAGCAGTTCATGTCGGATGTCTTTTAGTGCATCTTCTAGACTGATATGGGCATGTGACGTTGATAAATTCTTGATAAGGTGAGTTTTCAAATCAGCTTGAGCCATATAAGAAATCAACCTTTATATTCTAATTTAGTTCAATGGGTTTGCAAGGTTTGGCACTACAACGGTAAAAGTACATCCTTCCTTTATTTTACTTTGGAGGTTGATTTTTCCATTCAGTTTATCTACGGTAGTTTTTACTATGTACAGCCCCAGTCCGGTTCCTGTAGTTCCATGTCCGATTTTGTAAAACATATCAAACACCTTTTCCTGTAGTTCTTCCGGAATTCCTATGCCATTGTCTTTAAAGATAAAGACGGCTTCTTTTTTTGTTACATTGATTTTAATGTCCAGAAAATTGTCGGATTTTTCATGGTCATAGTATTTAATTGGATTTTCTACGAGATTCTGTAGGATGGAATAAAGCAAATTTCGGTCTGAACAAAACTCTATAGTTTCATTAATATTCTGGGTGATTTTAATTTTTTCAAAGTCCGGAAAATGCCTGAAGCTGTCGATAGCTTCATTGATAAGCACGGAAATTTGTACCGGTTCTGCCTTTACGGAAGCCTGCTTAACCTTAGTCAGTTCCAGCAAATCCATCAAAAGTTTATCAAGTTTTTTGGTGCTTTTTAATATATGGTCAAAATAATGTTGGGCGGATGGATCTTTAACATCCTTTTGTCCAATGGTTGTTAGGCCGATAATCGATTTCAAAGGGCCTTTTATGTCGTGGGATGCTTTATAGACAAAAGCATCCAACTGCTCATTACTTTCTTTTAATGCTTTTGTGCGTATTCTGACGACTTCTTCCAGTTGTACATTCTTTTTTCTTTCATGATAAACGCGCCATTTTATCAAACCGAAAAACAATAAAATAGAAGAAGAAGCCATTATTGTGTAAAACCACCAGGTTTTCCACCAGGGAGGGGTAATAGTTAATCGAATCCATGCCCCATCATTATTCCATATATTATCATTGTTTGCTCCTTTTACCCGAAAGGTATAAGTCCCAGGGTCAATATTAGTATACGATGCTCTGGGTATGTCATTTGTATAGTTCCAGCCTAAATCAAAGCCCTCAAGCAGATAAGCATATCTATTTTTTTGTGGATTGTTGAAATTTAATACTGCAAAGTCAAAATTTAAGCCATTGTGGTTATAGGGAAGGATAATTTCCTTTCCGGCATTATATTTCGAGGTTAAATTAATAATTGTAGTTGTATCTTTATATTTTCTGAGAACTGAAAAATTTGTTATGACAACAGGTGGAACTTGAGTATTTTTCTTTAGTAATTTTGGGTCGATAACCACGTATCCATTTGTTGTTCCGAAATAGATTTTCCCGTCATTATCTTTATATTTTGAATTAGAATAAAAGGAACTTGCAGGTACTCCATCGGCTGAGGTAAAAGCCTTGGCTCTAAACGTTTTGGGATTAAACCGTGTAACTCCGTTATTTGTTGAAAGCCACAGGAAACCGTCGTTGTCTTCGATTATTCCTTTTATTGAGTTATCAGAAAGCCCATCGTCCTTCATGTTGAAAAAACGGTAGCTGTTGTCAGCTCTATTGAACAGCAACAAACCGGCATTGCCAGTCCCGAGCCATAAATTTCCTCTGGAATCCTCATGGATGTCCAAAATGAAATTACAGTCCTGATGGGTTTCTTTTTCGGATTCAAAATGATAGGTTTTAAACCCATCCAGTTCGGGAATGTATTTACTAAGCCCGTTGA
>JBKBXU010000009.1:0-30340 GCA_046313675.1 Cytophagaceae bacterium
GCTCTGCCACATGGAATGGTTGAGACAAGAATCTTTGCACCCTTCTTGCTCTGTGTACCACCTGCTTATCTTCATCAGAAAGTTCATCCATACCAAGAATGGCAATGATGTCCTGAAGTTCTTTATATCTCTGTAAAAGTTCTTTTACTCTTTGTGCTGTGTCATAATGCTCGTCACCCAAAACTTCACGGTTCAGGATTCTTGAGGTTGAATCAAGTGGATCCACAGCAGGATAAATTCCAAGCTCAGAGATTTTTCTGGACAATACCGTTGTTGCATCAAGGTGAGCGAAGGTTGTTGCCGGAGCAGGGTCAGTCAAGTCATCCGCAGGTACGTAAACTGCCTGCACGGAAGTAATAGAACCACGTTTTGTAGAAGCAATACGCTCCTGCATAGCACCCATTTCAGTAGCAAGTGTTGGTTGATAACCCACCGCTGAAGGCATACGACCCAAAAGAGCGGATACCTCAGAACCTGCCTGTGTAAACCTAAAGATGTTGTCAATAAAGAAAAGAATGTCTTTTCCTTGTTCTGTTCCATCTCCATCACGGAAATATTCCGCTACGGTAAGACCTGATAAAGCTACACGGGCACGTGCTCCGGGAGGTTCATTCATCTGACCGAATATGAAGGTAGCCTGCGATTGAAGCAAAGCTTTATGATCAACTTTCGATAAATCCCACTCACCTTGTTCCATAGAGTGAAGGAACTCATCACCGTATTTTACAATACCTGATTCGATCATTTCTCTAAGAAGGTCATTTCCTTCCCTGGTACGTTCTCCAACACCGGCAAATACCGAAAGGCCTTCATATGCTTTTGCAATATTATTAATCAACTCCTGAATCAATACGGTTTTACCTACACCGGCACCACCAAACAATCCGATTTTACCACCTTTTACGTATGGTTCAAGAAGGTCAATAACTTTTATACCTGTAAACAAAACTTCACTGGAAGTGGCAAGGTCTTCAAATCTTGGAGCGGGTCTGTGAATTGGCAAGCCTTTTTCTCCTTTAGGGCTTTTAATCCCATCAATTGCTTCACCAACAACATTAAATAATCGACCTTTAATGTCTTCTCCAATAGGCATTTGTATAGGTGTGCCCAAGTCAATTACTTCCATGCCTCTGGTTAGGCCATCCGTACTGTCCATGGCAATTGTTCTGACTCTGTCTTCTCCAAGATGCTGCTGCACCTCAAGAACGATTTTTTGGCCGTTGGACTTTAAAACGTCCAGAGCATTCAAAATTTTAGGTAACTTGGCGCCTTCCCCCTCGAAACTCACATCAACCACAGGGCCTATCACCTGAGTTATTTTGCCTTTATTTGCCATCTTTTTTCAAGTAAAAGTTTTAGTAAAATATCTCGCTTTTTTAGCGACTGCAAAAGTATATCTTTATTTGCGTAATAC
The DNA here is from genome assembly GCA_046313675.1 of Cytophagaceae bacterium. Lineage (GTDB taxonomy): Bacteria > Bacteroidota > Bacteroidia > Cytophagales > Cytophagaceae > JBKBXU01. The sequence goes on from JBKBXU010000009.1 coordinate 1,415, forward strand.
AAAAAAGAAAATATATTTTATATTATAGTTATTTATTTAAAATGATCCTAAAAGTGGTTCCTTTATCAACCTCGGAATTTAAAATAAAGATTTTTCCTTTGTGGTAGTTCTCCACTATTCGTTTTACAAGTGTTAAACCTAATCCCCACCCTCTTTTTTTTGTGGTGTAACCGGGCATAAAGACTTTATGAATACTTGACTTTGGAATTCCTTTTCCGGTATCTGAAATATCGATCAGAATCCGACCGTCGTTGGCGGCAGAAATATGCAAGCGGATAGTCCCTTCTCCGTTAATTGCATCTACAGCATTTTTCGCTGTATTCTCTATTACCCATTCGAACAGGGGTTTGTTTATTTTTGCGGTAGTTTTTTTATCAAGAACAGTGGTAACTTCGAAAGAAATTTTCCTTGAAACGCGGTTTTTCAGGTAATTAACGGCATTCTCTACGGTTTCAAATATAGGTTCATCGATTAAGGTTGGCGCTGATCCAATGTTAGAGAACCTGGCGGTAATTCGTTCCAGCCTTTCCACGTCTTTTTCAAGTTCTGTAACCGCCTCCTCGTCCTGAAACTTAGGATTGCTTTTAAACAATTCAATCCAAGCCATTAGTGATGAAAGTGGGGTTCCAAGCTGATGCGCTGTTTCTTTGGCAAGTCCAACCCATACCCTGTTCTGCTCAGCATTGCGGGAATAGCTAAACGCCAAATAAGCTATGATGGCGAAAAAAGAAATAATTGTTAATTGGATATATGGATAATATAAAAGTTGAGACAGCAGATAAGAATTCTGGTAAAAAATAAAGTTTTTCTGGCCAGGAGCGAATTCGACGACGATGGGTTCGTGAATTTCTTTCATCACAAGAATTTTCTCTCTAAGGATTTTTTCTTTTTCCTCCCTTGTTAGGCTGGTTGAAAAATTAATGTTCTTATCACTGACAGGATTATGATTTTCATCCGTTAGTATTACTGGGATAGAATTGTTGGCTTCGATGATTTCCTGAAAAAGGAAACTAAGATTATCTCCCATTGTTGGATCTGCGGCATAAATAAGGCCTTTTGCATAAAGATCTATAAGCTTTTGCTCCCGTTCGGCAAGACTTTTTACAAGGGTATGAGTGTACAAAATGGAAACTACACCAATAGCCAAAGCGATGGCGAGGATAAGAAACTTAAAACGGGATTTGTTGTTATAAATATTAAATGTGCCGAGGCTGTTGAAGTCCATATAGCAAAAATGGAAAAAGCAGAGTAAATAGTTTCAAAAGTTAAGTAAAAATATTACATTATTATTTTAAAAGTCTCTGTAATTCCTTAATTTTGCATACTTGTAAATTCTATGTGGAATAACTTTAAAGCATTAACCCTTTCTTATAAGCATGCACCCCTTGAGGTGCGTGAAGCATTATCCCTTGACGAGAGTGGGTGTAAAAAGCTAATGCTTAGCTTAAGAGAGTTTACGAATACCAATGACCTTCTGGCTTTATCTACCTGTAATCGCACGGAAGTCTACTATTCCAGCGATGCTGATAACAGCGAAGAAATCATTAAATTAATTTGCCTTCAAAAAGGAATTGCTGAGTTTGATCAATATATTCCTCATTTTAAAAGCATCACTGATCATTCAGATGCAATACATCATTTATTTAATGTAGCTATTGGACTGGAATCTCAGGTTGTGGGAGATATGCAAATTACCAATCAGGTAAAAAATGCCTATCAGTGGTCAGCAGATGTTGATATGGCAGGTCCTTTTTTACACAGATTATTGCACACCATATTTTTTACAAATAAAAAAGTTGTTCAGGAAACATCTTTCCGGGATGGCGCTGCTTCGGTATCTTATGCAACAGCGGAATTAGTAGAGGAGCTGTGTTCCCAAATAGTTAATCCAAAGGTTTTAATTATAGGACTGGGAGAAATGGGTGCGGATGTTTGCCGTAACCTAAATGATTCCAGCGTTGAAAACATCACTATTTGCAACAGAACCTTATCTAAAGCAGAGGAGCTGGCCAAAACCTGTAATGTTAATGTTATTCCTTTTGAAGAAATATGGCCTGCCATTAAAGAAGCGGATGTTATTATCAGCTCGGTTTCTAAAGATGAACCACTGATTACGAAAGACAAAGTTCAAGCGGTAGCCGGATTTTCATTTAAGTATTTCATAGATATTTCCGTTCCAAGAAGTATAGAGCCTTCTGTTGAAGAAATTCCATGCGTTCTGGTATATCATATAGATAATATAAAAAATAGGGCCTCAGAAGCGTTGGAAAAAAGAATTAATTCCATTCCAAAAGTCAAAGAAATTATCCTTGAAGCTATAGGAGAGTTTGGCGGCTGGTCTAAAGAAATGGAAGTATCTCCTACCATTAATAAACTGAAAAATGCGCTTGAACAAATCCGTCAGGATGAGATGGGACGCTATTTAAAGCAAATGTCGGATGATGAATGTAAAAAGGTAGATGCCATAACAAAAAACATCATGCAGAAAATTATCAAACTGCCTGTCTTGCAATTGAAGGCTGCCTGTAAACGTGGTGAAGCTGAAACATTAATTGACGTTTTAAATGATTTATTTAACCTGGATCAGCAGGAAGAATACATAAAATAACCTTGCATACTCCAAAAAATCATAAAGCCTTCTGAACATCAGAGGGCATTTTTATTTATATTGATTTCTATTATTAAAAGCCTTGTTCTTCAAACATTTTAAGGCCATTTTAGCGTTAGCCTATATGTTATATTAAATCGTAAACTCTATGAGAGTAATTGCCATTATTATTCCTCTTTTTTTTCTTGTATTTGCTTCTCTGGGGCAAAATGCCGGTTTATATCCGGCTTTTGATGAGAAAGGGTACTATGGTTATAAAAATCAGCAAGGGGATTTTTTTATAAAGCCATTGTTTCTTTATGTATGGCCTTTTAATGATGGCATTGGCAGAGTTCTGGTTAAGTCTGAAAAAAGAGGTATCGATTCCATGGCCTATGTTTTGCCTAACGGCCATTTTGCCATGAATGAAAAATTTTGTGATGGCTTGGACTTTAGCTATGGTTTTGCAGCGGTAAAAAATGACTCTTCCTGGTTTTACATCACTAAAGAAGGCGATAAAGCTTCAGATCTTTTGTTTGATGAAGCATCTTCCTTTTCTTCAGGCTTTGCCAGGGTACAATATCAGGGCAAGTGGGGAGTGATAGACACCCGATTTCGGTTCGTTATTCCTGCCGTATATGATTATATAGGATGGCCTGAAGAGCGGGATAAAAAGCTGTCGCAACATTCCTTATTCTTTATGAACAATAAAATTCCTTTTCTTTCAGATGGTCTTTGGGGCCTAGCTGACACCAGAGGAAAGATTATAAGGAAGGCAGAATTTCATTACATCTCCCCTTTTAATGAAGGAATTTCAAGAATAAAAAAAGATGATAAGTGGAATTATATATCTTCTTCCGGGAAATTTTTGTCTAAAGAATGGTTTTCAGAGGCGTATGACTTTTCTGAAGGCATGGCTGCTGTTCGCTTTGAAAATTCCGGCATTGGGTTTATTAATTCCAAGGGCAGGAAATCCATTCCTAGCCAGTATGATCGGGTATTTTATTCTTTCCGCGATGGATTGGCTGTCATGGGGAAAAAGATTGATGGTAAAATCATATGTGGGATTATAAATAAACAGAACCAGCTTATTGTTCCTTTTGAATTCGATGAGGCCGGGGAAATTATGCATGGAATTATTCCTGTTAAAAAGCGTAAATGGGGTTTCTATAAAACTAATGGTGATCAACTAAGTGCTTTTGAGTATTCAGACTATAAGATTTTAAATAACAAAACCATTGCTGTTTTAAAGAATGGTAAATGGGGTATGCTTAAACCCGGGGAAAAAGCTCAACCGGAGTTTATTTACAAGCATGTAAAGGTGGTGAATGATAAGGTTGAACTTATTAGATTTAATAAGTGGGAAGTCGGAAGCGTACAGTTTTCCGCAGACAGCTTAATGCTTTTGGGGAAAGGCCATTATTTGGCTTTTATGGGTGCAAGTGCAACTGTTATAGATAGTTTAGGAAATCCTCATCAATCCTATAAAATTGATCATGTTACTTCTTTAGGAGAAGAATTTTATCTGGTTCAGGATGGAGAAAAGTTCGGGGTTCTCTCTTCTAAGGCTGTTTTTATACTCCCTTTAATCTATAAGTCAATTACCTTCGACACGGCAGGTTATTTTACCGCCCAGACATATGCTGCTCCGGACTTTAGCATAAGTACGGAAAACGGTGAATACCTATTGATGGTAGATGTTGATGGGAAAAAGGTTATAGAAGGCAAATTTCAATCTATAGGTCCATACTCTGAAGGCCTTTTTTCTGTACATGGCATGAATGGATTGTGGGGTTACCATTCCAGAGATTCCCTGGTGATTAATTTCCAATACCTAAAGGCCAGGTCTTTTCAAAATGGCTATGCCTTGGTGGAAAAATTGGGAGGAGAAAGTGGCGTATCTCAAGGTTTTATAAATACAAACAATATCTGGCATCCGGTAAACAAGGCAATTGGCGCTGCTACTTTAGTGAATGAGGAGGTTCAATATCTTAAAACATTTTCAAATCTTACTAAGATTAGTCCTTTTGCATTTAGACTGAAAGCCGATAAAGGTTTTCAGCTGCTGGATTCTGCCTTACAGATTCTTCAAAAGGAAGTTTTCTCAGACTTATATATGCTCTTGGAAGAGCAGGTAATTATTGGTGTGGGTTCGAAAGAAATTTCTGTTTTTTCGCTGAAGGGCGTACGCAGATATACGTTTGAGCATGGAGCAGATCAGATATTCCGATTTTCAGAAGGCATGGCAAGAATTCGTAAAGGTCGACACTATGGCTTTATTGATTTGCAAGGTCGAATCAGGATATCTCCTCAGTATGACTCTGCTCAGGATTTTTCAGAGGGACTTGCTGCGGTCAGTTTAATGGATAAGTGGGGCTATATTGATCAAAATGAGAAATTACTCATACAGCCCAGGTTTTCCTACGCTACTCCTTTTTCTAAAGGTTTGGCAGAGGTTAAGATTGGCAATAAGTGGAATTTTATTAATAAAGACGGTAAACTGAAAAACACAGAAAACTATGATGAGATTTTCTTTGATACATCCGGTAGTTGGGTTCTGCAAAGAAAAGGTAAATATGGCTTGGCAGATTCTACCGGGAAAGAAATAATAAATGTACGATATGACTCAGTCAAGGACACAGGGAAGGGCGTTATAGTTGAAAAGGATGGTTTTTTTGGTGTGTTAACTTATCATCAGGAAATTCTACATGATATTCAATATGACAAAATAATTTTTGACTTTAATTCGGGGGAATTTTTATTAATGAAAAAAGGTTTAATTGAAAAATTTATGCCGGAAAAGCCGGATTCATACAAATGATATGAAGACCTTATTCATACCTTTATTTTTTATTTTTCTTTTCATTTCCCTTGGAACTGGATATTCCCAGCAGCTAAGCTTTAGTGAAGGTTTAGCTCCTAAAAAAGAGAATGGCTTTTATGGATTTGTAAATAAAAAGAATAAATACGTAATCTCTCCTCAATACGACACTATTTTGCATAATTTCAAAAATGGATATGCTGTAATAGGCTTTGGAAACAAATATGGAGTAATTGACAAAAAAGGTCGGATTATAATTCCGGTTATCTACTCAGATATCAACAGCATACAAAAGAATATTGTACCAGTGTGCAATGATAAGGGACTGTGGGGTTTTTGTGACTTATCCGGAGCTAAAGTTATTGACCACCTTTATAATAATTTTCGATTTGATGGGAAAGACAAGATCATGGTTCAGAAGAATGGCCGGTGGGGAGTAGTTGATATCCAAGGCAATAAGCTTGTAGACTATAATTTTCGGTTTTTAGAAAAAAAAGGTACAGGAGTTTACAGCGGCCGGGGTTTTGATATCTGGTCGGTTCGGGATAAGAACAACCTTGAGCATTTAACTTTTGAAGCGGATAGTGTTTTGCCGGCCGGAAGTGGGATTTATATATATAGCATATTAGGGTATTACGGCCTTATAGATGTAAAAGGCAATGTGCTGGCCTCTTTTGAATATGAAAAGATTTATCCTTCAAAACATGGATTATTAAAGATTTTTAAATCCGAAGGGTATGGGGTTTTAGATACCAAGGGTAAAGAGGTTATCCCTCTCAGGTTTTTGGATATTGAAATAGAAGATTCTTTTATAAAAGCCAAGTCTCATAATGGGCTGTGGGGTTTATATAATCATGAAGGAAAAGAACTTATACCTCATTCCTACCTTGCTTTACGTGGGAGTAAAGATGGTTTACGTGCTGCATCACAAGATGGGGAGTATTGGGGTTTTATAGATGATAAGGGTAGTAAAATTATTGAATTTCAATACAGATCCGTAGATGACTTTGAAAATGGCCTTGCCGAAGTAAAGGTTTTCTATTCTGCTTTGGGTAAAACAATGAATGCTGTTATTAACAAGGTAGATGAATATGTTATAAAACCTGTTGAATACGAAGATTTTTGTAATGGGCTTTTGAAAATCGGCCCGGGAAATAAAGCATTCTGTCCCATAAATAAGGAGAGGTATACTTCAATAGAAAAGATTGATGAAAACTATCTTCAGGTTAAAAAAGCTTCCGGTGTGGGTATTTTTAGCACAAGGCTTAAGAAAGAAATTATTTCCGCAAACTACGATTTTATTAGTGGCCCCTGGGATGACGACCATTTTATTGTAAGGAAGGATAACAAGTACGGTATAGTAGATGCCTATGGCAATTTTACTTTAAAACTTACTGCTAAATTTCAGGTAATCTATGATTTCCGAAGTAATTATGCCAGGGTTAAATGGAACGAAAAAACCGGGTTCATAGATAAAAATGGTAATATCTGGATTTCCCCGCAATATTCTGAGGCGAGAGAGTTTTCTGAGGGTTTTGCTGCTGTAAAAATTAATGGTAAATGGGGCTTTGTAGACAAAGATGAAAAGTTTGTTGTCCAGCCATATTATACTAAAGTATGCCCTTATAAAAATGGAACTGCTGTAGTCCAATACAACAGTCAATATAATATGGTGGGTAGGGATGGTAAAGAACTTCACAAGCAATATTTTGATGAAATTCATACTACTGTTTCAGGAAGGTATATTTTGAAAAAGCAAAATAAAATGGGAATGGCAGGCCTGGATGGTAAAGAAATTTTGGCCCCCAAATATGATTTTATTGAAGATATGGGCAATGGTTTTGTCCGGGTTGAAAAAAACGGTTACTGGGGTGTTCTTGATTATAATGAGAATTTTGTAGTTCCGATTGACTACGATTATATATTATTTGACTCATTCAACGCTACATTTATTGGTGTTAAAAAAGGCCAGATAAAGGAGGTATTTGCAAAATAATTTATGATTGGGTTTTCCGGTTTTGCGATTTACCTACCTAAGGTTTTTATTAACCATGGATTTTTCGTATATTAGAATTATAACTAATTCATGCACTTCTTTAAGATCCCTAAAAAATCCGATATGCAACATTCTTCATTTGGTATTCTTCTTTTTTCTTTTGTTTTTCTTTTTGGTTGTAATGAGAGCAATACGTCAGAAACAACCACCTCAGAGCAATCGGAATCTACTATTTTACAGGAAACTGAAATTAAAGAAGAACCTTCAGAAACTCTATCTGTTGAGGAAATGCCTGAAACTACGAAGGCTGAGATTAAAAAACCAGACGTGAAAAAAGCTGGTGTTGCCTTAAACCCTCCTCATGGAGAACCAGGACATGATTGTGATATCGCTGTTGGAGCTCCTTTGGATTCAAAACCCAAAAACTCAGCTTCCATGCAAACTCAGCAGACACCTATCCAAATGCAGGCCCCTCAAGCACCAACTCCCCAAGTTCAGGCTCCTCAGAACCAGGCCTCAGGAGGTTCAGCAAATTTAAATCCTCCTCATGGAGAGCCGGGGCATGATTGTGCCGTGGCTGTTGGAGCGCCCTTAAATTAATTTTTTATCTCCGTTTAGGCTTCCCTTTTTTAGGTGTATTGCCTTTCTTGGTAAACCGGGCAGTTTTATTGCCCGGCTTGCTCTTTATTGCCCTTAAATCAGGATTTTTGCGATCTGCTTGTCCGCTTGTTTTAGTTTTAGCGACATTGCCTTTCTTAGAATTGCCGGATGGTTTCTTATCTGTTTTTGCGGGTTTGTCTTCAGAGCTTGATTTTTCTATGGCTTTTAGTATGTATGATACTTCCTGATCATCTAGTTGTCGCCAGTCGCCAACAGGGATTCCTTTCAGGGTGGTGTTCATTATTCGTACACGCTCCAGTTTGGTTACTTCATAGTTAAAGTATTCACACATCCTCCTGATTTGCCGGTTTAGGCCCTGAATTAAAACAATTTTAAAAATAAAAGGAGATTCTTTAGTGACAAGGCATTTTTTAGTAGTTTCCCCAAGTATGGGAACACCTTTAGACATTCCCTCTATAAATTGATCGGTTATTGGTTTGTTTACTGTAACCAAATATTCCTTTTCATGCTTATTTCCTGCCCGTAGTATCTTGTTAACGATATCGCCATTATTGGTTAAAAAAATCAAGCCTTGGGAGTCTTTATCCAAGCGACCTATAGGAAAAATTCGTTCACTATGGTTTACATAATCTACAATATTGGTTTTCTCAGAGGCCTCCGTAGTGCTGGTTATTCCTACCGGCTTATTGAATGCAATTAGAATAAAATCTTTTTCTTCTTTCTCTTCAAGGGCTTGTCCATTTACAACTACTTTGTCTCCCGGATTTACCTTGTCTCCTGTTTTAGCCTTTCGGCCATTGATCAAAACTCTACCTGCTTCTATAAATTTGTCCGCCTCCCGTCTTGAGCAAATCCCTTGTTCACTGATGTATTTATTTAGACGCGTAGAAGACATGTATCAGTAGGTTGTTTTGTTACAAAGATACCTCTTGGAAGTCGTATTGTAAATTATTGTAGGGTCAATGATAATTAATTTAATGTTTTTGGTGCTGTAATTTGCTTTATTATAGCTGTTTGAGAAGGTCAGGTTTATTTTTTACAATATACATCAGAAGCTTCCACAGGGTATTTTTCTTCCAGGTTAACGTTGTTAAAGCTTTTTTTCGAGCCCCAGGAAAAAACCTTTTCAAAAATTGGCAGAAGTGTGCTGTTTTGTATTTTGCTTAAGAAGTATACTTCGTGTTCTTTCTCTTTAATGCCCATTTCATATAGAATTACATCGTGTTTTTTTATGCCCAGGCTATTAAAGAATTGCTTCATCCGAAAATATTCACATACATTCCCGCTTTCCAGACTTCCGGCAAAGTAAAAAGGCATGAACCAGCCTATTATATAGCAGCTAAAAGAAATACATTTTCCAACTATATGAAACCGGACTTCATAATATTTTGATACAGGGATATCGTACATGCTCATAATTTCCTTCAGTTCTTCCCTGTGATTCCATTCATCAATTTCAATTTGTTTGATTGCAGTTTTCTCCTCTATGCTTTTAACTGACCCGGCATGTCCCTGGTAGGCAAATGCTGCAGCCTTTTCTGCGGAGTATGCTTTTTGTATGAGATCTATTAGCTCAGGATGGTTTAGCCTCATTGTTTTCATATCAAATGTGGCAATAATATACTAAATATTCAGAGATGTTAGGGACTCTCGTATAATAAAATTTGTGTCATTTCGGTTGCAGCACTCTTTTACTTATCAGCTTAAGCATTTCATCATCTATTCTCCCTCCATCCATTTCAAAAATGTTCACTACCATGTCCTTGGTTCTTTCATCAGTGACTACTTTTACTCTTATAGTATCATCAGAGATAGATTCTATATTGAAAGATTTTGCATTATAAACCTCTGATAAAAGTTTAGCCTCATATATTTTAGTGCCCTCCAGATAAACATGAGCCAGGAAGTTTTTCTCCAAAAAATAGTTTACCGGGAGAGTTACTTTAAACCGGTCGTTCCGAAACTTGAAATCGCTGGTTTCTTTTCTTAATTGAACCGTGTCCGAAATATTTATAACTTTCAGATGCCTTAACTCTATCCATGATAGCATTGGGACTGATAAAAAAGCTAAAACCCCCAATACTCTACCATAATACTTTATAAATGAATCAATTTTATATTTATGAAAAGTGGACATGAATAGTATTAAACCACTGGATATAAAGAACGTGAATGTTAATAAATCATAACTTCCCCTTAAGCTGTATCTTGTAAAAAGAAACATACTAAGCTGCAATGCACTTAATATCATCACACTTAAATTAATAATAAAAATCACACGAAGGTGTTTTGCCCCTTTGTTGAAAGCAAGATTATAAGAGCCCCACAAGAAGGCCGTAAGGATAATGAATAAATGAATAGTAAAGAATCCCATATCAGAGTATAATTATAGCTTCTTAAATCCCAGATTGTGTAATAAAACGCTCTATCGCATAAGCCAGGCTAAAACAGCTAATTTGATAACGGATTTTTGGTCCGGATAATTTCTTTATTCAAATTTTGTTCCAAAAATCTAATTTAGTAGAAATTTCTTTTCAAATGTTACTGTCCCTTGTTTTTTTGATGGTAAGGGGTTTTTTTGAACTTTTACTTCATAACTGGGTTAGAGTAATTTATTTTACTAAATGTTATAGCTTCGATGAATAAAAATTCAAATACCGACCACAGCCATAAACCCTCGTTGCTAAATTTTTTAATGGATAATTCTAAAATTGTGGCTATTTTTTTATTAACTAAAGATGGCATCATATTAAGCACAAACAAAGGGGTTTTAAATGAATTTGGCTTTCACGAGGAGGACATAAAAGGCCAATATTTTTCAGTTTTATTTACAAAAGACGACAGGCAAAAGAAATTGCCAGAGGTTGAATTAAAAGAGGTAAAAGAAAGAGGGTCGTCTGAAGACACAAATTACCTTGTTCATAAGGATGGTTCATGGTTATGGTCCAAAGGAGAATCCATTCTTACGGAAGATGAAGAAGGCAAGCCCTTCATAGTAAAAATTGTGTATAACCTACATAAGCAGAAAGAACTTGAGGAAGCTTTATTAAAAAGCAACAACGATTTAAATACATTTGTATATACTGCATCGCATGATCTTAAGGCTCCTATTAATAATATTCAAGGCCTTCTTGAAATTTTAGAATCTCAAATAGAAAACAATGAGGATTCTCAAGCTACGATAGCAATGATGAAGGAATCTGCAAAAGGGTTTCAAAATGTTCTGTCTGACTTATCGGAACAGGGAAAAGTCCAGCATTATCAGCATAGCGAGGGAAATGAGTCTACGGCTATAGAGGATATTTTTGAGGGAGTTGTAGAAAATCTTTCACCTCTTATTGAATCCTTTTCAGCCAAAGTAAGGCATGATTTTTCGGAAGTAAATAATTTAGATATTTCAAGGAAAAACTTGCGCAGCCTTTTGCATAATTTGCTTTCCAATTCCATAAAATATCATGCACAAGGCAGAAATCCGGAGGTGTTTGTGTCTACAAAAGAAGTAAAGCCGAATTACGCGTTACTTATTGTTAGGGATAATGGAAGGGGTATTAATCAGGAAGACATCGATAAAATGTTTGGCATGTATCAGCGCTTGCCATCCGAGGAGTTGATAGAGGGAAGCGGAGTAGGACTTTCCCTGGTAAAACAAATAGTAGATAACAATGGAGGAAAGATAGAAGTGAAAAGTGAACCTGGTGTTGGAACAACAGTATATTTATATTTAAAGAATCACAAAGGTTAATTTTTTTATCACCAGGGTCATTTTATTTTTAAATAATCCTAATTGGTGTAGGAACGGAATTTTTAAAATCGTAAATTGCCATTTAGTAAATATCCTAGAAATGAAACAGCTATTTCGAAACCTTATACTTCTGTCTATATTTTCTTTATTGACATACTGCAAGAAGGGGCCTGAACAGGAACCACCTATGCTTGAGTTGTCAGAGACTAATTTAGGAGGAAGGCCCTTTAGTCCTTCTATGGTTTCCGCTGGTAGTATTAAAGATTATTCCAACGGTTATGTGCTCACACTTTCAGATGGGGAGGCAAAAGTCGCAATAGCTACTCCAGTGAGGGGAGAAGGAACCTATACGATATGTTCATCATGCAGAGATGAAAATAACATTGCCCATGCCAGTGCTACATTAGATAATGTTACCTATAATGCTACATCGGGAAAGCTGACAATCACCGTTTCTCCTGAAGGAGAATTAAGCGGAAGCTATTTCTTTCATGCCATAAGCCCCCTTGGTTTGTCTATAACGGTTGAAAATGGGGTTTTCAAAAATGTGTCGGTTGAAGATTTTGAGGAGGAAGAATATTTTAAGACTATACTTATGTCAAAAATTTGGGCAATTAAAAAATATGAGTTTCAGGATCATGTGAACCCTTGGTTTGATTTGAGAGATTTTTATAATACCAGCATATATACCAGAGTTGAAGAACAATATCCGGATCCTTGCGACTGGAGCGGAACAATCAAAAGTCCAAAAGGTACATGGCATTATTATCATGTAGCTTTCTCTGAATCTTCACTTGATGGATCATTTATGTATGACCTGAGAACGGTTGATACGGAGGCTACTAATGAAAGCGATTGTGATATTTCCTATATAACGGTACGGAATACTGATGTGATAAGTAGTGAATGGGGTTACGATGACGAAGAAGATGTTTTAAACACTAGTTTTGGAGAACTGTATGATATATTGGACGGTCAGGAGGAGTATTTGCAAATGGATTATAAGATTACATATTTCAGTTTCCAAAAAATCGTATTGGAAGGTTCAAGGTACTCTGAAGGTGATTTGATAATCACAAACAACATAACACTTGAATAGGCCTTTTGACTCCCTTTAAAGAGCCGGGAAAACTTTTTCGAGCTATTTTAAAAAATCATTTTCTTTTAGAGGCTTCTGCTTTATCTTTACCCCAAGCTGCAAAATAAGCTTTTTCATTTCTAAAGATCATCTTTAAAAAAGCCAAATTGAATCATAGGGTTATCAATTATTCCGTCCTTTTTGTTCTGGTTTTTACCTTTATCGCATCATTCCTTTTTGCTCAGGAGGGGATTCCCCTAACAAAAAAGTATTCCGTTGAAAATTATCATGCCGGTATTGAGAACTGGGATGCTGTTCAGGATATAAACGGTATAATGTATTTTGCCAACAGTGAAGGAATCCTGGAATTTGATGGAGTTCATTGGCGACTTATCAGGACAACATCCGGCACTAAAATACGCAGTTTAGAAATTTCACAAAATGATACCATCTATGTGGGAGGCGATGGCGATTTTGGCTATTTGAAGGAAGATATAAATGGGCAGAAATATTATTCTTCATTAAAAGCGAATCTTCCGGAAAAGTATCATGAGCACCTCGGGCATGTATGGAAAGTTATCATTGAAAAAGAGTATTTGTTCTTTTTAGCAGAAGGCTCTGTTTTGATCTTTGACCAAAAACATAACTTTATTAAAATTCTTAATGAAGATATTTACTTACGGTCCCTTTTTAAAGTTGAAAATGAAGTTTATGCCTATAGTAATAGAAATGGCCTTCTTCTTTTTGATCCACAGCGTATGGAATTCATTCCATACTACAATGACGTTTTTCTTCTTGATCGCCATCTTGAATTTTTAACCAGACACCCTAAAGGAGGTTTAAGGCTTCATATCTTTGATAAAGGATTCTTTCGCTTATATAATAACACGCTGATATTTGAGAAGAAATATACGTCAAGCCCAATTGATACGGATCATATATTCTGTCAGGGTAAAATAAATGACTTACTTCTATTTGGAACGACTTCCAATGGGTTTTATGCAATTAAAGATGAGGGTTTAAGTATTAAATACCATTTTGATAGGTCTTTAGGATTAAATGATAATAAAGTATTTTCCATATATACTGATCATGATAACAATGTTTGGATATGCCATGAGAACGGATTGAGTTACATTGAGTTTAACACGCCTGTCAGGTTTATAAATGAGAAACTTGGTGTAAACGGAACCGGTTATTGCACAAGCATGTATGATTCTATGCTTTTTGTTGGCACCTCCCATGGTTTATATGCCAGTGAGCTGGGCGGAGAAAGTGGGTTCTATAATTTCGATGTTTTTAAGCTTATAAGGCAACCTACATATTTTCTTGAGCAAAGAGGACAAAGTCTCTTGATAGGTTGCTTGCTGGAAGTGTTTGAGTTTGACGGGAAAAATTTAAAGGTATTATCTAAAAACCGCAATAACAATAAAATCCTTGCATTACCCGGTGACCCAAATATTTATTTGGTTTCCAATAAAGAAGGATTTACGATTTTTGAATATAAAAATGGTTTTTACCTCCGAAACAAAGTAAACGGGTTGGATTTACAGGTTCTGGATTTCAATATTGATCAAAATGAGAATATCTGGATTTTAAATAAAAACCATGAAATTCTTAAAGGGCGATTGAACCCATCCCGGGATTCGATTCATTTGAAACAACCTTTTCAGGCGCTAAAGGATATTAAGTTTCTAAGCATATCCATTTATAACAACAAATTGATTGTGGGTACAGAGAAAGGGATTTTTAGTGAGAACAACGGGCGTCTGTCATCCATAGATAAAGATGGAGGCAACAGCTCAGGTAAATACCCGGTTCATTGGTTGTATAATCAGAATGAAGAAGAACTTTGGTATGAAAAATCCCGGTATGCGGATGGAAATCTGAGTTATAGGATTGACATTCTTTCCGAAAACATTGCCTCATCGAAAGCTAATAATTTGAATTCTGTTATCTATGGTAATAAAGCATTTAGCTTTGGAAACTTTTCCGACTCCCAATTAGCTATAGGAACGTCCGAGGGTTTTTTGTTGTATGGTTTGGAGTTTGAATCACAAAATCTTAATAAAGCGGAAACGTACATTCGTAAAATTACGGTTAGTGATATCAAAGATACGACCGTCCTTGCCGGTATATGGATTCATGGTGATAATTCTTTTAAACTCCCGCTTAAACAGGAGGTTACTGAAATACAGTTGGAATGTGCTGCCAATTATTTTTATTCTATTGATAAGGTTCGATATTCATATAAATTGGAGGGCTCCGGGGATCAATGGTCAGATTGGTCTCGGGACAATAAAATACGGTTTACGATCAATGATGATGGAGAGTATATTTTTCATGTGCGATCAACCAGCAACTTAAGTGCTATAAGTAATATTTCCTCTTATAAATTTATTATAGAAAAACCTTGGTACAAGACCTATTGGTGGTATGGTGTTGAGTTGGGAATACTGATTCTGATCATGGCATTGTCAGTCTACTTTAATCGTCATGGAAGTACCAAGATCAGTAAAATAAGTGCGTTTATGCTGATTTTATTGATACTGACGATTTTTGAAATTTTCTCAGAACTTGTTCAGGATTGGATGGATGCACAGGGAGTTACGATTTTTGCGCTTAGAGTTAGTATTAATATAAGTATTGCACTTACAATTAATCCTATGGAGCGGTGGCTTAGAAAAAAGTTAATCCTTAGGGGCCCTCAATCAATCTTACAGGAACAAGACCTGGTCTTGGATAATTCGGATGAACAGAAAGAGCGTTGAGGTAATACTTATCAAGTATATTTTTATTTGTTCATTTCTACTATTGGGCTCTTGTGAATCCTATCGAACAGACAACAGTGATTTAGAACAACAAACCGAGGAAATAATTAGTCAGGAACTTATTGATTTTGAAGTCTGGTTTGAAGAAAACGTAAAAGCGAAACACTCTAAACTTATTTCCTTCCAAGCAACAACGGCTTCTGAGGAAGCTTATGAGGCTTGGGAGGAAAAACCATCTTATGAGCCTACTCCTCTCGAAATTACCTACTACGAGGACTCCATCAAGGTTGCGTTTTATAAAATGCAATTTAGCGGTTGTGGTATTTTTGGAAATATTGTTTTAGAAGAAGATTCATTAAAGCTGGTTTTCGATAACATTTGTGATCCGAACGAGGAAGGATATGTTGAAGAAATTGACCTGTTTAAATTTACATATGTTATTCATTATGACAAATCCTTTAAAAAGTTATTCTTTAAGCCTGAACAAAAAAACTTGCTAAAAAAACACCTTATTTAGGGCCCATGAGGAGAGTTAAATAATTATCCATATCGAACTATTCTTAAGTAATTCATCAAAAATTTTTAACCGAACAGGTAGTATGTGATTAATAATTAATTATATTCACCACAATGACCATTGTATAATGGTTTAAAAAACATATTTAATATTATTAAAAACTTTTAACATTTATTATTACTAATGGCAGGGCAACAAGATTTAGATTTTACTTATACCACTATTGACAAGATATTTCGCCTGAGTATGGGTGAAGCTGGCGATTATAGCGGCGCCAAATATGATGGTGATTTTTCCATGACATTGGAAGAAGCACAAAGGGCAAAACATAAGTTTATCGCAGACAGTCTTAATATTACAAAAGGCAGCAGAGTGCTTGATATGGCTTGCGGATGGGGGCCATTTTCAAATTACATCATTAAAGAAAGAGGCGCTACGAGCATTGGTCTTACCTTGTCAAAAGGTCAGGCGGAAGCCTGTAAAAAGAACGGTATGAATGTTATTGTAAAGGACTGTCGTTATGTGAAACCCGAAGATTTCGGAACTTTTGATGCCATTACCTGTATTGGCGGACTTGAGCATTTTTGTTCCGTAGAAGAATGGCAAGCCGGTAAGCAGGAACAGGTTTATAAGGATTTTTTTAAAACGCTCTATGACCTTCTTCCGGTTGGTGGACGTTTTTATATGCAAACCATGGTGTTCAGCAAGAATATGCTTCCTTATGAAGAATTTGACATAAATGCTGAAGAAGGTTCCGGGCCAAATGTGTTGGCATTGATGGTAAAGCAATTTCCCGGATCGTGGTTGCCTTATGGCCCAGAAATGGTTATAAGAAATGCCGAACCGCACTTTAAGTTAATTTCACAAAGTAGTGGGAGACTTGATTATATAGAAACTATAGGACAGTGGAGGAAAAAATTCAGGAAGTTTAATCTCAAAAAATACTTGTTATACCTCTCCTTGGTTCCCAAATACCTTACCAGCAAGGAATTCAGACATCAGGTAGCCATATTTCGTGTAAGTCCTAACCGGGTTTGCTTTGAGAAAGAAATTATGGATCATTACAGACTGGTTTTTGAAAAAGTATAACTCTGAAGAAGTTCTGTGGTTGATGACCATGCCACAGGCTTTGGACACGGCAGTTGAATTAACCCTTTTTTGGAAACAGCCTATATCTGAAATTTACAGGTATAGGCTGTTGTTTATAAGTGCAAGATAATTTCTATTTTGTTTTTTAATTAATCAATTAGTTTTAGGTCTTTGAAATGATAGATAGAATCGATATATTCGGTTTCATATTCCCTGCTATAGCATGTATAATTATTTAATTAACTCCATTAAAAGGAAAGTAGCCAGACGCGTTACTAAAAAGTATCCTACCACCATTGATAGTTTCGATATAGAAGGATTTGGAGAGATAAAATTTGCCAACTGGGAAAATCCCCTTGTGGAGAGAAAACAAATATCAAAAGACAATATTGATTTCTTTAAAAAGTTTTTATCAGAAGGAGATCTGGCCATTGACATAGGGACAAATATTGGCCTTATGACGGTTCAAATGTCTGTAGTTGCAGGATTGAAAGGCCTTACCATAGGGTTTGATCCGAATCCTTTTGTATTTGAAATTTTATTGCAAAATGCCCATTTAAACTCAGACAAAGGGAATATTGCGGCGCATAATTTTGCAATCACAGATAAAGATGATGAATTTTATTATAATTCATCTGAAGCATCCTTCAACAACGGGGGAATTTCCAGGCAAAAAGAGAACCGGCATGGAAAATACTCCCTTAGCACAAAAATCAAAGGTGTTAATCTTGAAAATTTCCTTGAAAGAGATTATCCTGAATTTCTCGGTAAACTTAAATTAGTAAAGATTGATACCGAGGGATATGATAAAGAAATTATAAAATCTATTTCCGATTTATTAAGTAAATATAAACCAGTAGTAATCACAGAGTGTTTTGGCAAAAATTCCCCTGAGGCACGTTTTGAGCAGTTTGAACTACTAAAATCCATAGGATATTCACTGTATTATTTTTCAGATTTTGTTGCCAATGCAGAAATCATTCCTGTTTTAAAGAAAGAAGATATGCTTAACTGGAAGCATTTCGACTTATATGCTATTGCAGAGTAATTAGCTGTGATTTGTTGCTCAGGCTTCCTTTGCTAAAAGGAATTTAAAAACTAACGTATACTTATAATTCAATCAGATGAAAAATTTATTCCTATTGCTGGGTTTAACCTTTGTTTTGGCATCTTGTCAGGTAAACATAGATTCAAAGCTTTATGCCGATAAGACTGCCGGAATGGAGATCTATATGAAGCTTGACGATAAGCTTGTCGACCAAATGAAGCCAAAAGAAAAATCGGATACTGTAGAAGCGAAATTTGCAGGCAAAGATATAAACGATCTACCTAAAGGTTGGTTTTCAATGTATGATCTTGCCAAGGATAACGACACACTGCAACTGGATGCAGATTCAATCCGGATTTTGAAGATGATTGAAATGAAGGTAGATGTGGATGGAGAAAAATTTCGGGGTTTCGGAATGAGAATCAATCATGCTGTGCAAAGAGACCTTCAGCATTTTGAAAATGCCTTTTTGAAGTTCAATCCTGCTGCCGATATGGATAAAGAAAAGGCTAAGAAAACAACCAAGGGGATGGAAATTGATTGGGATGGGAAAAGGTTGATTATTCCAACCGATAACGGAACAGAGGAAACTACATCGAATGAGAAGAAAGAAAAGGTAAAAAAAGAGAAAGGATCAAAAAATAAGAAAGATGATGGCATGGAAGATTTTGATTTTGTAAAAGCTATGTTTGGAGATGCAAGCTTTACAATGACATATAGGTATAGCTTTGAGAAAAAAATTAAAAAAATAAAAGGTAAGCATGATCTTGTAAGAAAAGTTGATGATTATACCGTGGAGTATAGAATTGATTTTCTGGAGTTGATGGATATGAGTAAGGAGGGTAAAAAGTTAAAAAAACAGGATAAGTTTATTACAGTCATTACCGAATAATTTGGCTCTAATAAAAAGTACAGTTATGCAGCATAGAAAGAATCTTTCTATGCTTTGGATATAGAGGTTTTTCAGGACAGCTCCTAAATTCTGTAAGTGAAAAATTTTTCCAGTATTTCTACAAAAGAGAATAGGATATAATTTATAAAGTAATCCTAGGCCACTGGTACTACCTCTTCTTCATCTAATTTTTCAGGCTTCTCCTGTTTCACAGGGCTTTTATATAAAATAAGGTATCCTAAAATTCCTGATAAGGTAGAAGCTGTCAATACCCCAATTTTTGCCTGATTTACCACTTGTTCATCAAGGAATGCCAGGTCTGTAATAAACAGGGACATGGTAAAGCCAACACCTGCAAGGAGAGCAACACCGTAAATATGCCGCCAGGTTACGTTTCTAGGCAGACTGCTCAATTTAAGAAATACGACCAATTTTGACAGCAAGGCAATCCCAATTAATTTACCAAACATCAGGCCCATAATAATTCCCAAAGCCAAAGGGCTCATAAGGTCTGCAAAGAAGTTGTCTGAAACGGTGACACCGGCATTCGAAAAAGCAAAAATCGGCAGGATTACAAATCCTACCAGAGGATGTAAGGCATGCTCTAATCGTTGCAGTGGGGTATGCGCATCCTTGGTAAGGTGTTGCAATTTACTTAATGCTTCCAGTTCGTGCTTGTTCAAAATTCTATGTCTGCCACCTGGGTTGGTGGTTATTTTTCTGGTTATTTTATGGAGGAGCAGCCTTGTTTTTCTGGCGAACAAGGACGTGTCGATCTTCATATCAGCAGGAATGGTAAAAGCAGCAAGTACGGCAGCTATGGTGGCATGTACCCCGGATAGAAGGAAGGCCAGCCACAATCCACCAATGCCAAATATGGCATAAAAAGTTGTGTTTCGAACCCCCATGTAATTGGCTGTGAGCATAATGCCCATGATTAGAACGCCTATTCCAAGGTTTACCATGGAAATTTCGGAGGTATAAAAAATTGCCACCACCAAAACTGCTCCTAAATCATCTACAATGGCAAGTGCTGTTAGGAAAACTTTTAAACCGAAGGGCACCCGGTCTCCCAGAATGTACAGGATTCCCAAGGCGAAAGCTATGTCTGTTGCCATTGGGATTCCCCAGCCTTTTTCTGTTAGAGATCCGTCATTTAACATAATAAATATTAGGGCAGGTGCTACCATTCCGCCTATTGCAGCAAATATTGGAAGCATTGCTTCTTTGGGACGGGCCAGTTCTCCGGCTATAATTTCTCTTTTCAATTCCAGCCCTACCACAAAAAAGAACACCGCCATTAAGCCATCGTTAATCCAATGGCTCATATCTTTTTTAAGTCTGAAATTTTCAAAACCTATGGTGAAGGTTTCTTTCCATAAAGCATGATAGTTCTCTGCCAGAGGGGAGTTGGCCACCACCAAAGCAAGTATGGTCGCAAAGAGCAAGACAATACCTGTGGAGGTCTGTTTGTGAATAAAGTGTTCAATGGGGTCAACAATATACCTGTCAATTATATTTTTCTTCATCCGATTGTTGTTATAAAAACTTTGGAATATAAATACATCCCCTTTTGAGCAAACATTGTGCAAAAATTAAAAAATCCTGGATTTATTTTTAGTTTTTTTCTGCATAGGGTATAAATTTTTACCTTGCATAAATTTTTATTAATAAAACAAAAGATGAACCAGGCACTTGCGTTTTTAAAAGAGCAGTTAAAGGAAAATGCCTCAGCTTCACCTTCTCCCCTCATGAGGTGGTTAAGCCCCAAAATACTAAACGTTGAAGAAGGTAAAGTTGAGCTTCAATACATAGTACGAAATGAGATGACAAATCCTATGGGTATTTTGCATGGTGGAGCCACAGCCGCCATCATTGACGATGCCATTGGAGTGACTACCTTTACTTTTGGAGAAAAATACTATTACGCTACAATCAATCTTAGTATTGATTATCTATCATCTGTTAAAGAAGGGGAAATAATCATTGCCGAGACAAGCATAGTAAAAAAAGGAAAACAATTTATTAATGCTGTTTGTGAAATTTGGAATTCCGACAAAAGCAGGTTGGTGGCTAAAGGATATTCAAATTTATTTAAAACGGAAATAGCTAAACTTGCAGTACATGGACCTGAAGGCAAATCTTAAAAAACTAGGTTTGGAGCTACCTGTGGCAACCAATCCGGGTGGTAATTATGTGTCTGTAAATAGAAGGGGTAAACTGGCTTTCATTGCCATTCAGTTTCCGTTTTACAATGGAAAGGCTTTGTATATGGGAAAATTGGGTCATGACCTAAGCTCAGAAGATGGTTATAGGGCAATGCAACTGTGTGCGCTTAATGTACTGGCTCAGGTTAATGAAAAAATGGTGTTGAAAACCTGTTAGGTTTGAATCATATGGACGCATATTATGTGGCTGCTTCGGACTGGAACGATGCCCCTAAGGTGGTCAATGGAGCTTCTGATTTATTTGTAAATGTATTGGGTGAAATGGGAATCCATTCAAGATCCATTTTTGGTGTTGAGCGGTTGTCCCGTAATTTTTGTGCCGGAATAACGACCTCTTTTACGTTGATTTCGTAAAAAAAACCCAGAGCAAGCTCTCGGTTTTTTTTTAATTAGTATTATTTTTTGGGCATACCCCCGCCAGGCTTCCCATGACTTGCCGTACCCCTTCCTTTGGTTCCTGCTGTGGTATCTCCTGAAGCTTATTTCCCAATATCTCCTTTTGATGTTGTTCCCGGAATTCCACTAAATTCCCCACCCCGTGGATCATCCGCGGTGCGAATTTTCCCCGGGCTTGTGTCAGGGCTACTATAAGTTTTGGTTTTCGTGGCCGTGGCCTTTTTACTGCCGGCACTTACTTTAGAAGTGCTCTTTTTGCTTGCAGATTTTGTTTGGTTTTTTACAGGTTTACGATTGCTTGCTGCTTTTGCCTTTGAATTATTGGCGGTGATTGTACCGGACTTTTTGCTTTTAGGTTTGCTCTTTCTTGTGCCGGACGTTTTAGCGGATTTCTTGAAAGAATCCCGGCTTACAAGCTTATTAAACCTGCTCGGCCTACCTGTTTTGGTTTCTTCCTGGTAAACCATCGCCAATTTGCTCTCCTCAAATTTTTCAAAAAACTTGTCCCAGGAAATTTCAGTCAAATTATCGTGGTTTGTTTTTCTTCCGGGAAAACTTAGTCGAACGATTCCCGTTTCGTTTTTGCCTTGTGTGGCTTTCACTGCTGTAGGCTTTCCCTTCCTTGCCTCAGCCCATTTCTTTATTGTGTTATGACTTGTTGTATGTTTGGACTCAGGTTTACTATGGCTTTTATTGGAAGTTTTAGTGGATTTCTTGAGAGAATTGCGGTTTACAAGTTTGTTAAATCTACTTTGCTTTCCTGTTTTAGTCTTCTCCTGATAAACCATCGCCAACTTGCTTTTTTCAAATTCTTTGAAAAACTCGTCCCAGGAAATTTCAGTTAAATTATCGTGGTTTGTTTTTCTTCCGGGGAAGCTTAGTCGTACAATCCCCGTTTCTTTTTTGCTATGTGTTTCTTTCACTGCCGTAGGCTTTCCCTTCCTTGCCTCAGCCCACTTTTTTATCGTGTTGTGACTTGTTGTATGTTTGGACTCTGCCATAAGTTTTATATTTATTTCCCTTCTTCGCTTACCTTTAGAAAATTAACATTCCTTTTTGTCAAATGTTTCCTTGTCCTTTTTACTGTCTTGGTTGCAATAGTATTTCAGATTTTAATGGATTAAATTAAATTTGTGTAATGAATGCAGCTTACCATATTATAAAACTTCAGCTAAACCCTCATCCTGAAGGAGGATATTTTAGAGAAACCTATAGAGCAAAAGAGCGTATTCCCGCTGCCGGTCTGCCGGAGAGGTTTCATGATGAACGCAATTTTTCAACGGCGATTTATTTTCTTTTGGAAAAAGGGGATTATTCTGCTTTTCATCGAATAAAAAGTGATGAGTGCTGGCATTTTTACGACGGGGGTACACTTCTTATTCATGTTATAGAAGAAAGTGGGCAGTACTATAAAGTAAAGCTGGGGAAGCAGGTTGATAAAGATGAGGTTTTTCAGTTTGTTGTTCCGGCAGGAAGCTGGTTTGCTTCAGAGCCTGCAAATGGTGTTCCATATGCACTTGTCGGCTGTACGGTGGCTCCGGGGTTTGATTTTGAGGATTTTGAGATGGCGAGCAAAGAAGCAATGCTAAAGGTTTACCCTGAGCATGAACAAATAATTAGCAGGCTTTGCAGATAAGGCCTGGAGCTGGCTTTTGAAAGGATATTCCAAATATAAACTGTAGCAATATTATTTTTTGGTTTTAAACTTATTGCTGATTTTTATTTCACCCATTCCTTTTAGTAGAAGGCTTGTTTCAAGGTTTATATACGTAAACCAGCCATTGTACTTCACAAAACGATACGTTCGGTTTTCTTTAAGCTCCACCTGTTCGGAAAAGTCATCCTCCTCTTCTAGTTCCTCACTTTTTCTGATCTGGCTTATTAACATATCCTTGTCGTATTCAATGGAATAATTCAGGTCCATGGACGATGAGCTGTTTGCAGAAATTTTGGAGACATAAACGGCTGGCAAGCCCGTTTCATTTAATTTATAATAGTTCATGGTGCTATATACTTCACCGGAAGTTCTTGTCTCTCCTTTATCTTTGTATGGTACTCCATAACCACTAAGCATATACTCAAGACTTTGAAGTGTCTGTTGCATTACTTTTTCTTTATTGGAGAAGTCTTCATAAAAGTTATTCAGCAGGCTGTCTTTTTTCTGCGCCGGAATGTTAAATTTGTCATCAAGGGCATTGATAAGATTTTCTCCAAACTTTTTCATTTTCCCCTGTATTATTTGCCAGTTTATCAGGTCTACCACATTGCCTTCCTTGTCCAGCATAACCTCATACACCATATCTTCAATTTCTTTGGAATTCAAAACCCCATCTAGCATTTTCTGTTGCATGGCAGAACCCATAAAAGACAAAGAAAAATCAGATAAGTACTGATAATGTATAAGTATAAATTCCTCCTGAACATCCTTGACATGGATACGGTGTTTGGTGGAGAATTTCGTATCAGGGATTTTTACATCTCTGATTTTATATTGGATTAATACTTCTTCTTCGATTTCTTTCTTGTCTCCGGTTTTCCACTTGGGAATTATAGTTTTTTCATCTTGACAAAATGCAATGCCAATAGAAGAGGTAGCAATAAGGAGGATCAGTAAAAAGTTTTTTCGCAGCAACATATTTTTTAACTAAAAAAAAGCTCCCGGAATTACCGGAAGCCTGCGTTATTATTTCTTCTTTTTGTCGTTTACCACTTTCTCGGCCAGAATTAAAGCTTGATAGGCATTTACAATTCCCCCTGTGGCAGAAAGCTCAGAGAACTTACCTTTGGATTTTTTCTCTGATTCAAGATCAGGGAAATATACTTTTTTCTTACCAAGGTTAGTCGTGGATTTCAAAAGAATTTCTTTTAGTTCAACGGCGGTCAGTTCAGGGTAGTAAGACCATACCAGGGCAGCCACACCGGCAACTATAGGTCCGGCAAAGCTGGTGCCGTCCACCTGAGCATATTTGTTCTCTGATTGAAGTGAGATAATATCAACTCCTGGTGCAAATAAGGCTACATTTTGTTTTCCGTAGTTTGAGAAAACCGCACAAAGCTCTTTGTCTGGTTTAATTGAAGAAGCACCTACTTCAATCCAGCTTTCTACACTTGATCCGTCTATGCATGTACGGCTAGGGTAATGTATGATTTCATCAATGTTATGGGCGCTGTTACCTGCAGCATGGACCATCAATACATTGTTTGCTTCTGCGTATTTAATGGCTTCATCCACAAGCGGCTTTTGAGGAGAGTATTCCTTTCCAAAGCTCATGTTTATGATATTCGCACCGTTGTCAACCGCATAGCGAATAGCCAGAGCGATGTCTTTATCGTATTCGTCTCCTTGTGGAACGGCTCTTAAAGCCATAATCCTTACGTCTTCAGCTATGCCATCAATACCTATCCCGTTGCCCCGGATGGCTGCTATAACTCCGGAAACAGGGGTGCCATGATCTGAACGTGGGCCATCAACATCATTATTCCCATAATCTCTGTCGTTGATGTTTTCAATATCATCACCTATAATCTCTGATCTTGGTTCAAAATCAAGGTTCAAATAATAATCAACATACTTACTCGTGTAATCTTTGTATTCCTTAATGGCTTCCAGGGTTACTCCTTTGCTGTACATAGCCAGTAAAAAACCTTTAGCGGCATTAACCTGGGGATCATCACTTTTTATCTTCTCAAGATCTGCCTGGCTGAATTCTTCTTTTCTCAAATGCTTTGAAATCAGCCATTCACATTCCTTAAAATTATTTTCTATCATCTTAATGTTTACCTGAGTAGCAGATTGTTTCTCAAGCTCATTTTTATAAGCTTTTTTGGCTTTTTGATAGGTCTTAAATTTTTCTTTCTCGGAATCCGGGATGTCACTTTCTTGTTTATTCTTGTATAGCGGGTCGTACTTTCGGTATATGCGGGTGTATTCTAAGTTTTCATTAAGAATATTCTCCCCTTCTTTATTCCCAAGATATCCCCAGCCATATACATCATCAACATATCCGTTGTTGTCGTCATCAATACCATTGTCAGGGATTTCCTTTTCGTTAATCCAGATTCTTCCTTCCAGATCCTTATGTTCTATATCCGTTCCGCTGTCAATTACTGCGACGATTATGGTTTTTTTGGTTTTTTTATCTTTCAAAAGTTCTTCATAAGCTCTGTTGACACTTACGCCCGGAACTTTGTCCTTTTTAAGGTCAAGATTATACCAATTGACATATTTTGCGTCAAAATTGGCTACCGAGGTATCGGTTTTTGACTGAGAAAAACCAGTGATAGAGATGGCAAAAAACCAAAAAAAAGCAGGCCAGAACCTGTTAAAGAATTTTAATTTCATCTTTTATGAACTTTAATGTCAACAAATATACACAACCAGAATAAGATTTCTTCAATTTCGCTTTTTTCTCAGGACTTCTTTTATAAATCAGACCACTTTGAGAGGAACGATCAGAATGCATTACTATGTATAAAGCATTACAAAGCAAATCAATTAAACTATATGAAAGTTTAACCTTGAATCGCAAAAGAACTTTCTATTACGTAGAAAAATATATCAACCGATTCGCTCGCATTTACGTCTTAAACCTTGATTTATTGTATTATTGCTGCTCATGACGAAAACTATCGCATAATTCCCAGGTTTAATAAAAAAATTGATATTTTATGTGAAAGATTAAATATATTTTTATTGGATAGTTTTTTCGATACGTTAACCCTGCCCAGGCAGTATTGGTTTAGTCCAGTGGACACAAAGTTTTTAAGATATGGCAACGAAAATTTCGAAACATTTTAACACATTAAGGTTATTGAATAAAAAAATAGAAGATTATGAAAACATCGTTTAAAGACATTGTTAAAAGTCAGACCCCTACGCTAGTAGACTTTTATGCAGATTGGTGTGGCCCATGCCAGATGATGCCACCCATACTGGAAGAAGTCAAAAAGCAGGTTGGTGATAAAGCAAAAATTATTAAAATAAATGTTGATAAGAACCAGGCTGCCGCTTCTGCTTTCAAGGTGCAGGGGGTTCCAACGCTAATATTATTTAAGAACGGGGAAGTGAAGTGGAGAAAATCTGGTATAGTGCAGGCAAACGTTTTAAAACAGGTGATTGAACAGTTTGCATGACAGCATCAATTCTTTAGCTTAATGTTTCGTGATATCCGGTTAATTGCTTCTGCCATACGTTCCACAATTTCATCTTCGTCTTTTGCGGAGTATATCCAATGAACGTATTTTATTTTTTCTTCTTCGGAGAACGAGGTAAAATAACGCCATGCATCCGAATCGTCCTGAAGGCAAAGGATAAAATCTTCGGGAATGTCTTCCGGAATAGGGGCATCTTCGTAAAGAATGATGGTAACGGAGTCTCCCGCATCTTTCTTAATTTTCTTGCGAATCTCAGCTTTTACGGCGATGAATAATTTCCCGTCCCCCATCGGCATTAGCGTTAATTTTTCGACTGCAAGATCATCAATGGTGCCGTTTACCTTTCTCCAGACAAGTGGTTTGTCTATGTCGGGGGAGAGTTCTACTCTGGCATAAGTCCAGCCACCCTTTCCGGGAAATCGCTCTAAATTTACTTTACTGCTGAAAATGGGTTTATTGCTGGTAGTCACGGTAAATAATTTTTAGCAAATGTCATTAATTTAAGCCCTGACAAGGTTATGAAAATAAAGCAAAGCTCGTTCTTTTTATGCCTTATTTTAACTCTGTGAACTCTGTCTGAGCCGGTTCTAAAATAAGAAATTTATCTATAAATAAAGGGTTGATGCGACCTTAAATTTTTGAGGGTTAACAATACGGAGAGCCTTATGAGACAATGGCTCTCCGTTGAGATTTAGAATATGGGAATAATTTCTGTTTTAGATTCTATCGGGACTACTTCCCATTCATTCCTGAAGTTTCTGCGTTTAACGGTTTTGATTTCCACAATAATCAAATCACCGGGCTGTGCTTCCCGTACAATTTCGGAAATATCCCCGTTTTGTGAGTTAAATGGTTTGTTTTTTATCCCTCTCTTTGACCTGGCAAGGGTAACATTCCAATCTGTTATAGAGTAAATAGCAT
The DNA here is from genome assembly GCA_046313675.1 of Cytophagaceae bacterium. Taxonomy (GTDB): domain Bacteria; phylum Bacteroidota; class Bacteroidia; order Cytophagales; family Cytophagaceae; genus JBKBXU01. Next base: position 29,276 of record JBKBXU010000009.1, read on the forward strand.
CATCTGGAAGAGCATCCTGGAACGATTTATCCGCTATAGCTCGTACACGCAAGGATCTGAAGTCCCTAGAATTTACTCCTTTGATCGGATCAATTTTATTGTTATTGACCAAAACTTCCAATTGCGGTAAAGGTATTAATTGCACTTTAAATTTTTCTTCGCCTATAGTAAAGCCATTGCTACTGACTTTCAGCGTTACATTAGCTGCGGTGGGTATTACAGTGACTTCTCCTTTGCGGGATCCCTTTATAAGTGATGCTCCATTTACAGTGAATTGAGGATTATAGCTATTGCCAAGTGCCGGAACCTGGATGTTTAATTTATTTCCACAGTTTCTGTACAAGCTTTGTACTGTGCCGCTGCGAACCTCAATAACAGGCTTGGTTACAATATATTCTTCCGTAACAGTATAAACTGTATCTTCACCAAGGGGAGTTTTCATTTTTATTTTTCCCGTCCAGACCTTCTTTGCCATGCCATTTTCATCGTAGCCTCCTCCAGAGGCAGTAAAGGAAACTTTTCCTATTCCATTTTCATCTACAGCAAGCGAGTTATCGCCCAAGTACATTTCCGGCTTCAAAGAGGTAGAAGTTGCGGTCATGAACAAATCAGCTTCATACGTCATGCCCGCGGGTACATATTTGGAATTACTCCTTACCATGGGATTAAGTTTGTCAAACTTAAAATCTTCCATCCCGATGCTGCTGTGAATGTCCGTCAAAATTGATGATTCGATACTTGCTACACGAGATTCCATTTCACTTACTACTGCGAGCGCTGCCACCAATGGCGTTTGGCCAAAGTTAACCTCGGAAAAATCCTTATTTCTTTGATCGGGTTTGTTTTTGAAAATTGCGTCTTCACGGGCATCAAGTGCTAAAAGAGGCAAATCTCTTCCCGTTTCCTTATTTACAAAGGAAATGTATTCGTTGAGTTTTCTCTGGAGTTCATAGCCTTTTCCTTGCTTCTTGGAGCCAATCATCATTACTTCAATTTCTGTTTCATCTTTTGCTCCTTTTAAATTCCCATCGTCATTGTAACCACCGGTGCGTTTAATCATCTCTG